>NZ_JASTTJ010000005.1:0-396460 GCF_032248645.1 Streptomyces zaehneri
ACCGGCTCAAGAACTCCCGTGCCGTCGCAACCCGTTACGACAAGAGGGCCTACGTCTTCCATGGCACCGTCACCGCAGCAGCGATCCGCTTATGGCTCCGATCATGATCCGTCGGACACTCCCTAGGCCCAGCCGCCTTTTGCCGGGCTCCTGCGCAGCACGGCCGTGAATTCGGCGTTCATGATTGCGTTCGCGCCCGTGAAGTCCTCCGCTCGCGGTGATCTCCCACCGGACAGACCGCCGCGAGCGGAGGAATTCATCGCCGGCCGGCCTCAGGCTCCGGCGGGCACCCGGTCGAGGAATCCGAGGACGACGGTGATCCGGTCCCGGGCGTCCAGCGTGATGACGTCGGATCCGGCCACCGGCGCCGAACCGTCGGTGTCGCTCACCAGCTCCCAGGAGAAGCGGGCCGTGTCGTGGTGGCCGTCCACAGCGCCGGTGAGCCGGAAGGCGAAGCCCGGGAACTGCGCGTGCGCCGCCGCGATCACCGCCGCGATCTGCTCATGGCCCCGGACGTCGGCCAGGGGATCGGTATAACCTCCGTCCACGGCCCACGCGGCCGTAACAGCCTTGGCCAAAGCCTCGGGATCACGCGCGTTCCAGGCCTCGAAGTAGCGAGCGACGGCGTTCTCGTGACGGTCAGTGTTCGCGGACATCGTGAATCGGCCCCCCATGAGGTCATCGATACAGGTCAGGACCCGGATCCCGGTATTCGCCGATCCGGTGTGACCACCTTGCCCGCGCCCGCCGCCCGGGTCGATTACCTGTCGGGTAATGACGACGGGATCGGGGGCTCGCCGCATTTCGGCCATGAACGGCACTGAATATGCCAAGAGACTGGCCGGAAAGTCATGGTGACAGTGTTTCAAGAGTGAACATACTCGAAGGTCAGAAGCAGTTCACCCCACAGGAGCCGCACGGAAAGCGAGGCACGACCGGCCGGCGAGCACCGGGGGAGAGAGACGTGCACGACGAATTCCTGTGCCATGTCACCGCATACGGCGTCTGCGACGGCCGGCGGATCGGCGTACCGCTCGGCACCTATCGTGCCCCGACGCTGGCGCTCGCCCTGTGGTGGCTGCGGGACCGGGCCTCCTGGATGGCCGAACGGCTGGATCCGCGGCCCGAGAGCGAGCACATCCCGCCGGGCGCCCTGGTCCCGGTCGCCGACAAGGTGCCCGACGTGCCCGAGCTGCTGCGGGCCTGGTGTGCCGACATGGGCCGGCAGGAGCTGGTGGCCGACGAGTTGGCGGGCGGGCGGCTGGTGCGGATCGCGATCAGCGACGAGACCACCGAGTACGAGCTGCTCGCCGAATCCGTCGACGCCCTGCGGATGCAGCGGACCGTCCCGGCGCTCGTCCTCCCCGTCGGCTGAGGCCCGCCGCCCGTCGGGCACACAAGGGTACGGATCGATAGAATTCAGGCATGGTGGAGCGACCGGTCTCCTCGACCGCGCCCGAACTCGTGCTGGAGACCGAGACGGGTTCCAGCGTGCTGGTCCCGGGCCACGACTACCGCATCGGACGGGACCCGCTCAGCGACATCGTCATCGACGACACCCGCGTCTCCTGGCACCACGCGGTGCTGCGGCCCGACGGCGACCACTGGACCCTCGCCGACGAACACAGCACCAACGGGACCTACACCGACGGCCGCCGCGTCCAGGAGTGGGGCGTCGGCCCCGGCAGCGTGATCCGCATCGGCAGCCCGGACGACGGTCCTTACCTGGTCCTGTCCGGCCGCCCCCCGCCCGCGGCGGAACGCCCGTCGGCGGTCTCCATGCCCGGCGTGACGGGCACATTCCGCGAGCCCACCAGCGTCCGGCCGCTGCCGGCGCGCACCGTCCGCATCGGCCGCGCCGTCGACAACGACCTCGTCGTCGACGACCTGGTCGTCTCGCGCCGGCACGCCGAACTGCGCGCGCTGCCCGACGGCGGCCACGAGATCGTCGACCTCGGCAGCCACAACGGGACCTACCTCAACGGGCTGCCCGTCACCCGGGCCCCGCTCGACCCCGGCGACATCGTCGGCATCGGACACTCGGACTTCTGTCTCGTCGGCGACCAGCTCCAGGAGTACGTCGACACCGGTGAGGTCTCCCTCGACGTACAGGACCTGACGGTCGCCGTCGACCGCGGCCGCAAGGTCCTGCTCGACCACGTGTCCTTCCCGGTGGGGGAGAAGTGCCTCCTCGCGGTCGTCGGACCCAGCGGCGCCGGCAAGTCCACGCTGCTCGGCGCGCTCACCGGCCAGCGCCCCGCGGATCACGGCACGGTCGTGTACGACGGCCGCGACCTCTACCGCGACTACGCCGAGCTGCGCCAGCGCATCGGCCTGGTCCCGCAGGACGACATCCTGCACGCCCAGCTGACCGTGCGCAGCGCCCTCGTCTACGCGGCCGAGCTGCGCTTCCCGCAGGACACCGCCAAGGCCGAGCGCCGCGAGCGGGTCGAGGAGGTCATCCGCGAACTGGGGCTGGAGCAGCGCGCGGGCCAGCCCGTGCACACGCTCTCCGGCGGCCAGCGCAAGCGCGTCAGCGTGGCCCTGGAACTGCTGACCAAACCCTCGCTGCTCTTCCTGGACGAGCCGACCTCGGGCCTCGACCCCGGCATGGACCGCTCGGTGATGCACATGCTGCGCGGCCTCGCCGACGACGGCCGTACCGTCATCGTCGTCACGCACAGCGTCCTCAGCCTCGACGTCTGCGACCGGCTGCTGGTGCTCGCGCCGGGCGGCAGGGTCGCCTACTACGGACCGCCCGAGGACGCCCTCGCCTTCTTCGGCTTCGAACAGTGGCCCGAGGCGTTCGAGGCCTTCGAACGCGACCAGGATCGGGACTGGGCGGGGGAGTACGGCGACTCGCCGTTCCGGCGGCAGTACGTCGTCAACGACAGCGAGCAGCCCCGGCTGCCCCGCTCCGGCCCGGTGGTCATGCTGCCGCCGGCCCGGCCCCGCAGCAGGGGCGCCCAGCTCGGCACCCTGGTCCGCCGCTACGCGACCGCGCTCGCCGCCGACCGCACCTTCCTCGCGATCATGATCGCCCTGCCGTTCGTCATGGGCGCGATGGCCCGCGCCCTGTCCGGCGGCGAGCTCGACCGCGAGCACGCGATGAACGTGCTGCTCATCCTGTGCGTCGGCGGCGTCCTCACCGGCGCGGCCAACGCCGTGCGCGAACTCGTCAAGGAACGCGTGATCTACCAGCGCGAACGCGCCGTCGGCCTGTCCAGATCGGCGTACCTGATGTCCAAGGTCGTCGTCCTCGGCGCGGTGACCGTCGTGCAGGCGGTGGTGCTGACCCTTGTCGCCCTGCTCGGCGTCGACCTCAACGCTCCCGGCGGCGAAGGCGTGTTGATGCCGCCCCTGGTCGAGATCACCGTCGCCGTGGCCCTGCTGGCCTTCACCGCCATGATGCTCGGCCTGCTGATCTCCGCGCTGGTCCGCAAGGAGGAGGTGACGATGCCGCTGCTGGTGCTGCTCGCCATCGTCCAGGTGGTGTTCTGCGGGGCGCTGCTGCCCCTGGACGGTGTCCCCGGTCTGGAGCAGCTGTCGTGGCTGGTGCCCGCACGGTGGGCGCTCGGCGCGATGGCCGGCACCGTCGGGCTGGCCAGGATCGTGCCCGGGGACATCACCGCGGATCCGCTCTTCGAACACTCGGTGGGGGTGTGGCTGCTCGACGTGGGCATGCTCGTCGTGCTCTCGGCGGTCTGCGGATTCCTCGTCTCCCGGCTGCTGCGCCGGCACGAGCCCGCCGTGATGCGGAAGTAGGGCGGTCCATGACGACTCCCGGATTCCGGCCCACCCACGTGGTCCCCCCGCACGGCATGCCCGCCTGGGAGGCCCCCGACCCGGCCCGCCCCACCGTGCCCCTCGATCCGCTGCTGCCGGTCCGGCTCATGGAGCGGCGCGGCGACTGGGGGCGCGTGCTGTGCTCCAACGGCTGGTCGGCCTGGGTCGACGGCCGCTATCTGGTCGCCGTCCCCCAGGACCCGCCCCGCTCCGACGCCCCCCTCGCGACCGCCGCCGACCCGCGCCCGCTGCTCGGCCGCGCCGAAGAGGCCCTCGCCCGGTACCGGGCGGCGGTGGAGGAACTGGCCGACGCGGGCCTCGACGGCGAGGCCTTCCGGCGCCGCACCCGCGGACTGCGGATCGGCGTGGTCGTCGACGGCGAGGACGTGTGGCTGTACGACACGGCGCGCGAGCGCTGGCTGTACGGCGACGGCACCCGCCTCAGCACCTACGCGGCCGACCGGGCGCCGGAAGCGGCCGAGGCCGCCCAGGACCACACCGCCACCCGGATCGTGCACCCCGACCGGGAATCCCGATGACCCCCGGGACGACCCCCTTCTCCGGCCGGCCATCCGAGCTGGTCGGCCGCAGGATCGCCGGCTACCGCATCGAGAGCGAGATCGGACGTGGCGGCATGGCCGTCGTGTACCGCGCCCACGACCTGCGGCTGGACCGGACCGTCGCACTCAAACTGCTCGCCCCGGAGCTGGCCCGCAACGACGTGTTCCGCAAACGCTTCACCCATGAGTCGCGGGTCGCCGCGGCCATCGACCATCCGCACATCGTGCCCGTCTTCGAGGCGGATGAGACCGACGGCGTCCTGTACATCGCCATGCGGTACGTCGACGGGAGCGATCTGCGCCACCTTCTCGACCGTGAGGGCCCGTTGCCCCCGGCGACCGCCGTCCGCATCGCCGCGCAGGTCGCCTCCGCGCTCGACGCCGCCCATGAGCACGGGCTGGTCCACCGGGACGTCAAACCCGGCAACATCCTCGTCGCCCGCGGCACCGACAGCGACCATCCCGAGCACGTCTACCTCACCGACTTCGGCCTGACGAAGAAGTCGCTCTCCCTGACCGGCTTCACCTCGGTCGGCCAGTTCGTCGGCACGCTCGACTACGTCGCCCCCGAGCAGATCTCCGGGCAACCGGTCGACGGCCGCTGCGACGTCTACGGCCTCGCCTGCGTGGTCTACGAGTGCCTCGCGGGCCGCCCGCCCTTCCTCCGCGACGACGACGTGGCCCTGCTCTGGGCACACCAGAACGCCGATCCGCCCCCGCTGACGCAGGCCCGCCCCGGCCTCCCGCCGTACCTGGACGCGGTGTTCGCCCGGGCCCTCGCCAAGAGCCCCGAGGCCCGCCACCCCACCTGCGGAGCCTTCGTCGCCGAGCTGAGGCCGACGCCGGCCGGCGGGCTCAGGCCCGCTCACCCGCCGACGGAGCCGGCCGCCGCCCAGGCTTCGGCGCCGCAGCCCCCGCCCTGGGCACGGCCGGTCTGCCACCCGATCGGTCGCGGGTGACCGGGAGGGAGGGGCCCGGTCCCGGGTGACCGGAGGGGTCCGGGTGAGCCGAGAGGCCTGCCGCTGCAGGCGCTGTCAAGGGGGTTCCGCCCCGCCCCGGCGGCGCGCCGCCCCCGCCAGCAGCCCGCCCAGGAAGCCGGCCACCAGCCCCCACAGCGCGGCGAGACCCAGCGCCGACCACATCTCGGGGCGCAGGAACAGCTCCCCGGACAGATCGCCGCCCAGGTCGCCGATGCCGAGCACGGACAGGCCGTAGTGCGCCGAGATCCGGCCGACCAGACAGATCATCAGCACCGTGAGCACCAGCGCCACCGCCATGCGCACCGCATGCCGCCAGGCGCGCGTCCCTGCGGGGGAGTGGGCCGCCATCACGAACGCGGCCAGCAGCAGCAAGGCCGCGTCCACGGCGAGGAGCCACCACACGCGGCTGTCGTGCTCGGCGAGGGTGCCGAGGTTCAGCCGGGCGTCCTGCGGGCCGCGCAGCACCTCGTCCAGCACCCGCGGCATCGGCAGCCCGAACGGACCCTCGACCCGGCCGTTCCAGGTGGCGCCCAGCCCGATCGTGAACGCGAGCCACACGAGGTTGGGCAGGCCCAGCAGGACCACGGCGAGGGTCTGGGCGGCGTGCCCGCGGGTCGCCGCGACGACGAGCGCGACGACGAGACCCAGGACGACGCAGCAGAGCAGCAGCAGGACCATGGCGTACGCGGCCGGCCGCACCGATCGGTGCAGGCGCAGCAGCCTTGGCGGCAACGGGGCGCCCGGCGAGACCAGCAAGGCCAGCACCAGCACACCGGCCAGCCACACCAGCCCGACGACAAGGGTGAGGGGGACGTCTGTCGTGAAACCCGCCTCGGGGCTGACGTCGAACAGTTCGCCGAGGTCGCTCAGCGTGTCGTTGCCCAGGGGGATCGGGAAGGTCTGCCGTGCGGACAGGGCCAGACCGAGGAGGCCGAGCAGCCACAGCACCGCGATCCGGGCCGCCCACCCGGCCAGTTCCGCGGCGCCCGCCACCGCCCGGTGCCGCAGCGGCCGCAGGAACCCGGCGCCCACCACGAGCGCCCCGGCCAGGGTGACGGACAGCGGGATCACCGTCAGAGCGGCCTGGGTGTCGGCGAGCCCACCGGCGTTCCCGGAGAGCTCGACCGTGCCGCCGACGCTCGTCACCACGGTCGCCGCGATCACCCGCGGAAAGGCGCCCTGCGGCAGATCCGCGGCCCCGGCCGCCCACAGTCCCAGCCCGGCCACCACCCCCATGGCGAGCAGTCCGGCCAGTGCCACGACGATCGCCGGCACCCAGCCGTGGCGGGAGACTGCCTGGTCGTGCGGGGTGTGCGCGCTCACCCTGCCACGCTAAGCAGCGCGGGGAGAGCGCGCCTGTCGGGAGGGCCGTCCGCGCCCCGCTTGCGAGCCGCGCCCGACCGGCGCACACAATGGTGCGTTGTGGAAGAAAGCGGCGTATGTCGACCATTCGCCCCCGGCGGGACCCGCCGAGTCCTGCCGAGACCCGCCGAGTCCTGTCGGGTTCTGTCGGGTCTTCTCGGGGTCGGCTGTCGAAGCGCTGCGGGAAACCCACGTGGGGAGTGCTCGTGAGCGCAGAACCGCCCTCTTCCGGCCGGCCCACGGGACCGCCCTCCGGCCCGTTGTCGGGACCGCCCTCCCAGCCCCCGTCGGGCCCGCCCTCGGGTCCGCCCTCCCAGCCTCCCTCGGGACCGCCCTCCCAGCCGTCCGACGCGGGCCCCCCGGGGGACGGCGACGGGGAACCGCGCCGGAGCCGCTGGACGTCCGCGCCCCGGATCGCGCTGATCACCACGGCGGTGGTGGCCGTGACGGCGCTCGCCCTGGTGCTCGCCCTGGTGAACGGCGGCGGCTCCGGATCCGGCGGAGGCGGCTCCGGCCAGGTCGGCGAGGTCTTCATGCAGCCGGCAGGCAAGACGGGCCCGGAGCCCTACACCGAGCCCCCTGTCACCGACAGTTCCTTCCCGCCGGCCTCCGTCGCCCCGTCGGGCACCGCGCCGCCCACCGACACCGTCTCCGGTGTCGACGGCGGGGAGGAAGGACTGTACGGCGGCACCCGCAACGTCTCCAGCTGTGACGTGGAGCGGCAGATCAAGGCCCTTCGGGCGGATCCCGCCAAGAACCGGGCCTTCGCCTCCGTGGCCGGCGTCGCCCCCTCCGGGGTGCCGGCCCACCTGCGCTCGCTCACCCCCGTCCAGCTCCGCCTGGACACCCGCGTCACCAACCACGGATACCGCGACGGCGCCGCCACCACCTACCAGGCGGTCCTGCAGGCCGGTACGGCCGTCCTGGTCGACCGGCACGGCGTGCCGCGGGTGCGCTGCGCCTGCGGCAACCCGTTGACCCCGCCGCTCGCCCAGCGGGCCGGGTTCAGGCGGACCGGCGACCCGTGGCCCTCGTACAGTCCCGCGACCACCGTCGTGGTCAAGCCCTCCGTGACCGTGGTCGACGTGTTCGTGCTCTACGACCCCCGACACGACCACCACTGGTTCGCCCGCCGGCCGGGCGACAAGCCGCACCAGGACCGGCCGACCCGGCCGCCGGCGAGGCTCACGCCGTCCATCACGGTCAGCACGCCGAGCGCACCGACGGGCGACGGCCCGCGGACGTCCCCGCCGTGCGTCTCGCCGCCCGCCGACCGGCCTCCTGGCTGTCCGCTGCCGCCGTCCTCCGGGTCGTCCACGCCGCCCCCGTCCTCGGAGTCCCCGTCGAAGGAACCGCCGTCGAAGGAGCCGCCGTCGAAGGAGCCGCCGTCGTCGAAACCGCCGTCCTCGCCGTCATCGAGTTCCGAGTCGAGGAGGTTCGCACCCCCCTCCTCGAAGTCCCCTTCCTCGGAGTCCCCGTCGTCCGAGCCCCCGTCCTCCGGGTCCCGGTCCTCCCAGCACCTGGCGCCCGACTCGCCGGGTTCCGAGTCGCGGCCGAGCTCACCGTCCGAACCCACGAGCGAGTCCGGCAGCTCCTCCGCGGCTGCGCGGCTCCCGCTGACGGGCGACAGCACGAGCCAGACGCCGCCGACCTCGGCGGACTCCTCCGGCGTGAGCTCCGCCGCCCCCGGCACACCGGCCGAGTCGTCAGCCGTGTGAGGCATCCGTGGCCGTCCCGCGTACAAGTGGAAAACTGACGGGGACTGCGCGGCGCAACTCGGGGTACGAGCACAGATGCACACCCAGCGGCGTCCGGCCATTGTGGCCTTCGAGAGAGAAACGCATGATCGAGTACCTGGACGGGGCAGTGATACCTACTGGTTTCGACGTACCCGTGGAACCGCTGCGGCGGGCGGCGCACTACACCGGTGAGCCCGGCTGCATCGCCGAGGCCCGCGCCTTCGCCGCACACTTCGTCGACCAGCTGAGGACCGAGTGGTGCGCCACGATCGGGGACCGGGCGAGCGGTGAGGTGCTGCTGGTGGTCAGCGAACTGATCACCAACGCCGACCGGCACAGCAACGGGCCGTACATCCTGGAACTGGAGGGTACGGAGTCCTCGGTCACCATCTGCGTCTACGACAGCAGCGACGCACTGCCCCTGCGGTTCCCCAAGGACCCAGAGCGCATCGGCCGGCACGGTCTGGAGATCGTGCACGCGGTGGCGGCGGAGGTCACCGCCGAGCGTGTGCCGGTCGGCAAGCGGGTCCGGGCCGTGCTCACCTTCGGCCCGTAGGCCCGGGGGGCGCGCGCCCCCCGGCGATCAGGCGTGGTCCAGCTCGCCCAGCATCCCGTGGCGCAGTCGCACGATGATCCGCTTGATCAGTCGCGACACGTGCATCTGCGAGCAGCCCAGCCGCTCGCCGATCTCCGCCTGGGTGGCCTCCTCCACGAACCGCATGTGGATGATCTGCCGGTCGCGCTCGCTCAGCTCGGCCATCAGCGGGGCGAGCGAGTGGAAGTCCTCGACGAGCCGGAGCCCCTCCTCCTCCACGCCGATGAAGTCCGCGAGGACCGACTCGCCGTGCTCCGGGCCGTCCCCGGTGAGCGCCGCGTCGAGGGAGGAGGAGTTGTAGCCGTTGGCGGCGATCTGCGCCTCGACGACCTGGCTCTCCGCCAGGTTCATCAGGGTGGCCAGCTCGGGCACGGTCGGGTCCCGGTCCAGACGGCTGGAGAGCTCGTCGCGGGCCTTGGCCAGCTCGACGCGCAGCTCCTGGAGCCGCCGCGGCACGTGCACCGCCCACGTCGTGTCCCGGAAGAAGCGCTTGATCTCACCGACGATGTACGGCAGCGCGAAGGAGGTGAACTCCACCTCACGCGAGATCTCGAACCGGTCGATGGCCTTGATCAGGCCGATCATCCCGGTCTGGACGATGTCCTCCATGTCGTCCCCGCGGCCGCGGAACCGGCCGGCCGCGAACCGTACCAGGGACATGTTCATCTCGATGAGGGTGTTGCGCGCGTACTGGTACTCGTGGGTCCCCTCCTCGAGGACGGCCAGCCGCCGGAAGAACTGACGGGACAGTTCCCGCGCGTCCCGTGGAGCCACGCTGCGGGGCGCCTCGATGCCCGGGAGCGGCGCGCCGGCCGTGCTGATGGCTACGGCGGTGTCCTCGACGGCCTTGGCCTCTGACCGGATCACGGCGGTCTCCATTGCCTCTCCCAGTATGGTCACGGCTCGACGTCTGCTGTACTCGGTCCGTGAGCGAGCACCGACGGGCAGACTCCCTCTGGTGGCGACTACCCCGTCCGGGGAGACCCATGCACGCGGGATTCGCCCTCTCGCGACGCGAGGGCGTTTCGTCCGATTCCACCGAGGGCGCAACGCCCGGCCCTTCCGCAGGCGGCCCGCTTTCCTAGGCTGGGGAGGTGAGCAACCAAGCGCCGAACCGAGCCCGCGTGATCCCGCTGCGCCCGCCTGCCGAGCGTCCCGGCTTCGCCGCCACCGTCTCTCCCACCGCCCCCGCGCCCGTTCCCCGGTCCGCGCCGCGCGAGCCCTTGTGGCGCGATCTGGTCGGGGACGTCCTGCGCCGGGAACGCCGGGCCCAGGAACGAACGCTCAAGGACGTCGCCGACTCGGCCCGCATCTCCATGCCCTATCTCTCGGAGGTGGAGCGAGGCCGCAAGGAAGCCTCCTCGGAGGTACTCGCGGCCGCCGCCCACGCCCTCGGCCTGAGCCTGGGCGACCTGCTGGCGCGGGCCCAGGGCGAGCTGATCCGGCTCAGCAGCCGGTCCTCCGCCCGGCATTCCGCCCGGAGCCGTACATCGACGTCGTCGCACGACGGTCTCTGCCTGGCCGCCTGACGAGCCGCGCGGGCCGGCGTCTCACACCCGTAGGGGACGCCGGCTCAGCACCTCGTCGGCCAGTCCGTACGCCACCGCCTCCTGCGCCGTGAACACCTTGTCGCGGTCCATGTCCGTGCGCAGGGTCGCGATGTCGTGACGGGTGTGGCGGGCCAGCACCTCCTCCACCTGGGCGCGGATGCGGACCATCTCCTTGGCCTGGAGCGTCAGGTCCGACACCGTGCCCTGGCGGCCGCCGCTGGCCGGCTGCCCGAGCAGCACGCGCGCGTGCTCCAGGACGAGCCGCCGGCCGGGATCCCCGCCCGCCAGCAGCACGGCCGCCGTGGACGCGGCCTGCCCGACGCAGAGCGTCGAGATCGGCGCCCGGACGAACGTCATCGTGTCGTAGATCGCCATCAGCGAGGTGAACGAGCCACCGGGGGAGTTGAGGTAGATCGAGATCTCGCTCTCCGGTGACGCCGCCTCCAGATGCAGGAGCTGCGCGATGACGACGTTGGCCACGCCGTCGTCGATCTCGGTGCCGATGAAGATGATCCGCTCGGACAGCAGCCGGCTGAACACGTCGTACGACCGCTCGCCCTGCGGGGTCCGCTCGACCACGTTCGGAATCGTGTAGGTCCCCATGTTCACATCCCCACCCGTCGCTTCTGCCCGGCCGGGCGGACGTCCGCGAGGGACTCCACGACCCGGTCCACGATGCCGTACTCCCTGGCCTCCTCGGCCGTGAACCAGCGGTCGCGGTCACCGTCGCGCGAGATGGTCTCCGGCGACTGGCCGGTGTGCTCGGCGGTGATCCGCTCGATGGTGCGCTTGGTGTGCTCCAGGTTCTCCGCCTGGATCTCGATGTCCGCCGTGGTCCCGCCGATCCCGGCCGACGGCTGGTGCATCATGATCCGCGCGTTCGGCAGCGCGTACCGCTTGCCTGACGCACCGACACCGAGCAGGAACTGGCCCATGCTGGCCGCGAAGCCCATGGCGAGCGTCGAGACGTCGTTGGGGATCAGCCGCATCGTGTCGTAGATGGCGAGCCCCGCGTGCACCGACCCGCCGGGGCTGTTGATGTAGAGGGCGATGTCGGTGCGCGGATCCTCCGCCGACAGGATCAGCAACTGCGCGCAGACCCGGTTCGCCGAGACCTCGTCGACCTGGGTGCCGAGCAACACGATGCGCTGGTTGAGCAGTTGGGCGGCGAGTTGGTCGTCGAAGCGGGAGGGCGCGGTGTCGCCCTCCTCGGCACGGGGAGCGAGCGTGGTGCATGGAGTCATCGGTTCTCCTCGTCGTGGCGTGACTGCCGTCGACTCCACTGTTGACCTCCGGAGGCGCCCGCACGCGGTTTCTCTGCCCGCGGCAGATTCGCCACGGGCAGAGCGCCCCTCGCCCCGCTCGCGCGCTCAGCCCTTCTCCCGCAACAGCCGCCGAGAACGCCCGTACGCCACCCACCAGCAGGTCGGGCTCCACCGGCCGGGGACGCTCGGTACGACGACGTGGAAGGCGGCGGCCGGGTCCCGGCCGTGGGCCGCCGGGTCCGTCGACGGGCCGACCACCTCCAGGAACTCGACGACCGAGCCCGGCCGGCCATGCACGGGGATCGGCGGGGTGGCGTCCGGCTCGGGAGCGGGCACGGCCGGCGCGCCGTACGACCAGCCCGTCGCGGGCAGGTCATGGGCCGGATGCCAGTGGCGCGGGCCGCACCGGCCATCCGGATTACCCCACGGCCGAGCGATGACTTCCGGGCCGAGCGGCAGTCGACACTGATGACCGCGTTCCACGCCCAGGAGGTACTCATGACCACCGACGGATTCACCACGTGTCTCTGGTTCGACGGCCAGGCCGAGGAAGCCGCCCACTACTACGTCTCCATCTTCAAGAACTCCGCCATCGGCGACATCGGCCGCTACAACGAGGCCGGTCCCGGCCCGGCCGGTTCCGTGCTGGCCGTGGAGTTCACGGCCAACGGGCAGAAGTTCGTCGGCATCAACGGCGGCCCGCAGTTCACGTTCAGCGAGGCGATCTCCTTCCAGATCCACTGCGCGGACCAGGCGGAGGTCGACCACTACTGGACCAGGCTCACCGAGAACGGCGGCGAGCCCGGCCCGTGCGGCTGGCTCAAGGACAGGTACGGCCTGTCCTGGCAGGTGATCCCCGACGGACTGATCGAGATGATCAGCGACCCCGACCCCGAGAAGGCCACCCGCACCACCAAGGCCATGTACGCCATGGGCAAGCTCGACATCGCCGCCCTGCGGAAGGCCTACGACGGCGAGTAGGGACCGGTCTGCGAGGGTGCGTCGGCGGTCCGGGCCTCGGCCAGGATCTCCCTGATCACATGCCGGGAGTTCTCCGCCAGCGGCGGATTGGTCTCCCAGTAGTACGGCAGCTGGATCAGCGAGATCGACAGTGCCCAGCCCCGGCCGCGGGCCCACTCGGCGTCGTCCGCGCCCACCGCCTCCCGGAAGGCGGCGCGGGCCGAGGCGGGCAGCAGGTTCCAGGCGACGATCAGGTCCACGGCCGGGTCGCCCACCCCGACGCAGCCGAAGTCGATCACCGCCGTCAGCCGTCCGTCCCGGACCAGCACGTTCCCGGGCATCAGGTCTGCGTGGGCCCAGGCGGGCGGCTGCGTGTGCCCCGGCGCCCGCAGTGCCTCCTCCCACAGGGCGGTGACCGCGGTGGTGTCGATCCGCCCCGCCAGCCGGGCGAGGGCGTCGCGGGTGGGGGTGTCCCGTTCGGCGAGCGGGACACCCCGCGGGTTCGGTGGCCCGCCCCGCGTCTCGATCCCGCGCAGGGCGGTGACGAACGCCGCCAGGTCCGCCGCCAGCGCCAGGGGCTTCTCGACGGCCCCGGCCACCGGATTGGCGCCGTCCAGCCAGCGGTAGACCGACCAGGGCCAGGCGAACCCCTCACCGGGTCGGCCCAGTTCCAGCGGCACGGGCGCGGCCACGGGCAGCGTCGGCCCCAGCCGGGCCAGCCAGCGCTGTTCGTGCGCCACGCTCTCGACGGCGCCGGGATGCCGGGGCAGCCGCACCACCTTGTCGGAGCCCAGCCTGAACATCGCGTTCTCGGTCCCGGAGGACGCCAGCCGCCGCACGGGCAGTCCGGCCCATCGCGGGAACTGACCGGCGACGAGCCGGCTCACCAGCCGGGCGTCGAGGTCGACCTCGTCCGCATGCATCTTCAGCGCGCACATGCGCACCATTGGAGGAGACCGGCCTCGCCGCTGTCCAACGGAAATCCAGACCCGCTCGGCCGCGATCAGCCCGGTGTGTGTCACCGCTTCCGCCGTGTGCTCCCGCGCGCCGGAGCGCTCAGGGGACACTTCGGGTCACCCGTGTGTTCGGCGCGCGAGCGGACGGCCGGATGGCTAGCGTGAGGAATCGGACAACCCGTCTCACCGGAAGGCTGCGGTCATGGTCGTACGTCCAGAGGGAATCCCTTGTTGGGCCGACGCGATGTTCAGTGACGTGGAGGGCGCCAAGACCTTCTACGGCGAGGTCCTCGGCTGGACCTTCGGCGATGCGTCGTCGGAGTACGGCAACTACACGCAGGCCTATGCGAACGGCAAGGCGGTCGCCGCCGTCGTCCCGCCGATGCCCGGCCAGGAGGGCCAGTCGCAGTGGTGCCTGTACATCGCCTCCCCGGACGCCGCGGTGACCGCCGGCAAGATCCGTGAGAACGGCGGTGAGGTGCTGATGGAGCCGATGCAGGTCGGTGACTTCGGCACGATGTGCCTGGGCCGCGAGCCCGGCGGCGCCGTGTTCGGCGTCTGGCAGGCGGGCGTCCACGAGGGCTTCGAGGCGCCGCCCGAGCAGCCCGGCGCGTACTGCTGGGCCGAGGTCTTCACCCGCGAACCCGAGAAGACCGACGCGTTCCTTCCGGCCGTGTTCCCGTACACGGCGAAGCAGATGCAGGACGACGCGGTCGACTTCCGGATGTTCGAGGTCGACGGCGACACGGTCCTCGGCCGCATGAAGATGACGGACGAGTTCCCGCCCGAGGTGCCGTCGTACGTCAACGTGTACTTCACGGTCGACGACTGCGACGACGCCGTGGCCAGGGCCACCAAGCTCGGTGGCGTCCTGCGCTTCGGACCGATGGACACCCCGTTCGGACGGTTCGCGGCGATCAGCGACCCGCAGGGCGCGAGTTTCTCCGTGATCGACGTCACGACCACCGCGGGCGACATGCCGCGGACCACGGAGGTGTCCTAGCCGCCCGGCGGGGCGTCGGCGCGGCCGTGGCATGATCGGGCACATGCGTGAACGAGTGGTGGCCGCGTGCGACGGGGCTTCGAAGGGAAATCCGGGACCGGCGGCCTGGGCGTGGGTGGTCGCGGACGACGCGGAGAACCCGGCCCGCTGGGAGGCGGGACCGCTCGGCAGAGCGACGAACAACATCGCCGAACTCACCGCGCTGGAACGCCTGCTGGCCTCGACCGACCCGGCGGTCCCGCTCGAGGTCCGGATGGACTCGCAGTACGCCATGAAGGCCGTCACCACCTGGCTGCCGGGCTGGAAGCGCAACGGCTGGAAGACGTCCGCCGGGAAGCCGGTGGCCAACCAGGAGCTCGTCGTCCGCATCGACGAACTGCTCGACGGCCGCTCGGTCGACTTCCGCTATGTGCCCGCCCACCAGGTCGACGGCGACCCGCTCAACGACTTCGCCGACCGCGCCGCCAGCCAGGCGGCCGTCGTCCAGCAGCCGGCCGGCAGCGAGCAGGGCTCCCCGGAGCCGCCGGCCTCGCCGGACACCCCGAAGGGCAAGTCCGCGAAAACCGGCCGCTCCGCCGGGGGCAAGTCTCCCCGGCGGAGCGGTGGTTCGGCGTCCCGCACGCTCAAGGCCAAGTTCCCCGGCCGCTGTGTGTGCGGCCGCCCGTACGCGGCAGGCGAGGAGATCGCCAAGAACGCGCAGGGCTGGGGGCATCCGGAGTGCCGTACGGCGGACGCCGACGCGGGCTGAGCGGCGGGCGGGTCACAGCACGACGCCGCGCCAGCCTCCGGTCTCCCGGCCGCGCTTCTCGATGAACTCCTTGAAGCGCTCCAGGTCACCCTTGGTCTGCCGCTTCACGAAGCCCAGCTTGTCGCCGACGGTCTCGGTGACGCCCTCCGGCTGGAACACCATCTGGAGCATCACCTTGGTGTGGCTGTCGTCGAGCCGGTGGAAGGTCACCACGCCGGCCTGCCGGGCCTCGCCGGAGACCGTGGTCCAGGCGACCCGTTCGTCCGGGATCTGTTCGGTGATCTCCGCGTCGAACTCCCGGCGCACGCCGTTCACGCTGGTCACCCAGTGGGTGAGCGTGTCCGTGCGCTGCTCGATGCGGTCCACCCCGCTCATGAACGCCGGGAACGTCTCGAACTGCGTCCACTGGTCGTAGGCCGTGTGCACGGGCACGCCGACCTCGATGGATTCCTCGACCTGCGACACGATCGTCTCCTCCTTCGTCCTGGTGCTTCGTCTCGTCGCTGAGTGTCCGTCGCGGGTACCCGTGACCTGCCGGGCAAACCGGCGGGTGACGATCAGTCGGTGTCGAAGGTGTAGTGGGCCGTGTGATCGAGCAGGTCCGCCGGGGTGGTGTCGTTCCAGGGCTTCATCGTCTCGTGGAGGTCGACGACATCCGGCGTGCCGCCGCCGGGAAGGTACGCGGACCCGGGGTGCCGGCGCTGCCACTGGGCCCACAGCTTGTCGATGTAGGCGTGGTGCAGCCAGAACACCGGGTCGTTGGGGGAGACCCCGGTCGCCATCTGCCCGCCGACCCACACATGGACCCGGTTGTGCAGGTTGACCCCGCGCCAGCCCTCCAGATGATTGCGGAAGCCGTCGGAGCCGCTGTTCCAGGGGGCCATGTCGTAGGTCGCCATCGACAGCACCGACTCGACCTCGGACCGGGTCGGCAGCGCGGCGACGCCCGTTCCCAGCGCGCGCCGGAGGTAGGTGCGGCCGTCCACGCGGACGTTGACGGCCCAGTTGCCGGCCGAGGCGGCGAACGGACCGTCCATCACCTGGCCGTCCCGGCTGCGCCCGCTGCCGCCGAGGAAGTCCGGTGCCCACAGCGAGGAACGCGGGGAACGGTCGGTGGACCAGTCCCAGTACGGCAGCGCCACCGAGGCGTCCACCGACTGGAGCGCCCGCTCGAACTCCAGCAGGAATCTGCGGTGCCACGGCAGGAAGGAGGGGGAACGGTGGCCGGTGCGCTCGCCGTTGTCGGTGTCACCGAGGATGAACCCGTTGTGCGTGGTGACGAAGGCGTCGTAGCGGCCGCTGCGCTTGAGCTGGAGGACGGCGGCGACGAAGCGCCGCTTCTCGTCGGAGGTCAGGGACGCCTGGTTCTTGCGGACGGTCATGTGCGGTGCTCCAAGTGTGCGCGGAAGTGGGGCGGTCGGCCGGTCAGCCGGCGGGGAACGGGACGAGTCGCGCGCCCTGGAGCTCGTCGACCGCGGCGCGGGCGGCGGCCCGCGGGGTGGGCACCGGGTCGTAGTGGCTGACCACGCTGATCCAGGTCCCGTCGGCGTTGCGCATCACGTGCAGTTCGACCCCGTCGACGTACACGCCGTAGCCGCCGCCGTGGTGGTGGCCGCCGCCGTCGGTGGGCCGGCCCTGTATTCGGCGGCCCTTGTAGACCTCGTCGAAGGAATCGGGGGAGCCGTGCGCGTCGTGGTGATGGTCGTCCGCCCGGGCGGCGGGGACAGTGACCAGCGCGGCACCGGTGACGGCGGCCGCCGCGGTGAGTGCGCGACGACGGCTGAGTTCCGGCATGCGGGACCTCCTGGGGTGCGTTCGGTTGACGACCCCGTATGCCTATCGACCTGGGGGAGAAAGGGAGAAATCGCCCGAGAGTGGTTGGCTGTGATCAGGACAATCAATTACATGTCGTGCAATCTTGAACGAAGATGATCTTGTTGTGGACGGGGGGCCGGGCCGGGCGGAAGGGGCAATTCCTTTCCGTGAACGCACCGGTTCCGGTGATCTTTCGCGCGCCGGCCCCTCCGCGGTGGTGTGGCCCACGTGGGGAAAGTGGCGTGATCGGGCAGGTGGGGCGGCCAGGCGCGGGCGTCGGGCACTGCTACCCTGCGTCGTCAATCAACCACGTCTGGTAACTCCTGGGAGTGTGCGTGAAGGTCGCCTGTGTCGGCGGCGGGCCCGCCGGCCTGTATCTCTCGATCCTGCTCAAGCGGCAGGATCCGTCCCACGACGTCACCGTCCACGAGCGCAACCCGGAGGGCTCGACCTACGGCTGGGGTGTCACGTACTGGCAGGGGCTCCTCGACCGGCTGCGCGTCTGCGACCCCGAGTCGGCGAGCGCGATCGAGGCGGAGTCCGTCCGCTGGAACGAGGGTGTCGCCCACGTACGGGACCTGGCGACCCGCCAGCCGGGCGACGAGGGGCACGGCATCGGCCGGCACAAGCTGCTGGAGATCCTCGCCGCCCGCGCCCGCGCGCTCGGCGTGCGGCTGGAGTACGAGAGCGGGATCACCGCCGAGAACCTGCCGGACGCCGATCTCGTCGTGGCCGGCGACGGCGTCCACAGTGCCCTGCGCACGCACCACGCCGACGACTTCGGCGCCGAACTCACCCCGGGGCGCAACTCCTACATCTGGCTCGGCACCACCAAGGTGTTCGACTCCTTCACCTTCGCGTTCGTGGAGACCGAGCACGGCTGGATCTGGTGCTACGGCTACCCCTTCAGTTCCGAGCGGAGCACCTGTGTCATCGAGTGCGCCCCCGAGACCCTGGCCGGACTCGGCCTCGACCGGGCGAGCGAGGGTGACGGACTGGCCCGGCTCGAGAAGCTCTTCGCGCACATCCTCGACGGCCGTCCCCTGATCGGCCGTGCCGCCGCCGACGGCAGCACCCAGTGGCTGACCTTCCGGACCCTCACCAACCGCAGCTGGTACCGCGGCAACCTCGTCCTCCTCGGCGACGCCGCCCACACCACCCACTACTCGATCGGCGCCGGCACCACCCTCGCCCTGGAGGACGCCATCGCCCTCGCCGACGCCCTGCGGGAGAGCGCCGAGCTGCCGACGGCCCTCGCGCGCTACGAACAGGAGCGCAAGGCCGCCCTGTTGTCGCTGCAGAGCGCCGCCCGCTACAGCGCCCAGTGGTACGAGAACCTCACCCGCTACATCCATCTCCCCCCGGAGCGGATGTTCGCCCTGCTCGGCCAGCGCCACTCGCCGCTGCTGCCCTACGTCCCGCCCCAGCTGTACTACCGGCTCGACCGGGCCGCCGGTCAGCTGGGCGCCCTGCGCCGGCTCAAGCGCTGGCTGGGGCCGAAGCTGGCGCGTGGCGCGCACGCCAGGGCGCTGACCTCGCGAAAGTAGCCGGGAGGCGGTCGCGGCGGCCCCGAGGGGCAATGAGGTGAATGGCAATTCACTGACACGGTGAATTGCCATTCACCTCTTTTCTCCGTTTGATTCAGGCCGCTGGAGTGTCTTCGAGGTCGCTGACCGTCGCCGGTCTTCCGATCCCCCTGGGGGAACAGCCGCCCGTGCAGGGGCGCGCGGAACACCCTGTGCGGATCGAGCCGTTCCGGCACGGCCGCCGCCTCGTCCGACGCGGTGCCGAAGCTCGTCCCACGCGGTGCCGAAGGAGCCGGCACCGTCGTCCAGTGCACCTCCCCGTCGCTCCACGCGGCCTCGTCCGTGTACGCCCAGCCCTTCGACCACTCCACCCGGGTGCGGGCGTGCGTGCCGTCGTAGGTCGAGAGGCGGCATACGGCCGCCGTGTCGAACAGCGTCACTCACGATGGCGAAGACTCCCCGGTGGCGGCCCGGAGCGGCCCGTTCCGCACCAGGACACGCCGGATGACAGACTGACGTCATGGACGAGCGCGAATTCGGTAGGTCTGGTCAGCACGCATCCGTCGTCGGTCTCGGCACCTGGCAACTGGGCGCCGACTGGGGAGACGTCGACGACAAGGAGGCGCTGACCGTTCTGGAGGCGGCGGCCGAGTCGGGGGTGACCTTCTTCGACACCGCCGACGTCTACGGCGACGGACGCAGCGAGCAGACCATCGCCACGTTCCTGAGCGGCCGGCCCGACCTGCATGTGCTGGTCGCCACCAAGATGGGCCGCCGCGTCGACCAGATCCCCGAGAACTACGTCCTGGACAACTTCCGCGCCTGGAACGACCGCTCCCGCCGCAACCTCGGCGTCGACCGCATCGACCTGGTGCAGCTGCACTGCCCGCCCACCCCCGTCTACTCCAGCGACGAGGTCTTCGACGCCCTCGACACCCTCGTCGAGGAGGAGCGCATCGCGCACTACGGCGTCAGCGTGGAGACCTGCGCCGAGGCCCTCACCGCGATCGCCCGGCCGGGGGTGGCGAGTGTGCAGATCATCCTCAACCCGTTCCGTCTGAAGCCCCTGTACGAGGTGCTCCCGGCGGCCCGGGAAGCCGGCGTCGGCATCATCGCCCGCGTCCCGCTCGCCTCCGGCCTGCTCTCCGGCAAGTACACCAAGGACACCGTCTTCCCGGAGAACGACCACCGCGCCTACAACCGTCACGGCGAGGCCTTCGACCAGGGCGAGACGTTCTCCGGCGTCGACTACGCCACCGGCGTCGAGGCCGCCGTCGAGTTCGCCGCCCTCACGCCCGAGGGGTACACGCCGGCCCAGCTGGCGCTGCGCTGGATCATCCAGCAGCCCGGCGTGACCACCGTCATCCCCGGCGCCCGCTCACCCGAGCAGGCCCGCGCCAACGCGGCCGCCGCAAAACTCCCGGAGCTGACCGGGGAGACCCTCGCGGCGGTCCGCGACCTCTACGAGCGGCGCGTCAAGGAGCAGGTCGAGGGACGCTGGTAGCCGGAAACGGGGCGGCGGACCGAGAGAACCGCCGATCACGGGGTACTCGCCGGGAGAGAGGGGACCGACCACTCGACCGGGAGGACAGTACACGTGGCCGACACGGCGGCGAAGGCCGAGCAGCGCAGGGGGCGGGACGAGACCGAGGAGGAGAGAGCCGACCGTATGTGGGTGGAGCTGATCCAGGAGATCAGGGTCGCCCAGACGGGAGTGCAGATCCTCTTCGGCTTCCTGCTGACCGTCGTGTTCACCCCGCGCTACGCGGACCTGCAACACGTCGACCAGGTCATCTACATCGTGACCGTGGTCCTGGGAGCCTGCGCGACGGGCGCCCTCATAGGTCCCGTCTCCCTGCACCGCCTGGTCTCCGGACGGCGGGTGAAACCGCAGGCGGTGCGGTGGGCGTCCCGGCTGACCTTCGTCGGCCTGCTCCTGCTGCTCGCCACCATGACCGCCTCGCTGCTGCTGATCCTGCGTGTGGCCACCCACGACGCGTTCGTGCCCTATCTCGTCGCGGGTGTGTTCACGTGGTACGCGCTGTGCTGGTTCGTGCTGCCGCTGTGGACCCGCCGCCGTTACACGACGGACTGAGCCGCACCACCGGCTCCGGGCGCGGTGCGGGCACCGCGCAGCGCGGTGATACAGCTGCCGATGGCCTGCTGAAGCTCCTCCAGCTGCTGGACCATGTCGTCCTCGTAGAACTCCTGGGCGTCGACGTCGTCGAAGGTCAGTTCCTCGAACACCTTCGTCGCCCGCTGGAGGCTGCTGTAGAACTTCGTGCGCCGCTCCTGGACGCGCAGCTCGGGGTCGGCCTCGACGGTCTCCACGACCAGGCTCTTCATCGTGTCGTAGGCATCGCTCGCCCACTCGCCCGCGTCCTCGTCGTCGTTCAGCTCGTCGAGCAGCGAGAGGTGCCGTTCGGCCTCCTGGCGCAGCTCGACGGGCGCGTCGAGGGTCTGTCCGGCGGGCGTCTTGATCTGGCCGGACTCGGCGATCTGACGCACGTACCCGATGCGGTCGGCCGAGCGGCTCTCGGTGGCCACGGCCTTCTTGAGGTCGTCGGTGCGTACGACGTCCCGGGCCAGCTCGATCTGCAGGTCGGGGTCCTCCTTGATGCGGTCCAGGAGGGCGGCGCGGGCCGCTCGGGCGGTCGACGGGTCGGCGAGGATCGCGGCGCGCAGCGCGGTGGGGTTCTCCGCGACCTCCAGCGCCTTCGTCGGGCGGATGCCCTCGGCCTCGGCGGCCTCCGCGATGGCGGTACCGCGCTCCGAGCCGGCGCTGGACCGGGAGACGTAGTAGGTCAGCCACACCTCGGCGTCCGGCAGCTCGACCTCCTGGCCCGGCGCGAGCTCCTCGAAGTGCGGGACGAGACCGTCGTCCGCCGCCCGGTCCCAGGCCTTGTAGTACCGCATGACGCGCTCGGGGGAGCAGCCGGCCAGTTCGGCGAACTCCTTCGCCGACACCTTCGGCGTCTCGTCCGCGCTCTGCCCGCCCGGCCGGACGCTGCGCGCCACCATCAGGCCGAAGGCCCACCCGCCGGTCCGCGCGTAGACGCCGAACTCACGGGCGTCCCGGGCCACGAGGTCGGACAGGGGCGCGGGGGACGTCTCGGGGGACGTCTCGGGCAGGTCGATCGCCAGGGTCACGGATGACTCTCCTCTGCGGGCTGCTGGACGTAGGATCGGCACTGCGAAAGTGCAGACCGGCAGCCTATATGCACCTCTTGGCGATGCTTTGCCGGACCCGTGTGCGGGCCGGGCGGCCCGTCAGCCGAAGGCGCCGCGCAGCGCGGGCAGCAGGGTCTTCTCCGACCAGTCCAGGTACGCGGGCTGGGTGTCCCCGCCGATCTGCACCAGGGCGATCTCCGTGAACCCGGCCTCGGCGTACGGACGTACGGCCTCGACGAAGTCGTCCGGATCGTCGCCGCAGGGGATCGAGGCGGCGACGTCGTCGGGCGTCACGAACCGGGTCGCCGCGTCGAAGGAGTCCGGGTGCGGCAGTTCGGAGTTCACCTTCCAGCCGCTGCCGAACCAGCGGAACTGGTCGTGCGCCCGCTGCACGGCCGCGTCCCGGTCGGGGCCGTGGCAGACCGGAAGCTGGCCCACCCGCGGCTTGCCCGCGCCGCCGTGGCGGTCGAACGAGGACAGCAGGTCGGCCTTGGGCTCGGTGGCGATCACAAGGTCGGCGAGCCGGCCCGCGAGGGCGCACGAACGCTCGCCGGACACGGCGACGCCGATCGGCGGCGGCTCGTCGGGCAGGTCCCACAGCCGGGCCGAGTCCACGTCGTAGTGGGTGCCGTGCCGGGTCACATGCCCACCCTCGAACAGCGCGCGGATGATCTCCACGGCCTCCTCGAGCATCTCGTGCCGCACGTCCACGGAGGGCCAGCCGCCGCCCACCACATGTTCGTTGAGGTTCTCCCCGGAGCCCAGGCCCAGCCGGAAGCGCCCCTCGGACAGCAGCTGCATCGTGGCGGCCTTCTGCGCCACCACCGCCGGGTGGTAGCGGAAGGTCGGACACGTCACGTACGTCATCAGCGGAATGCGTGACGTGGCCTGGGCGGCGGCGCCGAGCACGCTCCACGCGTACGGCGCGTGGCCCTGCGAGCGCAGCCACGGAAAGTAGTGGTCCGAGGTCACCGAGAAGTCGAAGCCCGCCTCCTCGGCACGCACCACGTGGTCGACGAGGTCACGAGGGCCGGCCTGTTCGGTCATCATCGTGTATCCGATTCGCACCATGGGGGCCGAGTCCCCGGCCGCCGGGGGCGGAAACAGGTGCCCGTGACCGGAAACAGAGCCGACGCGGCCCTCGCACTGCGCCTGGCACACCTCGCACTGCCTGTTGCCCCCGGCGCGCCCGCGCCGCCCGAGCGCGGCGCGCACTGGTCGGGCGCCGAGTTCACCCCCGGCGGCGGATTCTGCGCCGACCAGCCGGAACTGACCGGAGCCGTCGTCACCGCGGGCCCCGACGGCTGGACGCTGAGTCTCGTGGAGGAGCCGGGTGCCCGGCGGCTGGTGCTGCCCCTGGGGACCGGCGGCCGACATCCGGGCGAGGAGCCGCCGCCCACCGCGGTGAGCGGCGGCTGGACCGACGGCGACACCCTCGCGGTGCACGTCGTGTTCCTCGAGACCCCGCACCGCCTGCGGGTGACCTGCTCCCTCGCCGACCGCACGTTCACCGCCCGCTGGGACACGAAACCGCTGCACGGCGCCCCGCTGCGCAGGCTCCGCGCACCGCGCCGGTCGCCCCGGTCAGGCGGCTGAACCCGGCCGGAAGGTCCGCAGGAACGTGTCCAGCGCCTCGCGGTTGGCGCTCTTGCCCCAGTCCGCCGCGGGTGTCGTCCAGCGGAGCGAGAAACTGCGCTGCCCGCCGAGGAGGAGACCGCGGCCGAACGTGCGCACCCGGGCGCCGTCGACGTCCACGAGCCACTCCATGTCGGCGGCCTCGTAGCCCTGGTACGTCGTCGCCTCGATGTCGCCGAGCCGGCGGAAACCGTCGTCCTTCTTCAGGTTGGGCTCGACGTCCTCGCGCCACACGGCCACCGGGTCCGGTCCGGCGCTCTCGCTGTAGGTCACCGCGAGGGTGCGCGGATCGCCGGTCGCCCCGAAGGTGACGCGATACGCCTCATCGGTGCCGCGCTTGGTCTCCAGCGGCTTCCAGCCCTCGGGGAGCGCGACCGAGAATCCCTCGGGCGCGCGGTACACGCGGTAGCCCTCGGGGAGGGCGTCGGCCTTGGCGGGCGCCGAGGGGGAGGATTCCGGGGACTCGCCGGGTGACGGGGTGCCCGACGCGGTCGACGCGGTCGGCTCGGCCGGCGTCGGTGTCGCGGGGTCTCTTTCGCCGGCGTCCTCGCCGGGTGTCGCGGCGGACGCGGACGGCCGGGCCTGCGCGCCGCCCCCCGCGGTGTCGTCGGTGTCGGGCTGTTGGTGGGTCACGGCGAGGGCGGCCACGGCCACGGTGACGACGGCCAGCGCCGTGCCGGCCGCCATGGCCCGGCCGCTCCACCGCGGACCGACGTACCGGGCGGTGGCGCAGGCCCGCTTCAGCCGGGGGGCCTGCATCACCGCGTGCGGATCCTCGTCCAGCACCCGGGTGAGGGACTGGCGTACGACGGTCCTGGTCAGCCGCTCCCGGGAGTCCTTGCGCAGCAGCCCCTGCACGGTGGGGGTGAGCGAACCGGCCCGCAGCGGGGTGCGCAGCGGCAGCCGGTCCACGCCCTTCAGCGTGCTCTCGGGCCGGTCCCGGTCCCGGTACGGCGGACGCCCCTCGACCATCGTGTACAGGATCGCGCCGAGCGCCCACAGGTCGGCCGCCGGGCCGATCCGGTCGTCCCGGGCCTGCTCGGGGGAGGCGTACGCCGGGGCCGCCACCCGGGGGGCGAGGGTCGCGCCCGCCAGTCCGAACCCGGTGAGCACGAGGGGGCCCCGGGCCCGCACGAAGACCTGACCGGGGCTCAGCTCGCCGTGGGTGATGCCCTCGCCGTGCGCGACCTCGAGCACGTCCAGCAGCTGCAGCCCGATCGCCGCGGCCTTGGCCGGGCTGAACGCCCCCTTCTGAGCGAGGAGTTGACTCAGGGGCAGACCGTCGATCCACTCGGTGACGGTCCACAGGGAACCCGCCTCCTCCACGGCGTCGACGACCGTGGCGATCCGGCCGGGACACAGTCGCGCCATCGTCTCCGACATGCGCAGGACCCGGTCGGCGGCCTGGCGGCCCTTCTCCTCGCCCTGGCCGGCCGGCAGCCCGATCCCGGTGACCAGGCAGGGCCGGGCCGTCCCGGTGTCCTCGACGTACTCGCCGTACCAGCCGACGCGGTTCGTCTCCCGGTGGACGACGTCGAGCAGCCGGTACCTCCCGGCGACCCACTCGTGCGTGGAGACGTGCGTCTTGACCATGGCCATCCCTCGCTGAACCGCCGGCGCTCACCTTTCCCAGTGGTACGACCGGCGCGAGGGGGTCCGTTCAATTGGACCGCAACTCCGGTGTGATTCCTGTCTTTTATTCAAAAAAGGCGCCGCTTTGAGTCGAGTGCATGTACGAGAAAGGGAATTGCCGGGAGTCGCCGTGCGTCCGTCCTGCGGTGTAACCAGCGGTAAACAAGCCGGGCGGGACTCGTCGCGGTTCCCGCGAACGACCTTCTCGACCGCGCTGCATTCCTGCTCGGCGGCCCTCCCGGCGATTCTCCTAATCCGGTGGAGTCGCCCCGTACGGCGATCCGCTCGGGGACCGGTAACAGCGCGTTCCGCGAGCACGGCCGGGCCCGTGTCAGAGGTCCCGGAGCGCCGCGAAGCCGATCAGGGAACGCAGGTCGCGCACGGCCCCGGCGGCCAGCGGGGCGTCCGCCAGCGCCGACTCGGCGGCGGCGACCTGTCGGCCCGCCTCGGCCAGCGCCGCCACACGGCCACCCGCCGCCTCGGCCAGCGACGCCGCCTCACCCGGGTCGCCGCCCCGTTCCAGCAGTCCGGCCAGCCGACGCGCTGCGGGAGCGGGTGAGTCCAGCGCGGCCAGCACCGGGAACGTCTTCTTCCGCTCGCGCAGATCGCCGTGGACGGGCTTGCCCGTGACCGACGGGTCGCCCCAGATGCCCAGCACGTCGTCGACCACCTGGAACGCGACCCCGAGATGCCGCCCCGCCCGGTCCAGCGCGGCCGCGGCGGCCGGGGACGCGCCGGCCAGCACGGCCCCCAGCGCGGCGGCACAGCCGAGCAGCGCACCGGTCTTGCCCTCGGCCATCGCCCGGTAGGCGTCCGGCCGCACCCGCTCCGGACCCGACCAGGGCCGCGCGGCGAACAGCAGGTCGTCGGCCTGTCCGCGGACGAGGTCCCCGAGGGCGCCGGACAGCAGGCGTACGGCGTCGGCGCCGGCCGGGGGCGGCTGGAGCGCGAGGGTCTCCACCGCCAGGGCGAACAGGGCGTCACCCGCCAGGACCGCCGGTCCCGTGCCGTACGCCTTCCACACCGTGGCACGCCCGCGCCGGGTCGGATCGCCGTCCATGATGTCGTCGTGGAGCAGGGAGAAGGCGTGCACCAGCTCCACCGCCACCGCCGCGGGCACCCCGGCCCGGGCGGGCCCACCCGCCGCCTCGGCGCCGAGTACCGCGAGGGCCTGCCGTACACCCTTGCCTCCGGAACCGGCCGCGGGCACCCCGCCGACCCCGCACCAGCCGAAGGAGTAGCCGGCCATCTCACCCACCCACGGGTGCGACCGGCCGACGGCCTCCATGAGCGCGGGTCGCACCAACGCCCGGCAGCGGGCGAGGATCCGCGGCGCGCGGGACCGGGTCGCGGTGGCTCCCCGCACCGTCGTGCCGAGCGCGGTCACCGGCCGACCGCCGCGTGCGCGTCGGAAACCCCGGGTGCGGGTGCGGGTGCGGGTGCGGGAGTCTGAGTCGGCTCCGGTGTCGGAGCGGGTGTCGGAGTCGGCTTCGCTGTTGGTGCCGGTGCCGGTGCCGGTGCCGGTGCCGGTGTCGGTGTCGGTGTCGGTGTCGCTGTCGCCGGGGACGACGTCTCGACCCCCAGTTCGGTCTGTGCCCGGGCGACCATCTCCCGTGCGTGCCGCAGCCCGATGCGCTCCAGCTCCCTTGCCAGTTCCGCCAGTTCGGCCGCCGTCTCCCCGTGGTCGCGTCCCAGCCGGGCCAGCGCCTTCGTCAGGCCGAGCCGGGAGAGTGCCTCGCCGCGGGGCTCGCCCATGGCGCGGAACTCGTCGAGCGCCTGCGTGTACATCCGCCGCGCTTCGGGGTAACGCCCGGTCCGGTACAGGACGTTGCCGCGCATCTTGTGGTTGTAGGCCAGTGCGCCGGTCAGGTTCATCGCACGGCAGGACTCCTCGGCCTCCGTCAGCAGGGCGAGGGC
The DNA here is from genome assembly GCF_032248645.1 of Streptomyces zaehneri. Classification (NCBI taxonomy): domain Bacteria; kingdom Bacillati; phylum Actinomycetota; class Actinomycetes; order Kitasatosporales; family Streptomycetaceae; genus Streptomyces; species Streptomyces zaehneri. The sequence continues at coordinate 27,201 of NZ_JASTTJ010000005.1, forward strand.
GCGTGCGGTGTCCCCGTCCCGCGCGGAGACGATGTCGGCCAGCCCGCGCAGCGCCCAGGCGTGGCCGCGGCGGTCCTCGGCGCCCTCGGCGATCCGGGCCGCCTCCTCGAAGAGGGCGTACGCCGTGTCGTGGTCGCCGGAGTTGCGGTGCATCTGAGCGATGCCCTCCAGGGCCCACACCGTGTGCCGCGCCTCGCCGCGCCTGCGCGCCTCGGCCAGCAACTGCTCGTGCAGCCTGCCCACGGCCTCGTAGTCGCCCTGGATCCGTCCGGTCTCCGCCAGCCCGGCCAGCGAGTAGCCGCGGACCACGATGTCGCCGCCTTGCTCTCCCAGGTCGGCCGCGAGCCCCAGCAGCCTCCGGGCCAGCGGGAACGCGCCCCGTTGCCGGGCCAGGGTGCCGCCGCTCCACAGGGCCCACGCCATCGCGGCGATGTCCCCGGCGTCCCGGGCCGCCCGGTAGCTCGCCTTCCAGGCCCGGTCGGCCTCCCGTACCTGTCCCAGACGCCGGTGCGCCTCGGCGACCGCGAGCCCCGAGCGGGCCGCCTCGCCGTGTTCCCCGGCCTGCTCCGCCGCCCGCAACCGATCGGTGCCGGCGGCCAGTACGTCGTCCAGCGAGGAGTTCACGGACAGGGTGGTGAGAGCGCCCTGGTACTCCGGGGCGAATGCCTTGCCGTACATCGGTTCCCTTCGGCAGACCACCGTCGTATTCACGTATGCGCTCTGTGTATACACGGTGGGTATAGTGCGGTGTGCTGCCGGTCAAGACGCGGGCACGGTGAGGGGGGTTGCCTGTGAGGCGTAGATCACCCCCGGAGGCTGGTGGGGTGTCAGGCGCCGAAGAGCTGGGTCCAGTACGTGCCCGAGGGGCCGCCGCCCGCGAAGCCGACGCCGATGTGGGTGAAGCCGGGCTTGTGGATGTCGGCCCGATGACCGGGGCTGTTCATCCAGCCGTCCATCACCTCGGCGGGGGAGCGCTGGCCGCAGGCGATGTTCTCGCCGATGGTCCGCCGGGTCGAGCCCGCGGCGGCGGCCCGGTCCCAGGGTTGGCTCCCCTCGGGCGAGGTGTGGGCGTAGAAGGCGCGCGCCGCCATGTCCGCGCTGTGCGCCTGCGTCGCCGCCGTGAGCAGGGGATCGACGGCCAGGGCGGGCAGCCCGGCGCTCGCCCGTTCACGGTTGGTGAGGTCGACGACCTCGGCCGCGGTCCGGGCCAGGCCGTCCGGGGTGAGCGGGCTTGTCCACCGGGCGGTCCAGTAGGTGTCGCCGGTGCGTGCGTCGGTGGCCCCTGCCAGCGCGGCGTGCGCGAACGCCGGGTCGTGCAGGGTCCGCCGGGCCCGGTCGGTGCGCAGGCAGTACGCGACGAACTCGGCGGTGGTGCGCGGCCCGGAGACCAGGTGCTCGCCGACGGCGAGATACCGGTATCCGGCGGCCGTCACCCGCTGGTGCACCGAGACGCCGTCCGCACCCTCGGTACCGAGCCGCCCGGCCGCGGCCAGGGCGGCCGCGTGTGCGCGGGCCGCGGAGGCGAGGCGGGCGTCGAGGGACACCGGAGGTGAACCGGCGCTGGCGCGGGAGGGGTTGACGAGGGCGAGGAAGCCGTCGGGATCGGAGACGGACATCGCGGAACTGCGGGAGCCGGACGAGCCGCGCGGTGCGAAGACGGGTCCCGGACCCACGGGCCGTGGTGCGGTCGTCGGCTGTGGGCCGGCGGGGCGTGGGCCGGTTGTCGGCTGTCGGCTCGCCGGGTGTGGGGAGCTCGTCGGCTGTCGGATCGCGGGGGCGGGGCCGCTCTGCCCGGCGTACCCGGGTGGGGGTCCGGCGGCGGTCCGTCCCCCCGTGGGCGGGCTGTCCTCCGCCACGACCTCCACCCCGAAGTCCCGGGCCAGGCCCGCCAGTCCGTCCGCGTACCCCTGGCCGAGCGCCCGCAGCTTCCAGCCGCCGCCCCGCCGGTAGAACTCCGCGAGCAACAGCACCGTCTCGCCCTGGGTGGGCGGTGGCGTGAACCGGGCCAGTACGCGGCCCGGTGCGTCGCTGACGTGCAGCGTGGGCAGGGGCAGCCGGGCCAGGGGTGTGCCCGGCTCGGCCGCGCCGACGACCAGCGTGACGCGGGTCGCGCCGGCCCGCAGCCTGTGGGGTTCCAGCGTCAGGGTGTCGCCCCGGAGCAGGGCTCCCGGCGCCTTCGGCTGGTTGTGGAACACGAGGTCGGCGTCCCCGCGGACCTTGCCGCCGTCGTCCGTGACGAGGGCGAAGACGTCGAAGGGGCCGGGCACCCGGGCGGCCAGGGCGCCGTCCGGGAGGGGCAGGTTGCCCCCGGGAACCAACACGTTCATCCTGCCGCCCCGATGTCGTCGTGCCGGCCCCGCCGGGGGCCTGTCCGGACAACGGGCGGCAGGCCCCCGGGGTTCCTCGCCCGCATCCGGCCGCCCGCCCGCCGGTCGTGGCCGGGCCGCGAACGCCGGGATCAGCCCGACGCGCCGGGCTCCGGTTCGAGCAGCCGCTCGCGGTAGGCGATCGCCACGGCCTCCGTACGGCTCGCCGCGCTCAGCTTGGCGAGGATGTTGGAGACGTGGACGCTCGCCGTCTTGCCGCTGATGAACAGTTCCTCGCCGATCTGCCGGTTGCTCCGGCCGAGCGCGAGCAGCCGCAGGACATCCCGCTCCCGGGCCGTCAGGGCGACCGGACCACCCCGGGCGGTGGGCCCGGCGTCCGTGAGACGTCCACGCCGGAGCAGGTCGTCCGTCCGCGCCAGCAGGGGAGTGGCGCCCAGCCGTAGGGCCGTCTCCCGGGCGGCGCGGGCCTCGGTCGCCGCGTCCTCGCGCCGGCCGGCGGCCAGCAGGGCCTGCGCGTACCGCAGCCGGCAGCGGGCGAGTTCGTAGGCGTCGCCGTAGCCGAACGCCGCCACCGTCCGCTCCCAGGCCGCCGGGTCGGGCCCGGTGGTGGCCCATGCCCACTCGGCCTGCGCACGAGCCAGCCAGGCGCGCCCCTCCGGGCCCTGCGGCACGCCCGCCGCGCCCCGCAGGGCCACCGACCGGGCCGGTTCCAGGAGTTCGGTCGCGGTCGCCGACCAGCGGTCCGCCGCCGCCTCGTCCCCGCCGCCGCGCGCCGTGGCAGCCGCGTCGGCGACCGCCGTGAGGGCGAGAGCGGTGAGCCGGACCGTGACGTCCGGGAGCATGCCCGTGTCGTCCGTGAGGGCTTCGACGGAGGACCGCAGCCGGGCCACCGCCGCCTCGGCGTCACCGCTCTGTGCCGCGGCGTCGGTCAGCACGATGCCCGCGACGAGCGCCGCCATCCAGTCGAAGCGCCCCCCGATCAGGGTCCGGGCCCGGTCGGCGACGCCCTTGTCGCCGCGTGCCAGGCCCACGTACAGGGCGGGACCCACCGCGAATCCACCCGACGCCGGCAGCACCGCCAGGTCGGTCGTCGCCGTGCGCAGACACTCGTCCCAGCGGCCCAGCGTGTAGAGCACCAGCAGCTGGAGGTACCGCATCTCCAGCGGATACGGCGAGGACAGCAGCCCCGCCCGGCGGGCGCGGTCCAGGCCCTCGGCCAGCCAGGGCAGGCACTCCGCCGGCTCCCCGGCCTCGAAGGCGCCGATGGCCAGGGTGAACAGGGCCCGCATCTCCACCGGCGCGTTCCCGCCGCGCCGGGCCAGCTCACGTGCCTGAGTCAGCCGCGCGCGGCCCTCGGCGGAGCGGCGGCCCTCGCCCTCGAGGTTGGCCAGCGAGACCAGGAGGTCGGCACGCGCGTCCGTCAGATCGAGTTGCTCGGCGGCGCGCAGCGCCTCGCGCGCGACCCGCAGGGCGGTCGCTGAGTCACCCACCTGACGGGCCGCCAGGACATGCGTGGCGGCGGCCCACACCCAGGTCGGCGTCGGCGGCTCGGCGGGGATCATCGCCAACGCCTCGCTGCTGTAGGCGAACGCGGCCGTCAGGCTGTCGACGTTCATGAGCGTGCCGGCCAGCGTGTACCGCACCCGTGCGGCGAGTTCGGAGTCGGTGTCCCGGCCGACGCCCGCGAGCGCGGCCCGGGTCAGGGACACCGCGCGGTGCGCCTCCCCGGCGTGCGCGGCCGCCGCCGAGGCGCGCAGCATCAGCGTGACCCGGTCGGTCGCCTCGCCCGACGGGCGGGCCGTCGCGGGCACCGACTCCCAGAGGTCGAGCAGGGCCTCCAGATGGCGCAGTTCCTCGGCGGGCGCGCCGACCCGCCGGGCGTGGTCGGCGGCCTCCAGCGAGGCGGCGAGGGCCTCCCTCAGGTCATGGCTCTCGCGATAGTGGTGGGCGCGCTCCGCCGCGGTCTCGGGCCGGTGGCCCCGGCCGGCCAGCAGAGCGGCGAACGCGCCGTGCAGCCGCGACCGTTCACCCGGCAGCAGATCGGCGTACACCGCCTCGCGGGCGAGGGCGTGCCGGAAGGCGTACGCGCCGTCGTCGCCCGCGACCAGGAGCTGGTGGCCGATGGCCTCCCGCAGTGCCGACTCCAGCTCGTCCTCGGGCAGTCCGACCGCGTCCCGCAGCAGTTCGTGTTCCACCCGCCGGCCGGCGACGGCGGCGGTCCGCAGTACCTGCTGCGCGGTGCCGGGCAGTTGCTCGACGCGGATGAGGAGGAGGTCGGCCAGCCCGCTGGGCATTTTGCCGGCCCCCGTGTCCTTGGCCGCGAGCAACTCCTCGGCGTAGAAGGCGTTGCCCTCCGCGCGCTCCACGATCCGGCGCACCGTGGCGTCCGGCAGCGGCCGGCCCTCCAGGGCACGCAGCAGCCGGGTCACCTCGGCGTCCGCCAGCGGCCGCAGCTCCAGCCGGTCCACGGCCGGCAGCCGCACCAGCTCCGCCAGCAGCGGGCGCAGCGGGTGCCGGCGGTGCAGGTCGTCCGCCCGGTAGGAGGCCAGGACCGCCAGCCGGTGACCGGAGCCGTTGCCGGTGGACCGCTGGAGGAAGCCCCGGCTGAGCAGGAACCGCAGCAGGTCCCGGGAGGACTGGTCCGCCCAGTGCAGATCCTCCAGGACGAGGAGCAGCGGGGTGACGTCCGACAGGTCGGCGAGCAGCGCCGCCATCCCCTCGAACAGCCTCAGCCGCCCCTCTCCGCTGCCGGAGCGCGGGCCGGGACCCGCTTCGTCTGCGTCCGTGCCCGCGCCGAGCAGCCGGTCGACCTCGGGGTGCGCGGCGAGGACGGCGGCGCACCGCTCGTCGGCGGCGAGCAGGCCGAGGATCTCGGTGAACGGCAGATACGGCAGCCCCACGTCCCCGAGGTCGACACAGTGCCCGGTGAGCACGGTCATGCCGGAGCGGGCCGCCCGCGCGGCGACCTCGTCCAGGACCCGGGTCTTGCCCACGCCGGCGTCCCCGGCGATCAGCACCGCGCGTGACTCACCGCCCCGGGCGCGTTCGAGCACGCCGGAGAGCCGGGCCAGCTCCTCTTCCCGGCCGATGAACGCGGTGGCGAACACGGTCTGAGACACGACCCCATCCTGGCACGCGCCACCGACGACGCGGCCCGCGACCAGGAACGGAGCCCTGCCGGGGAGGATGCCAGGAGCCCTGCCGTGACGCGCTCGAAGGCCCGCGCTCGACCCCCGTGCTCAACGGTGCAGTGACCGCGCCCAGTCCTCCGGCACCCGCCCGGCCGGGCCCGGCACGGGCTGGTCCGCGGGGTGAGCGGCCGGAGGGGCGAGCTCCGGCCCGGACTCGTACAGCTCGTCGGTGGAGTAGTCCCAGAACCACTCCTCGCCCGGCTCGAAACTGCGCACCAGGGGATGCCCGGTCGCCTTGTAGTGCGCGGTGGCGTGCTGCGCGGGGGAGGAGTCGCAGCAGCCGACATGGCCGCAGCTCGCGCAGCGCCGCAGGTGGAACCACCAGCCGCCCGCCGCGTCGCAGTCCACGCAGCCGGCGCCGCTGGGCGCAACGTTCGGGTCGATCGCGTCCGTGTCGGTCATACGGGCTCCTCGGCGGTCTCGGGGTCGGGTGCGCTCTCGGGGTCGGGTGCGGTCAGCGGCAGCAGCACCTGGAAGCGGGTGTCTCCCGGCACGGACTCCACATGGAGGTTGCCGTGGTGCTTGTTGACGACGATCCGCCAGGAGATGTCCAGGCCGAGCCCGGTGCCCTCGCCCACCGGCTTGGTGGTGAAGAAGGGGTCGAAGATGCGTCCCCGGACGTCCGGCGGGATCCCGGGACCCGTGTCGCGGAACTCCACCAGCAGCCGGTCGCCCTCGCGCGCCGTCCGCACGGTCAACGTGCCTTCGCCGCCCGCGCTGTTGACGGCGAAGACGGCGTTGTCGACGAGGTTCGTCCACACCTGGTTGAGCTCCGCCGGGTAGGCCGGGATCGCCGGGAGCGCACGGTCGTAGTCCTTGACGACCTCGATGCGCTGCCCGATCTTGCCCGAGAGCATCAGCAGGGTGCTGTCGAGGAGTTCGTGCACGTCGACGACCCGGTAGGGAGCGCGGTCGAGCTGCGAGTACTGCTTGGCGGCGTCGACGAGGTGCGAGATGCGGGTGGTGGAGTCGTCGATCTCGTCCATCAACAGCTCGGTCTCGACCGTGTAGTTGAGCCACCCCACCGCACCCGGCAGGGTGTCCTCGTCGACGGCGGCCGCGACCTGCTCCAGCCAGTCCACGTCCAGCCCGGCCTGCACGAAGGTCGGCGCGATCCGCCAGCCCTCCTGGATGCCGTGGTCGTCGAGCCAGTCGGTGAGGTCGTCCTCCCGGTCGGAGGCCTCCAGCGGGCTCAGCACCGGTGCCTTGGCGACCAGTTCGGCCGTCCGCTCCTGGATCTCGATCAGCCGGGTCAGCGCCTCGGCGTCGTAGGCTCCGGAGGCGATGACGGCCAGCTTGTGCCGCATCTTCGCCACCCGCTCGCGCAGCGTCGCGGTGGCGCGCACGGCCGCCGCGGCCGGGTTGTTGAGCTCATGGGTCAGACCCGCCGACAACGAGCCGAGGGCCAGCAGCCGTTCGCGCTGCCCGACGGCCCGCTGGGTGTTCTTCGAGCCGAAGAACAGCCCCTCCAGCAGATGCGCCGCCATCGGGAACCACTCCCGCATGACGGCCGAGAACGACTCGGCGGGCAGCACGAAGAACCGCGTCGGCTCGGTCACCCGCATCGAGTTGTTGTAGACCTGCGGCACCTGGTCCCCCAGGTATGCCTGCATGGCCCCGGCGTACACCCCGCGCTGGGAGGTGCGGCTCACCTCGATGTCGTCCCCGCCGACCCGGCGGTACAGCACGACCGAGCCCTCGAGCATCACGTAGAAGCAGGTCGCCGGATCGCCCTCGGTGTACACCGGACCGGGCTCGAACCTCTCCACCCGGCCCTCGCTGCACAGCCGCCCCAGCTGCTCGGGGGAGAGCTTCTCGAACAGGAACAGCGAGCTGATCTCGGTCGGGCTGCACGGCATCAACTGCCCGCTCATGACTGCTCCAGGTAGCGGTGGACGAGCATCACGGCCATGGCTCCCTCTCCTACGGCGGACGCGACGCGCTTCGCGGACTCGGCGCGCGCGTCGCCCGCCACGAACACGCCGGGAACACTGGTCTCCAGGTGGTACGGCGGCCGGTCCAGCGTCCAGTCCGCGGGCGGCCGCCCGTCGGGCGTGAGGTCGGGTCCGGCGAGGATGAACCCGCGCTCGTCGCGCAGCACCGTGCCGTCCAGCCAGCCGGTCAGCGGGGCCGCGCCGATGAACACGAACATCCACTGCGCGTCGACGAGTTCGGTCTCGCCGGTCGTCACGTCCCGCAGCGTCAGCTGCTCCAGGTGGCCGTCCCCGTGCGCGGCCTCGACGACCGTGCCGGGGCGCACGGAGATGTTGGGCGACTCGTCGATCTGCTGGATCAGGTAGTACGACATCGACGCCGCCAGGGACTCCCCGCGCACCAGCAGCGTGACGGACTTGGCCCCTCTCGCCAGGTACATGGCCGCCTGGCCGGCCGAGTTGGCGCCGCCCACGATGTAGACGTCCTGCCCCTGGCAGGAGGCCGCCTCGGTGAGCGCCGACCCGTAGAACACCCCGCAGCCGGTCAGGTCGTCGCAGCCCGGCGCCGCCAGCTGCCGGTACGACACGCCCGTCGCGAGGATCACGCTGTGCGCGGCCACCGCCGAGCCGTCCGAGAACCGCACGACGCGCGCGGAGCCGTTGACCTCGAGCCCGGTCACCTCGCGCGCGGTGAGGATCTCGGCGCCGAACTTGGTGGCCTGCCGCCGCGCCCGGTCGGTGAGCTGGGCCCCGGACACGCCGTCCGGGAAGCCCAGGTAGTTCTCGATACGGGAGCTCTGCCCGGCCTGGCCACCGGTCGCGGACCGTTCCACCAGCACGGTGCGCAGGCCCTCGGAGGCCCCGTACACCGCCGCGCCGAGCCCGGCCGGGCCGCCGCCGATCACCACCAGGTCGTAGAAGTCGGCCGTCGGAGTCGTCGCCAGCCCCACGTGGGCGGCCAGTTCGGGCGCGTCCGGCTCGACCAGGGGGGTGCCGTCCGCGGTGACCACCAGCGGCAGCCGCTGCCCGTCGACCCCGGCCGCGGCGAGCAGCCGCTGTCCCTCCGGCTCGTCGGCGGAGTACCAGCGGTACGGCACCTGGTTGCGGGCCAGGAACTCCCGTACCTCCGACGACCGCGCCGACCAGCGGTGCCCGACCACCTTCGTGGCGGGCACCGGCCGGTGGTCGCTGGACCGCCAGGCGTCCAGCAGATCGTCCAGGACGGGGTAGAGCTTCTCCTCCGGCGGGTCCCACGGCTTGAGCAGATAGTGGTCGAGGTCGACGACGTTGATCGCGTCGATCGCCGCGCTCGTGTCGGCGTACGCGGTCAGCAGCACGCGACGGGCGCCCGGATACACGTCCAGGGCCTGCTCGAGGAACTCGATGCCGTTCATCTGGGGCATCCGGTAGTCGGCGAGGATGACGGCCACCAGATCGCCACGGAGTTTCAGCTCGCGCAGCGCCTCCAGCGCGGACTCCCCGGACTCGGCGCGCACGATGCGGTACGCGCCGCCGTAACGGCGCCGCAGGTCACGGGCGACGGCACGGGAGACCCCCGGGTCGTCGTCCACGGTCAGGATGACGGTCCGCGCCGAATCGGCGGCCTGTGCCATACGTCTCCCACCCCGAGAGGGTCGTCACTCACGGCGGCGCGGCGAAGCCCGCGCGCCGGCTCCGCCCATCGTATGTTCGATCGCCCCGCTCCGCTCCGGGATACCGGCGGACCGTGCGCTCTGAGGACAGGGCCGGGCGCCCGCGGTCAAGACGGCCGCCGCGCCCCGAGCACGCAGAACTCGTTGCCCTCGGGGTCGACCAGCGTCACCCAGGGCTGCTCGCCCTGCCCGATGTCCGTGCGGCGGGCGCCCAGGGACAGCAGGCGGGTCACCTCGGCGTGCTGGTCGTCGGGGCGCAAGTCCAGGTGGAGCCGGTTCTTGACCGTCTTCCCCTCCGGCACGGGCACGAAGATCAGGCCGGGCAGCCGGTCCCGCTCCGGTCGGATCTCGTACTCGTCGGACGCGTCGTCGATCACGACCCAGCCGAGGGCCGCGGCCCACCAGCGGCCCAGCGCCACCGGGTCGGCCGAGTCGACGACCACTTGCTCCCACTCGAGTGCCATGGCCGAAGCGTAGTGAAGACTGGGCCCGACGGATGTGATCACGACACAAGGAGGCGGCGGGATGACGGTCCCGATCACGGCAGGGGTCGACGGGACGGACGAGAGCCTCGCGGCGCTCGCCTGGGCGGCCCGCGAGGCCGTCCGGCGCGATCTGGAACTGCGGGTGGTGCACGCCTGGCGGTTCCAGCCGAACGCGGCGGCCGACGTGGCGGACCGGGACGCCCAGGAGCGGTGGGTGCGGGACTCGGTGCGGGAGGCCGTCGCGACGGTCGCCGAGCGGCACCCGGCGCTCGCCGTCACCACCGACGTCCAGGAGGGCAGCCCGGTCGAGACGCTCGTCGCGGCCGCGGCGGACGCGGAACTGCTGGTGCTCGGCTCACGCGGACACGGGGCCGTGGTCGGATTCCTGCTGGGTTCGGTCGGCCGGCAGGTGATCGCCGGGGCCGCGCGCCCCGTCGTGCTGGTCCGCGCCGGTGACAAGCCGTCCTGCGAGGTGGCCGGCCACGAGATCGTCGTCGGCCAGCACGGTGAGCCCGAGGACAGCGCCCCCGCGCTGCGCTTCGCGTTCGAGACGGCGGCCGCCCGGGGCGCGGGCGTCCGTGCGGTGCGGGCCTGGACGCTCCCGCCGGTGTTCGCCTACAGTCCCGGCTCGCTCAAGCTCGCCGACGACGCCGGCGGTCTGGAGCCGTACGAGAAGAAGGCGCTGGCCGCGGCCCTGGAACCGTGGCGGGAGCGGTTCCCCGACGTGCCGGTGGTGGAGCACGTGGAGATGGGCAGCGCCGGACAGGTGCTGCTGTCGGTGTCCGGGCGGGCACAGCTGATGGTGGTCGGCCGCCGCGCCCACCGCACGGCCGTGGGCGCCCGGATCGGCTCGGTGGCGCACGGCGTCCTGCACCACGCGGACTGCCCGGTCGCCGTCGTGCCCCACGACTGACTCACTCGGGGATCGTCGGCTCCAGGGTCTCCCGTGCCCTGGGCAGGATCTTCCTGATGTAGTCCTCGACCGCCGTGTCGAGCCCGATGTCGTGCTGCGCGTGCTCCGAGAGGTACCAGCGGTGTTCGAGGAGCTCGTGGTAGATCTCCGCCGCGTCCATGGAGCCGCGCAGCTCGAGGGGGACCGCGCGCACGGTGGGCCGGAAGACGTCCCGTACCCAGCGGTGCGCCAGCACCTCCGGGCGGGCGGCGAGGGGGTCGCCCGGGGCGTAGTCGTCCTGGGTGGCCATCCAGCTCTCGAGGTCGTTCAGCAGCCGCCGGGCCTGGTTCTCCTCGGTGTCCAGACCGGTGAGGCGCAGCAGTTGGCGCTGGTGGTGGCCCGCGTCGACGACCTTCGGCACGAAGGTGACCGTGTCGCCGTTGGAGGAGTGCTCGATCTGCATCTCGGCGACGTCGAAACCGAGCTCGTTGAGCCGGCGGATCCGGCGCTCGATGTAGTGGTACTTGCCCGCCGGGTAGACCGAGGTGCGGGTCAGTTCCTCCCACAGCGCCCCGTAGCGGGCGCAGATCTCGGTGCCGAACTCGATCGGGTCCACCGAGGGGTGCAGCGCCCCGGACGCCTCCAGGTCGAGCAGCTCGCCGCTGATGTTGACGCGGGCGAGGTCGAGGTCGTAGTCGCGCTGGCCGGGGCTCAGCTGGGGGTGCAGGTCGCCGGTCTCGGCGTCGACGAGGTAGGCGGCGTAGGCGCCCGCGTCCCGTCGGAACAGCGTGTTGGACAGCGAGCAGTCGCCCCACGCGAACCCGGCCAGATGCAGCCGGACCAGCAGCACGGCGAGGGCGTCCATGAGCCGGTGCATGGTCGCCGGGCGCATGGTCGTCTCGAACATCGAGCGGTACGGCATCGAGCCGCCCAGATGCCGGGTGACCAGCACCGACTCCAGCGGGACGCCGCCCTCGTCGGCGCGGCCGGTGACCACGGCCAGCGGGTCGACGGCGGGGATGCCGAGCCGGTCGAGGTCGCGCAGCAGCTCGTACTCGCGCAGCGCGGGGCGCTCGGCGAGCTCCTTGACGGCGATCACCTCGTCGCCGGCCTGGGCGTAGCGCACCACGTGGCGGGAGATGCCGCGCGGCAGCGGGACGAGGACCTCCTCGGGCCACTCCTCCAGGGGCAGGTGCCAGGGCAGCTCCAGCAGGAGTGCCGGGTGCTCCGGGTTGGTGGCGCTGATCTGCAAAGCCATGGCCTGACCTTAGACGGCGCGTTCGCGGGCCTGCTGGGCCGCCGCCCTCACGGAGCCCTGGTGCAGTGGGCCGTGCCCGGGCAGCAGCAGGTCGGCCGGGAGCCCTTCGATCAGGCTCAGGGACTCCACCGCGCGGGCGCGCTCGTGGTGGAACATGTCCGGCAGCAGTTGCGGCCCCACCAGCCGGGAGGTCGGATGGCCGCTGACCAGGGCGTCGCCGGAGACGACCACACCCGCTTGCGGGAGATGGAAGACGGCGTGGCCGCTGGTGTGGCCGGGGGTGTGCACCGGTACCGGCCGGCCGGGCAGGTCGAGCGGGCCGCCGGCGCCGGGGAACGCCTCGGGCGCGGTGACCGGGTGCTGCTCGGTGCCGCCGGAGCGCAGCGCGTGCACCATCCACGGCAGGACGCCGGGCCGCCAGGCGTTCCCCAGCACCTCGCCGACGCTCACCTGCTGGAGGAACTCCCGTCGGGCGTGCGGCACTTCGGCCTCGTGCAGATACACCGGGGTGCCGTACACCGAGCGCAGGTGCTCGGCGGAGCCCAGGTGGTCGTTGTGGGCGTGGGTGATCAGCACGGCCGCGACCGCCTCCGGTGAACTGCCCACGCAGGCGAGGGAGTCCAGGACCAGCTGCCGGTCTCCCGGGTAGCCGGTGTCGATGAGGGTGACGGCGTCCCCTTCGGCGAGGATCACCCAGTTGGTGTTGCTGCCGTGCACCAGGTAGGTGCCGTCCGCCACTTGCCGTACGTCTGCCCGCATGGCCGTCCCGTGTCCTGGAGATCCGTCGTCGACGGGGACAGCAAAGCAGATCACCGCAACGGATGCGGATGGTGGGGTTCCGCGCATGCCGAACAGGGATCCGGTCGTCCGCGGGTGACGACATCGGTCGTGTCGCGGTTCTCGACCTGGAAGTCGTCGTCCGGGGAGAGGGCCAGGGCCCCGGCGGTGGTGGCGGGCTGCGGTGGTCGGTCACACGGTCGAACCACGTACCCCCGAGGGGGCGGGGCACAGGTGACGTCGGCTCCGTTTCAGCGCACCCCGCTCGGGCGGAACTGGACGCTGATGCGGGGCCCGGCGGCGCGGGTGGACTTGGGCACGCAGTGCTCCCAGGTCCGCTGGCAGGAGCCGCCCATCACGATCAGGTCGCCGTGTCCCAGCGGACGCCGTACCGTCTCGCCCCCGCGCGCCGGGCGCAGCAGCAGGTCGCGCGGGGAGCCGACGGAGAGGATCGCGACCATGGTGTCCTCCCGGGCGCCGCGGCCGATCCGGTCGCCGTGCCAGGCGACGCTGTCCCGGCCGTCGCGGTAGTGGCACAGGCCCGCGGTGACGAAGGGCTCGCCCAGCTCCTCGGCGTAGTGCGCGGACAGCGCCCGGCGCGCCTGGGCCAGCACCGGGTGGGGCAGCTCCTCGCCGGCCCCGTAGAACGCCAGCAGGCGCGGGACGTCGATGACGTTGTCGTACATCTTCCGGCGCTCGGCACGCCACGGAACCCCGGTCGCCAGCTCCTCGAACAGGGTGTCCGATCCGGTGAGCCAGCCCGGCAGCACGTCGATCCAGGCGCCCGCGCCGAGCGTGGTCCGGCGGATCCCGTCGAGGGGGCCGAGACGCAGTTCGTCGGTCTGGTCGAAGAGGGAGCCCTGGAGGTGGTGCGCGGTCATGGTCCCAGCGTACGCCTTAATCGAAAGTGTGTTCCCTTCGGTTCCGTGGGGGTGGTGCGGCCGGCTTCGGGAGGGCTTTCGATACATCGGTGTATCGGATACATTCCCGTATCGAACGGAGGTCCGAGATGGCGGCGGAGCAGACCGGGCGATCGACCGGGCGCGTCACCAGGCGCCGGGTCCGCACCCAAGCCAGGCTGCTCGACGCCGCCTTCGAGGTGTTCGCGGCCAAGGGCTTCGGGCGGGTCTCCATCGAGGAGGTCTGCGAGGCCGCCGGCTACAGCAGGGGCGCCTTCTACTCCAACTTCGACAGCCTGGACGAGCTGTTCTTCGCCCTCTACCGGCAACGGGCCGACCTGATCGCCGAGCAGGTGTCCGGGGCCCTCGCCCTCGACGGACCCGACCTCGACGTGCCCGCCGCCGTCGACCGGGTCACCGAGGTGCTCCTGCTCGACCTGGACTGGCTCCTGGTGAAGACGGACTTCCTGGTGCACGCCGCGCGCGCCCCGGACGTCGCGCAGACCCTGCTGCAACACCGGGCGCGGCTGCGGCGGGCGATCGCCGACCGGCTCGCCCGGGCCCGCGGCCTCGCCGAACCGCCGGCCGTGCTCGGGGACGTCGACAGCGCGGCGCACGCCGTGGTCGCCGCCTACGACGGAGTCACCGCCCAACTGCTGCTGGACAAGGACGTCGAGGGTGCCCGCGTCTGGCTGAAGCAACTGCTCACCGCGCTGCTGACCGACGGCAGCGGCACCCCGGAATGACATCCTCAGGAGAAAGGCAGCGGACGCCATGGACGCGGACGTCATCGTCGTCGGAGCGGGCCTCGCGGGCCTGGTCGCGGCGCACGAACTCACCAGCAGGGGGCGGCGGGTCGCCCTGGTCGACCAGGAGAACGCCGCCAACCTCGGCGGCCAGGCGTTCTGGTCCTTCGGCGGGCTCTTCCTCGTCGACTCCCCCGAGCAGCGCCGCCTCGGCATCAAGGACTCCTTCGACCTCGCCTGGAACGACTGGCAGGGCAGCGCGCAGTTCGACCGCGCCGACGACGAGGACTCCTGGGCGGTGCGCTGGGCGCGCGCCTACGTCGAGTTCGCGGCGGGGGAGAAGCGATCCTGGCTCGCCGGGCACGGAATCTCCTTCGTGCCGACCGTCGGCTGGGCGGAGCGCGGCGATCTGCGCGCCGACGGACACGGCAACTCCGTGCCCCGCTTCCACGTCGCCTGGGGCACCGGCACGGGCGTCGTCGAGCCGTTCGCGCGGTATGCCAAGCAGGCGGCGAAGGACGGGCTGCTGACCTTCTACCACCGGCACCAGGTGGACGAGCTGGTCCTGGCCGACGGCGCCGCCCGCGGGGTGCGCGGCACGGTCCTCGCCCCCGACGACAGCGCGCGAGGCGTGGCCTCCAACCGCGACCCCATCGGCGAGTTCGAGCTGACCGCCCAGGCCGTGGTCGTCACCAGCGGCGGCATCGGCGCCAACCACGAGATCGTGCGGCGCTACTGGCCGGAGCGGCTGGGCACGCCGCCCGCCGAGATGGTCACCGGGGTCCCCGCCTACGTCGACGGCCGGATGCTCGACATCAGCGCCGAGGCCGGCGTCCGGCTGGTCAACCGCGACCGCATGTGGCACTACACCGAGGGCATCCAGAACTGGGACCCGATCTGGCCCGGCCACGGCATCCGCATCCTGCCCGGCCCGTCCTCCCTGTGGTTCGACGCCCTCGGCCGCCGCCTGCCCGACCCGTGCCTGCCGGGCTACGACACCCTCAACACGGTCAGGCACCTGCGGACGACCGAGGACATCGCCGGGCACGACCACTCCTGGTTCATCCTCACCCGCAAGATCGTCGAGAAGGAGTTCGCGCTCTCGGGCTCCGAGCAGAACCCCGACATCACCGCCAAGGACCGCAAGGCCGTCCTGCGCGACCGGCTGCTCGGCAAGGGCGCCCCGGCGCCGGTGCAGGCGTTCCTCGACCACGGCGCGGACTTCGTCATCGCCGACACCCTCGAGGGGCTCGTCGAGAAGATGAACGGCCTGACGGAGAAGGCGCTGCTCGACGTGGACACCCTGCGCCGCCAGATCCAGGCCCGCGACCTCCAGATGGCCAACCCGTACGCCAAGGACTCCCAGGTCCAGGGGATCCGCAACGCGCGCCGCTACATCGGCGACCGGCTCGGCCGGGTCGCCACCCCGCACCGCGTCCTGGACCCGGAGGCCGGCCCGCTCATCGCGGTCAAGCTGCACGTCCTCACCCGCAAGACCCTCGGCGGCATCCAGACCGACCTCGACTCGCGCGCCCTGGGCGCCGACGGGCAGCCGGTCGAGGGACTGTACGCGGCGGGCGAGGTGGCCGGCTTCGGCGGCGGTGGCGTGCACGGCTACAACGCCCTCGAAGGGACCTTCCTCGGCGGCTGCCTCTTCTCCGGACGGGCCGCGGGCCGGGCCGCGGCCCGGCAGACGGGCTGAGGGAGGGCCTGCCGGGGACGACCAGGAAGACGGGCGCGCGGACGGACGGGCCGGCGGCGGGCCGACCGTCCCGGACCGTCAGCGCCGGTCCGCCTCCAGCAGGCGGACCAGCACCGCCGTATGGCTCTGCGCCGGGGACTTCGCGGATGTCAGCAGCGTCACCGGACCCTCCCGGACCGACCTGCGCAACCGGTCGAGGAGTCCGGCCGCCTCGGGGTCGGTCAGCTCCGCCTCGTACCGGCGCGCGAACTCCTCGTACGACCCCTCGCCCGCGTGGTACCAGCGGCGCAGCTCGGTGGACGGGGTGAGGCCCTTGGGCCACTCGTCCACGCGGGCCGCGTCCTTGGACACCCCGCGCGGCCACAGCCGGTCGACCAGGACCCGCACCCCGTCGTCGGGCTCGGGCGGGTCGTAGACACGACGCACGCGGACACTCATGGGCGGGCCGTCCGTCCGTCATCGGGTGGGCAGGTCCTGCCGAGCGTAGGCCCCGGACGCCCGCCGACACCGCTCGGCTTGACCTGAATGAGGGGGAAGCCGGAGGCGCCCGACCCTAGTCTGAGGACGTTTGATCACACGCCACCCCCCCAGGAGCGCACGTGACCCACCCTCGCAGACGCGCCACCACCCTCCTGCGCCGCGAAACCGTCGCCGTCACCGTCCCCGTCGCCCTGGCGGCGCTGCTCGCGGCGGCCGGACCCGCCACCGCGGCCGGACCGGCGGGCACCGCAGGCGTCGGCGACCCCTACTTCCCGCTCGCCGGCAACGGCGGCTACCACGTGACCCACTACGACCTGACCCTCCGCTACGACCCGGACAGCCGGCACCTCGACGGCACGGCGGTTCTCACCGCCCGCGCCACCCGGCGGCTGACCCGCTTCGACCTCGACTTCCAGGGGCTGAAGGTCACCGGCCTCACCGTCGACCACGTCAAGGCCGCCCACCGGCGCGACGGCCAGGAACTGGTCGTCACCCCGCGGCGCGCCCTGCGCAAGGGCGAGCGGTTCCAGGTCACCGTCGCCTACAACGGCACCCCGGGCCCGGTCACCGACCCCGACGGCTCCCTCGACGGCTGGATCCCCACCGACGACGGGGCCTTCGTCGCCGGCGAACCGCAGGGCGCCATGACCTGGTTCCCGGCCAACAACCATCCCCTCGACAAGTCCTCCTACGACTTCACGATCACCGTCCCCGAGGACCGCGCCGCCGTCGCCAACGGCGTCCTCCTCGGCCGGCGCACCACCCACGGCAGGACCACCTTCCGCTGGCGCCAGAGCGAACCCATGGCCGCCTACCTCGCCACCGCCACCGTGGGAAAGTTCCAGGTCAAGCAGTACACGACCCGCGACGGCCTCAAGGTCTACGACGCCGTCGACCCGCGCGAGGCCGCGGCCGCCGCGCCCGTGGTCAAGCAACTGCCCTCCGTGCTGGAGTGGGAGAGCGCACTGTTCGGGCCCTACCCGTTCCGCGCCGCCGGCTCCGTCGTCGACCACGCCCCGGACGTCGGCTACGCCCTGGAGACCCAGTCGCGGCCCGTGTACGACCGGGCCCCCGACCTGAGCACCCTCGTCCACGAGAGCGCCCACCAGTGGTTCGGCGACTCCGTCTCGCTCACCTCCTGGAAGGACATCTGGCTCAACGAGGGCTTCGCCACCTACGCCGAGTGGCTCTACGCCGAGCAGCACGGCGGCAGCACCGCCCAGAAGACCTTCGACGCCCTGTACGCCCGCCCCGCCACCGACGGCCTGTGGGCGTTCCCGCCCGGCGACCCCGGCAGCGGCGCGAACATCTTCGACACCCCCGTCTACGCCCGCGGCGCCATGACCCTGCACGCCCTGCGCACGACCGTCGGAGACCGGGCCTTCTTCCGCGTCCTGCGGGCATGGGCCGCCGCACACCGCTACGGCCACGGCACCACCGCCCAGTTCGAACGGCTCGCGGAACGGGAGTCCGGGCAGGACCTCGGCGCGCTGTTCAGGAGCTGGCTGTACGGCCGGGGCAAGCCCGCGAGGCCGTAGGCCGGGTCCGCGAAGTCCCGCCTGGCTCGCGGCGCCCGCTCCCTCGCAGGGCGACCCCCAGCCGCGTCGTCGGGGTCGCCCGCGTACACCCGGTACGAGGGTGACCCTCCGCCTCGCGATCGCACGCACCGGACACCGCGAGACCTGCCCTGCCCTGCGGGCGGACGGCGCTGCTTCGCGGACCCGACGCGGCGCCCGAACGGGCCCCGGAACCTGACGAGTTCCAAACACCCGTCGGAGAAGGTCGAACGATGATCACCCTTCGCCGCCGGGCCGCGCTGCTCGCCGCATCCCTCCTGCTCACCGGATGCGGCGGCGGCGCCGCGGCCACACCGGAGCACCGGCCCGCCGCCACCGCCACCGGCCCACCGGCGACGTCCGGCACACCCGCCCCCGCGATCTCCGTCGAGGCGGCACCGCAGCGGATACCCGGCCTGGGGACGAAGACCTGGGCAGCCCTGCCCCCGGCCCCGGCTCTCTCGGCTCGTGCCCAGGGGCCCACAAGGCCCCGGCACGGCTCACGAACTGCGTCGGGCGGCCCGTATCCGCCGCTTGAGGGCGCGTCGTTCGTCCTCACTGGTGCCGCCCCAGACCCCGAGGGTCTGCTCGGTCTCCATGGCCCACTCCAGGCACTGCTCCCGCACGGGGCAGCGTCGGCAGACCGTCTTCGCCTGCTCCGTCTGGAGCAGTGCCGGACCGGACGTACCGATCGGGAAGAAGAGGTCGGGGTCCTCGTTGCGGCACTCGGCATGCTCTCGCCAGTTGTCCATCGAAGTCACCTGCGATCTCGTCGTATGCGCTTTTCCGGATGAGTTGCTCCCGGTCGGGTCACCGGAGGGGCGGCGGTGAAACAGGATGGCCCGGAAAAGCGTTCACCGGTCCCGCAGCCCCCACGGGGAGCCGTACGCCGTGAGCAGGTCGAGGAACGGCCGGGGCGCGAACGCCTCGGGGCCCAGGACGCCCGCGCCGGACCACGCGCCCGTGGCGAGCAGTTCGAGGGCGACCACCGGGTTGACGGCGGTCTGCCACACCACGGCCTGGCTGCCGTACTCGGCCATGGACCACTGGTTGTCGACCACGTGGTACAGGTACACCTCGCGCGGCGCGCCGTCCTTCACGCCCCGCACCCAGGTGCCCGCGCAGGTCTTGCCGTGCATCAGCTCGCCCAGGGTCGCCGGGTCGGGCAGACAGGCTGCCACCACGTCCCGGGGCGAGACGGACACCGGTCCCGACGCGCTCGGCACGGTCACCGGCGCGGTGCGGTCCAGCCCCAGCAGGTGCAGCGTCTTCAGGGTCTCGATGAACTCGTTGCCCAGGCCGTACTTGAAGGTGACCCGGCGCGCCTTCACCCAGCGCGGCACGAGCAGCACCTCCTCGTGCTCGACGTTCACGCACTCCACCGGCCCGATGCCCTCGGGGAAGTCGAACACCTCGGGCTCGCTGAACGGCGCGGTGGTGAACCACCCCCGGTCGGCCTCGTAGACCACCGGGGGGTTGAGGCACTCCTCGATGGTGGTCCAGATGTTGAAGGAGGGCGCGAAGTCGTGGCCCTCGACGGTGAGGTTCGCGCCGTCGCGGATGCCGATCTCCTCGATCTCGTCGAAGAGTTCGTCGGCGGCGTACCGGGCGAAGACGTCCGAAAGACCCGGCTCGACCCCCATGCCGACCAGGGCCAGGGCGCCCGCCTCGGCCCACTCGTCGGCCTCGGCGAACTGCGCGTCGCCGAGCCGGACGCCGCACTCCTCGTACGGCCGGTCCGGGTGTGGCCGCGACAGTGACATCGCCATGTCGACGTAGGTGGCCCCGGCGGTGCGCGCCGCGTGGAACAGCGGCATCACGAACCGCGGGTCGGTGGCGTTGAGCAGGACGTCGCAGCGGTGGCGGGCGAGCAGGTCGGCCACGGCCGCCTCGTCGCCGGCGTCGACGCGCTCGGCGTGGAAGCGGTCGTCGCCGTCGAGCGCGGCGACGGCGGCAGCGGCGCGATCGGGGTCGTAGTCGGCGACCACCAGCGCCTCGAAGAACGGACGGCGGGCCGCGATCCGGGTGATGGCGGTGCCCACACCGCCGGCGCCCACGAGAAGGACACGCATGAACGGAACTCCCTCGGCTGAGAATGCGAATGGATGCTAACGAAGGTGAACAAGCTGAACGAAGTTGGGCGAAAGCGCGCTAAGGGGCCCTGAGGCAGATACAACTCCGTGCGTCCACGTAAGGTCAATGGTGTTGGCATAAGAGCGCAGGCCCGCAGAAGGGGCGAGGGGGCGAGGGACCGTGGCCAAGCAGGTCGTATCCGAGGAGAAGCGGCGTCGGCGCCGGCCCACCCGGAGCGGCACCGTGCTGTCCGAGCGGCTGATCGTCGAGGCGGCGCTGCGCCTGCTGCGCGAGCACGGCAGCGCCGGCCTGTCCGCCCGCCGTCTCGGCATCGCCCTCGACTGCGACCCCAGCACCCTCTACCGGTACTTCCGGGGCATGGACGAGCTGACCCTGGCCATCGGCGACGCGCTCGTCGGCGAGGCGCTGCGCGGCTGGCGGCCGACGGGGGAGTGGCGCACGGATCTGCACACCGTCGGGCTGCGCATCCACGCCGCCTACGTGGCCCACCCGCAGGCGGCCCAGCTCACCGCGAGCCGGGTGACCGGCCGGGCCAACGAACTCGCCGCCGACGAGGCCGTCCTGGACGTGCTGCGCACCGCGGGGTTCCCGCTGCCGGACACCGTGCGGATCTACCACGCCTTCATCGACCAGACGCTGGCCTTCGCCGCCCTGGACGCCGCGTCCCTGGCCCTGCCCCGGGCCACGCGGCGCGCGGACGACGCGGTCTGGCGTTCGACGTACGCCCGGCTGCCCGCCGAGACCCACCCGCGGATCGCCGAGGCGGCCCCGCTGCTGTCGACCCGCATGGTGACCAGCGCCTATCCGACGGCGCTGGAGATGCTGCTGGACAGCGCGCAGGCGACGCTGGCCGGGCTCAGCTCCTGAGGGCCTCGGCCGCCGTCGCCGCCACCGCGTCCGCCACGGCCGCCAGCGCCGGGGAGTCGAGCTTCCACTGCTGCCAGTAAAGCGGGACGTCCAGCGGGCGCTCGGGGGCGAGACAGACCAGGCGGCCGGAGCGCAGCAGCGGGCCGGCCTGCACCTCGGGCACCATGCCCCAGCCCAGGCCGGCGACCACGGCGGTCACGAATCCCTCCGAGGTCGGCACCGCCTGTCGTACCGGACCCGCGCCGCCGGTGCCCCGGCGCAGTCCGCGCACGAACGCGTCCTGGAGGTCGTCGCTCCGGTCGAAGGTCATCACGGGTGCCCTGCCGAGGGTTTCGTGCAGCGGGCCGCCGCCCAGGTGGCGGGAGACGAAGTCCGGGGTCGCGGCGGCCAGGTAGCGCATCGTGCCGAGGGTCCGCACGGTGCAGCCGGTCACGGCCTCGGGCGACGAGGTCACCGCGGCCATCACCAGCCCCTCCCGCAGGAGTTCCGCCGTGCGGGTCTCGTCCTCGCGGTGCAGTTCGAAGCAGAGCTGCGGCTCCCGCGGCATCCGGGTCAGGGCCGGCAGGAACCAGGTGGCGAGCGAGTCCGCGTTCACCGCGACCGTCACCCTGGCCGGCTCGCCCTCGCCGCTCATGCCGAGCTCGGACCGCGTGTCGCGCTCGAGCCGGGCGAGCTGGCGGGCGAACCGGACCACGATCTCGCCGGACTCCGTGGGCCGTACCGGCTTGGTGCGCAGCAGCAGTACCCGGCCCGTGCGCTGCTCCAGTGCCTTGACGCGCTGGCTGACCGCCGAAGGCGTCACGTGCAGGGCGGCGGCGGCCGCGTCGAAGGTGCCCTCGTCCACCACCGCGAGCAGGGTGCGCACCTGGTCGAGCGGGAGGTCCGTCATCATCCGATCATCACGAGAGCTAATGATACGTAAGAATCTTTAGCTGTACGTACAGTGATCGCGTCCCTAGCGTGGACGTCATGTCCCACACCCTCACCGCCGCGGCCGCCGGATTCGGCACCGGTCTGTCGCTCATCGTCGCCATCGGCGCCCAGAACGCCTTCGTCCTGCGCCAGGGCGTCCGCCGTGACGCCGTCCTCGCCGTCGTCGGGATCTGCGCCCTGTCCGACGCACTGCTCATCGCCCTGGGGGTGGGCGGAGTGGGCGCGCTGGTGGTGGCCTGGCCCGGGGTGCTGACCGCGGTCGGCTGGATCGGCGGTCTGTTCCTGCTCTGCTACGGGGCGCTGGCGGCCCGGCGGGCGTTCCGGCCCGCGGGTGGCCTGGCGGTCGAGGGGGAGAGCGCGGGTTCCCTGCGCCGCGCCGTGCTGACCTGTCTGGCGCTGACCTGGCTCAACCCGCACGTCTACCTCGACACGGTCTTCCTGCTCGGTTCCGTCGCCGCAGACCGCGGCCCGATGCGCTGGACCTTCGGTCTCGGCGCCGCCTTCGCCAGCCTGTGCTGGTTCGCCGCGCTGGGCTTCGGCGCCCGCCTGCTCGGCCGGTTCCTGACCCGGCCGGCCGCCTGGCGTGTCCTGGACGCTCTGGTCGCCGCCACGATGATCGTCCTCGGCGTGACGCTCGTCGCCGGGGCCTGACCGGTGAGGGCTCGTCATGCGCCGTCCGGAATCTGAGATCCCGTATCCACAGGGCGGTGAAAGCACAGCAGGTGCTGGGATAGTGACCTGCGATCCGAAAGATGTAACGAGCAACCAGGAATCGCGTGGACACGAGTGAGAGCAGCACCGCACCCGAGGCCGGGGAGGCCGGCCCGAGTCCGCAGGACCGGCCCCGGAGCGGCTGGCGCCGCTGGGCGATGGACACCCGCCCGCTGCGTCGGCCGGCCTACCGGCGACTGTGGTCCTCGACCATCGTCACGGCCGTGGGCAGCCAGCTCACCGCCGTCGCGGTACCCAAGCAGATCTACGACATCACCGGCTCCTCCGCCTGGGTCGGCTATGCGAGCCTCGCCGGGCTGGTGCCGATGGTGCTGTTCGCGCTGTGGGGCGGCGCGGTCGCCGACACCGTCGACCGGCGCAAGCTGCTGCTGGTCACCAACAGCGGTATCGCCGTCACCTCGGTGCTGTTCTGGCTCCAGGCGGTCTCGGGACTCGACTCGGTGGCCGTGCTGATGGTGCTGCTCGCCACCCAGCAGGCCTTCTTCGGCCTCAACGCGCCCGCTCGCAACGCCTCCATCGCCCGGCTGGTGCCGGCGGGCGAACTCGCCGCCGCCAACGCCCTCGGCTCGACCGTCATGCAGACCGGTCTGGTCGCCGGGCCGCTGCTCGCGGGCTCCCTGATCCCCGTCATCGGCCTGCCCGAGCTGTACCTCCTCGACGCCGTCGCGCTGTGCGTGACGCTGTGGGCGGTGGCCCGTCTGCCCGCGCTGCCGCCCCTGGCGAGCGCCACCGCCCGGCGCGCCGGGGTGCGGGAGATCGCGGAGGGCTTCCGCTACATCTCCCGGCACAAGGTCCTGCTGCTGTCCTTCCTCGCCGACGTCATCGCCATGGTCTTCGGCATGCCCCGGGCCCTGTTCCCGCAGCTCGCCGCCGAGACGTACGCCTCCTTGGGCGAAGGGCTCGCACTCGGCCTGCTGTTCGCGGCGATCCCCATCGGCGCGGTGCTGGGCGGACTGTTCTCCGGCACGTTCTCCCGGGCCCGGCGGCACGGCTGGATGGTCATCGGCGCCGTCGTCGCCTGGGGTGCGGCGATCGCCGGGTTCGGACTGAGCGGCAGTCTGTGGCTCGCCGTGGTGTTCCTGGTCTGTGCCGGGGTCGCCGACATGGTCTCCATGGTCTTCCGCGGGGCGATCCTGTTGTCCGCCGCCACCGACGAGATGCGCGGCCGCATGCAGGGCGTCTTCACCGTCGTCGTCGCGGGCGGCCCCCGGCTGGCCGACGCCCTGCACGGCACGGCCGGCGCCGCCTTCGGGCCCCGTGTCGCCGTCGCGGGGGGCGGTCTGCTGGTCGTCGCCTCGATGCTGGGCCTGGCGGTCGCCGTGCCCGCGCTGCGCCGGTACCGCGTCTGAGCCGGGCGTGGGGTCTACAGGTCCCCGCGCCGGTACGACCCGTACTGCTCCATCAGCTTGCCCCGGGTCGTCTCCAGCCGGTGCGCGAGGATCTCCGCCACGATCCGTATCAGCGACATCCCGAGCGCCGGATCCTCGTCGCACAGGGCGAGCACCGGTGGCGCCTCGAACTCGTAGGCGCGTACCGGGCTGAAGGCCTCCGCGCCGAAGTCCCACCGGTACGGCGGGAACAGCCAGGACCAGCCCAGCAGGTCGCCGGCGCCGAGGCTCGCGACGGTGACCCGCCGCAGGGAGGTCACCTGCTGGACGAGCGAGACCGCGCCTGAGCGGATGACCCAGAAGCGGTCGGCGGTGCCGCCCGCGTCGAAGATCCGGGCGTCCTCCGGGAAGGACACCTCACGGGCCAGTGTCATCAGATGCTGACGCTGGGGCGGGGGAAGCGCGGTCAGCAGTTTCGTCGCTTTGGTCATGGCCCGGAGCTCCTCGCCGACGATCGGTAGGGGTGCTTCCCCTTCCCATTTCAGCCGCTGCCGACGCGCCGGGCACCTCGGCGGGCCGCACTTTCGACGTGCGGGCCACGAGGACAGGAAAAAGCCCTGGCTGGACGGGGGAGGCCAGCCAGGGCAGCAAAGGTGGTGGACGGAGGAGGAGTGGCTACGACCCCGCTCACCAGGTATGAATGAACCGTAAACCATTCGCGGAGATTTTGTGCACTCGAAACCCGGTCCCGTGACCGGTTTCACTCCGCGTGCGGTGTTGTGGGCGACGACCCTGATCGCCCGCGGTCCCGGCACGGCCGGGGTCGGGGAGGTTCATGCCCGCCGTCGGGCCGGTGCCCGGACGGCGCGCACCGCGGGCTCGGTGAGTCGCTCACCGGGCGGGGCGGCCGGGATCCCGGCGGATACGGCGTGATCATCCCGGCGGCGGTCCACCCGGCGGTCTCGCTCCGTGCCACGCTCTCGGCGGCGCCGGCGAAGACGTCCCGGGGCAGCGTCCCCCGCGCCCGCGACGGGCGGGGAGGATCGTCGCCGACCGCCCCGGTCAGCGCGGCTCGGTGCTCCGGCCGGGCGTCACGATCTCGTCCAGCACCTTGAGCACGGCTTCGTAGGCGAGACCGCGGGTCCGCGCGTCCCGCGCGTCGTCCGCGCGTTCCGTGTCGGTCCGGGCGAGGTCCGCGCTCCGGGCCCGCCAGGCCAGCAGTTCCTCGTGGGCGCAGGCCCTCGCCCGCTGGATGCGCCGCAGCAGTTCGTCCGAGTCCACCACATCGGTCATCTGTTCCGCCTACCCGGATCGTCGGGACGAATGCTCCCCGTCCGGGAGGTTTGGGCGCCGCGGGGGCGGCCAGCCGCATAAGGAGACCGCACCGTCCGGTGGAACAGGGCGCCGGGTGCGCAGGAGAAGCCGAACCCGCCGCGGAGGTGCGGCCGTCCGACCAGCCGGGACCAGCCAGGGGAGCGAAAGGATGCGTACGAACGACTCGACCGACCGTGAGGACGCCCAGGACGGCGCCTTCGGTCGCGGAGGGCACGAGTGCAGGCCGGCCGACGTCCGCAGCGCCGTACGACAGGCGGTGACCGGGCGCTGCGGGACCCTCGGCTGTCCGTACGACGAGGACGGGCTCTCGGACGCCCTGCTCGTGGCCTCGGAACTGACGAGCAACGCCATCCTGCACGGCGGCGGCATCACCGGATTCGACGTCGACATGGACGGGCCGGCCGTGCGCGTCTCCGTCAGCGACCGCAGCGACCTGCTGCCGGTCACCACCGACCCGCTCGACGAACAGGGCCGGCAGCGCACCGGCGGTCGCGGCTGGCCGATCGTCTGCCGGCTGGCCGGCAACGTCAGGGTGGCCTGTCTGCCCTCCGGCGGTAAGCGCATCACCGCCGTCGTCCCCGTGTTCTGACCCCGGCGCCGACCGGTCCGGGCCACGGCCCGCGAACCCGTGAACGCCTTTCGCGCAGGCGGAGTTTGTTCCTCCAGGGTCGGGGCAGACGGAGGTTCGTGCTTCGGACCGGAGGCGCGCCGACGGGAGCGAGTCGTCGCTCCGGGGCGCCGCACGCGCTCCGGACGGCAGGAGTTCTCGTCGCCAGTCCCTGAAACCACCGTTCAGGAGAGCGATACCGCATGCCCATCGACATGTCGACAAGCCGTCCTTCCGCTTCCGCCCCCACCACCGCGCAGCTGCGGCGCACCCATGCCGACGCGCCCGACACCATGAGCCGGTTCGCCCGGCTGGTCACCCTGGAGGAGGGCCCCGAGCGGGACGCCGTACGCGACGAGCTCGTCACCGCCTGGCTGCCCATGGCCCACCGCATCGCCGGCCGCTTCCGCGACCGCGGCGAGGCGATCGAGGACCTGCGGCAGGTCGCGGCGCTGGGACTGGTCAAGGCCGTCGACCGTTTCGACCCCGAGCGCGGAGCCTTCGAGAGCTACGCCGTGCCCACCATCACCGGGGAGATCAAGCGGCACTTCCGGGACCGGATGTGGGCGCTGCGCGTGCCCCGTCGGGTACAGGAACTGCGCAACAAGGTGCGCGTCGCCCGCCGGGAACTCACCCAGAACCCCGGGGCGGCCGAGCCCTCGGTGGCCGACATCGCCACCCACACCGGGCTCACCGAGGACGAGGTGAGCGCCGGTCTGGAGGCCCTGGAGAGCTTCAGCACCCTCTCGCTGGACGCCGAGACCTCGACCGGTGACGACGGCTACAGCCTCGCCGACACCCTGGGCGACTCCGACGCCTCCTTCGACGTCGTGGTCGACCGCGAGTCCGCCAAGGAAGGCCTGCGCCGGCTGCCGGAACGCGAGCGCGCCATTCTCTACATGCGGTTCTTCGAGGACATGACGCAGAGCAGGATCGCCGACCAGCTGGGCATCTCCCAGATGCACGTGTCCCGGCTCATCAGCCGCAGTTGCGAGCGGGTGCGCCAGGAATCCCTGCGCTGACGGCACGACATTCACCCATTCCGAACGGAGGAGAAGCAGACCGATGCTCATGCCGCATCCCGCTGTCCTGCGCAGACTCGTCGACGAGTACGAGGCGCTGACACGATCCGGATCCACCGAGGAACAGCCACAGGCACAGGCGCAGGCGCGGGCGCGTGACCTCGCCTACACGCTGTGCGTGTCCACCGGCACGCGCGACGTGAGGCACGCCCTGGAGACGGCACGTCAGTGGCTCGAGGCGGCGTCGGCCGCCGACGCCGCGATACGCCCGCCGACCGACAGAGATCCCCACGTGTACGCCTGACGGGCGGGGTGGACGCGCCGGATCCCGCGTCCACCCCGCCGCTCTTTCGGCCGGGACACGGTCCAGGAGCGCCGGACGTGTGTACCGCGAGAGCCGGGGCATGCGGATCCCGCAGGAAATCGGGGAGACATCGGGGAGGGCGACATGAACGCGAGTGCGCTGGCGCGCAACGGCAGGGTCGGGGCGGAACGAGCCGCACGGGGCTCGGTGACGAAGGGCGCCGCCAAGGCGGGGCTCGCCGCGAGAGGCGTCATCTATCTGCTGGTCGGACTGCTGGCCCTGCAGATCGCCTTCGGCGACGGCAGTCAGCAGGCGGACCGTCAGGGGGCTCTGGAGGAGATCTCGCACAAGCCGTTCGGCGCCGTACTGCTGTGGGCCCTGGGCATCGGACTCGTCGGCATGGCGCTGTGGCGGCTGTCGGAGGCCGTCTTCGGCGCAGCCGGCGCCGACGGGCGCAGCGCCAAGAAGCGCCTGCTCGCCCTCGTCCGGTGCGGCTTCTACTCCTTCGTCGCCTACTCCGTGCTGGCCTTCGCCGCCGGATCGGGCAGCGGCGGCGGTTCCGGCGACGAGCAGTCCCGGGACGTCACCGCCCGGGCCCTCGAGCTGCCCGCGGGCCAGTGGATAGTCGGCGCGGCAGGCGCGGGGATCATCGTCGCGGGCCTGTGGATCGGCGCCCGCGCCGTCATGCGGTCCTACCGCAAGCACCTGCGGCTGGGGGAGATGTCCCCGCGCATGCGGCGGCTGGTGGACATCACCGGGGTGGGCGGCGGCGCGGCCCGTGGCCTGGTGTTCGCCGCCGCGGGAGTCTTCGCCGTACGGGCCGCCGTCGAGTACCAGCCGGACGAGGCCAAGGGGATCGACGACACGCTGCGTTCCTTCGCCGGCACGCCCGCGGGGCCCGGCCTCCTGGCCTGCGTCGCGGCCGGACTCGTGCTCTTCGGACTGTTCTCGTTCGCCATGGCCCGCTGGCGCAAGGTCTGACGTCCGGCTGTGTGGGAACACGGACCAGATGAACGAATCAGAGTTCCCGCGCGACGGACGGCCCGTGGACATGTACCTCGACCTTCTGCGCGTCCGCATGGACAACGAGGACTATCAGCTGCTGCTGAAGGTCGTCGCACCCGCGCTGCGCGCACTCGAGGAGCAACGACCCGAGAGTCTCGACTTCGCCCTCGATCCCGAGGACACCCGGCAACTGCCCCAGGAGATCCGTGACGAAGCCGCCCTGGTCATCGCCACCGCGGTGACCGGCCGGCTCGACAACCAGCTGGTGGAGATAGACGTCGACGGCACCGGCCCGGTCCGGGTGGTGACCGACGCGGGCACCGCGTCCGACCCCACCCGCCTCGCCGAGATCGCCGGCTGCATCCGACAGCGCCACCAGGACACCGAAGAGCTGCGCGGTATCGCGGCGGCGAGCGACATGTCCACGGACTTCTGACCGTGGCAGGTCCCGCCGTCACTTCGGCGGAGCCACCGGCACGCCGAGCGGCCGGGCCAGGCCGACCACCGCTTCGTCCAGGCGCTGAAGGTGCCGCAGGACACGGTCGGTCACCCGGCCGTAGCGCGGCGTTCCCGGCCCGCCCGGCATCAGCAGCGAGGCGATGCTCGGCCCGGTCAGCACCTCGGCGGTGCTCCGCTCGCCCGCCACGCGCGCGGAGATCGCCCCGATGTTGTGCAGGATGCGCTGCCCGGCGCGCCGCAGCCCCGGGTCCGCCACGATCGATCGCTGCGTCGGCAGCAGCTCGGCCATGGCCGCCAGGGTCCGCGCGTGGTACGCACAGGTCTCCAGCAGCGCGACGACGTACCGGGCCGTGTCCCGCCGGGTCCGCAACGGCGTGACCGGGTGGGTCAGGGGCTGCGTGGCCGCCCGCAGATCGGCCAGCGCCTGGTCCAGCTCACGGGCCTGGTCCAGCAGCTCGGCCGGGAGACCGCCGCTCAGCTGCTCCACGGCCGCCTCGGTGACATCGTTCAGCCGGTCCAGCACGGTCGTCAGCAGCTCGTTCGTCCGCCGGTCGGTGTGCACCGGCAGCACCAGCGCCGCCGCGACGATTCCGCAGGCCGCCCCCAGCGCCGTCTCCTCCACCCGCAGCACCAGCACCGACATGCTGTAGGTGTGCAGCAGCGTGTACAGCACACCCAGCGCGGCCGTCACGAAGAACGACATCAGCGTGTACGACAGCGGCGCCGTGTAGAACATCGCGAACACGCACAGCAGCACCACCGCGAACGCGGTCCACGTGTGGTGACCGACCACCCCCGCCAGCAGGATGCCGGCGACCACCCCGAGCACGGTGCCCAGCAGCCGCCGGTAGCCCTTGACCAGGATCTCCCCGGTGGAGGCGGTGTTGATGAACACGATCCAGCAGGTCAGCACCGCCCAGTACCAGCGGTGCGAGGAGAGCAGCTCGCCGCCGACGATGGCAAGCGACGACCCGACGGCGACCTGCACGGCGGCCCGGGTGGTCGGCCGCCGCAGCCCCGTCTCCTTCCCGGCCGTGTCGGACTCCTCGTCCTCCTCGCCCGCACCGATCGCGGCGTCCTCCGCGTCCAGTTCCTCACGGGAGCGCGCCGTCTCGGGACTGTCCTCGGACTCGTCCTGCGGTCCGTCGAGCGCGATCCGCAGGCCCAGCACCGCGCGCGCCGACTCGCCGACGCCCCGGAAGACGTCCTGGACGGCGGGCGACGCCTTCGGCAGGTTCTCCTCGTCCCGGTAGCCGAGCAGCCGGTTGCGGACGTGCGCCGTGGCCGCGCCCTGCGCGACGGGAATCCGGACCAGTAGCCGCAGGGCACCCAGATCCCGGCGCAGGGCGGCGAGGGACTCGTCCCGGACGGGGAGATGGCCGCCCTCCGGCAGCGGCGCGCCCGGCAGGTGCAGGGTCAGGGTGTCGGCCCGTTCGGCGCTGCGGGCGGTCAGCAGCAGCAGGCCGAGCCGCTCGGCGGCGATCTCGGCGTCGGCGATCCGGCGCTGCACCAGCCGGGCCGTCGCCTGGTCCGGAGTGCCCTCGTCCAGCCGGCCCTGGATCAGCATCGCCGTCTCGTGCAGCCGGGCGGTGCCCTCGCGCACGTGGGCCAGTGCCTTCTCCACGTCGTCCGGACCGGCGTCCAGCAGATCGAGCTGGGCGGCCAGCAACTGCGCGAGCCGCGCCCGGAAGGCCCCGCGCAGCCGCTGGAGGATACCGGTCGGCGTCTGCGGCACCAGCACGAAGCGCGCCACCGCACTGCACCCGAAGGCGACGGCCAGCACCGCGTAGAACCCCGGCAGGCTCGAACCGGTGACCCCGACGAACAGGGACAGGAAGTAGACCTGGAAGCCGACCAGACCGAGCGCCGTGCCCCGGTCACCGAACCGGCGGCCGTAGACGGCGCAGAAGATCAGGGCCACGAAGAAGAGGTCACCGGCCACCGTCCGGGAGCTGAGCAGCGCCGCCAGCGACATCGACGCGAACGCCACCGGCAGGCCCAGCGCCAGCGTGACGGCCTGCCGGTCGCGCTGCTTCTCCCGGATCGCGAACGTGGCGACCATCGCGGCGATGGCCCCCGCCACCAGATGCGAGACGTCCGCGCCCAGCAGCGAGAGCACGGCCAGCGTGAGGGAGATCGCACCGACCGTGCGCAACCCGGCCGCCAGGCGCAGCAGCCCGGGGTCGGATGCCGCGATCCGATCCCGCCACCGTGCACCCGACGACCGTGCCGCCGCCCTCACGCCGCCGTACCCTCTTCCACCCTGCGACCTCAGGCGGTCTCCGACCCGGGCCCCTCGATCTGCGCCCGCACCTGCTCGGGTGTCAGATAGCTGTCCGTGTACTCGAAGTCCTTCAGCTTCGCCGCCCGGCGCGCCTGGAAGCCGGTGCGCACGAAGTCGTCGCCCGCGATCGCGTTGAGCGTCCAGTTCGTCAGCACCCGCGCCTTGGCCACCCCCGTGCGCAGCGCCCCCCAGTGGTAGCCGCGGGCCACCGCCTGCGCGGGCAGCCCGCGCAGCTCGATGCCGAGCGGCTTGGAGACGGCGTCGGTACCGCCGAGGTCGACGACCAGACCGAGGTCCTTGTGCACGTACGGCCGCATCGCCCGGCCCCGCAGCGTCGCGATGACGTTGTCGGCGACGACCTTGCCCTGCCGCATCGCGTGCTGCGCGGTCGGCGGGCAGATCGCGCCTTCCTCGCCCTTGGCCTCGTCGGGTACGGCGGCGGCGTCCCCGAGGGCGAACACCCCGTCGTTCCCGGGCAGGTTCATCTCCGCGGTGACGGCCAGCCGCCCGCGGACCGTCTCCGCGCCGAGGGTCGCGATGAGCGGGCTCGCGACGACGCCCGCCGTCCAGATCAGGGTCCGGGTCGGGACCACCCGCCCGTCGGTGAAGGTGACCTCCTCCGGGCCCGCCTTGGCGATCGACACGCCCAGCGAGATGTCGATGCCCCGCTTGCGCAGCACCTCCTGCGCGCTGCGGCCGAGCTTGTCGCCGAGCTCCGGCATCAGCTTCGGCGCGATGTCGATCAGATGCCACTTGATCAGGCTCGGGTCCAGGTTCGGATAGCGCTTGACCGCGTTGTGGGTGAGGAGCTGCAGACATGCGGCGGTCTCGGTGCCGGCATAGCCGCCGCCGACGACCACGAACTGGAGCCGCGAGGTGCGCTCGGCGGGGTCTTGGCTGGCGTCGGCGAGGTCGAGCTGGCTGATGACGTGGTCGCGGATGTACGCGGCCTCGGCGAGGGTCTTCATCCCGAAGGCGTGCTCGGTCAGCCCCGGGATGTCGAAGGTGCGGGTCACGCTGCCGGGAGCGAGCACGATGTAGTCGTAGGGCTCGTTGACGATCTCGTCGGTGATGGTCCGGATGACGCAGACCTTCGACTCGAGGTCCACGCCGATGGCGCCGCCCGGGATGATCCGGGTGCGGTACTTCTTGCTGCGGCGCAGCGAAACGGCGATCGACTGGGGCGTCAGCACCCCTGAGGCGACCTGTGGCAGCAGCGGCAGATAGAGCTGGTAGGCGAACGGCGTCACCAGAGTGACGTCGGCCTCCGCGGCGGAGAGCGCGCGTTCCAGACGCCGAACGCACCCCACTCCCGCGAAGCCCGCGCCCACCACCAGGATCCTGGGTCGTGTCACGATGTCCATCCCTTTCTGCGGCTCCAGGCGGTCTGCCCCGACGTCATGCGCGTGCCCCGCCCGCGGGCGTCCCGCACCTCATCGATCCCACCGCGCCCGGACTGGTTCCGCCAGCCGGGCGAGGCATGCAGACGAACGTTTCTCCTGAGGTCACCGACGTACCCCCCTCAGGGCCTGTGTACGCCCGTTGCCTTCGGGTAGGCCGTCGTACATGACGATCGCGGAGGCCGGAGGATAGTGGCGGTGTGGTGCGCGGACGGCTCCGACGACGGCCGGTGGGACAGTCGTCGGACACAGGCCGGGCAACTCGCCGAAGCGGTGGAGGGCCTGGTGGCCTGCTGGCTCATGGCCGCGGAGGAGACCAGACCCCGGCTGCCCGCTCGGCAGTTGCTGGCGCTGCGGACGGTGAAGAGCCGTCCGGAACTCAACATGACCGCCCTGGCCGAGCACCTGGGCGTCGGTCTGCCCACCGCGAGCCGCCTCTGCGACCGGCTGGAGGCCGCCGGGCTGCTGGAGCGGACCGTGCAGCCCAGTGACCGGCGCGAGGTACAGCTCGTGGTGACCGTCTACGGACAACGCCTGCTCGCCGATGTCGCCGAGCGCCGCGTACGGAGCCTCGCCTCCGTGTTCGAGGCGATGACCCCGGCCCAGCGCACCGCACTGGAGCACGGTCTCTCCGGCTTCCACCAGGCGCACATGTCGAGCAGGGGATCCGCGGACCCGGCCGACGGCCGACCGCGCTGACCGCTCCTCAGGACCCGGGCCGCGGGCGGCTGCCGAGATGGCCGCCCGCGGCACCGCCCGCGGGAGCGCCCGCGGGAGCGCCCACGTGACACAGCAGCAGGCAGACGTCGTCGTCCCGCTCGGAGTCGCTCAGCATCGGTTCCAGGATGCGCTCCGCCGAACCGTCCAGGTCCGCGTCCAGCTCCTCGGCACGGAACGAGCCGAGCGCCGCCGCCAGCCGCTCGATGCCCGGGTCTATGCCCTGGGCCCGCCGCTCGACCAGCCCGTCGGTGTACAGCGCCAGCGTGGACCCCGGCTCCAACGGCACCGTGTGGTCGGCGATCTCCTGGTGCAGCGGGATGCCGAGCATCGCCCCCGGCTTGGCGTCCAGCGTGCGCACCCGCCCGTCCGGGCCCCGCAGCACGGGCGGCGGATGACCCGCCGCCGCCCACGTCAGCACCGGCTCGCCGGGCTGGAAGCGGGCGATCACGGCCGTCGCGTACAGGTCGGGCTGGAGATGGTGCAGGAACGTGTGCAGCCGGGTCAGCAGCTCGCCCGGGCTGCCGCCGTCCACGGCGTAGGCGCGCAGCGCGGTCCGCAGCTGGCTCATCATCACCGCCGCGTGCAGCCCGTGCCCCGTCACGTCACCGATGACGGTGATCAGGCTGCCGTCGGGCTGCCGGAACGCGTCGTACCAGTCGCCGCCCACGTTCAGCCCGTAGGTGGCCGGCAGATAGCGGGCCGCGAGCCGCAGACCGGGAGTGGTCGGCAGGTCGGTGAGCAGGGCGCGCTGGAGGGTCTCGGCGATGTCGCGGTTGTGCTCGAAACGGCGGGCGTTGTCGAGCGCGCCGCCGGCCCGCCGGGTGAGTTCCACGAGCATGACCGCGTCGTCCGGGCTCCAGCGCTCGCCGGGCGCGGTCAGCGTCACCACGCCCAGGGGCGCGCCGCGGGTCGGCAGCGGCACGCACAGCAGGGACCGGCCGGGATGCAGCGCCGACGGCGGCTGGTCGTCCACCCCGGGCAGACCCCCGGGCTGCGCGGCCGCGTACTGCGGCCGCCCGGTGCGGGCCGCGATCACGGCGGCCGCGGCACGCGGAACGGACGACACCCGCTCGTCCTCGGCGTCGAAGAGCCAGACGTCGGCCGTGCGGGCGTACTCCGGCACCAGCAGCTCGGGCAGCAGACGGGCGATCTCCTCGTGGTTGAGGGAGGCCGTCAGCGTCGCGCTGGCGTCGGCGAGGAACGTCAGCCTGCGCCGGGCGTCCTCCGCCTCCCGGCGCGCCGCGTGCTCCGCCGCGAAGGCCTCGCGCTGCGCCCGTCCGGCGGCGTCCAGCTCGGCGTGCAGCGCCAGCACGCCCTGGTTGGTCTGGTGCAGCTCGTCCCGGTGGAAGGCGACGAGCTCCTCCTGCTCGGCCAGCCGCTCCAGCACCAGGGCGGTGTCCTCGTCGGCGCCCAGCAGGGCCTCCGCGAGGGCGTTCGCGTCACCCGCCGCGGCGTCGCAGACAGGGCCCGCGGCGGGCTCCGGGCAGGACGCCGTGACGCACCACGGCCGCTCGCCGTCGGCGGGGGAGGGGGAGAGCTCCACCCGCAGCGAGCCCCTCGCCACCGTCAGCACGAACCGCCAGCTGCCGCCCTTGGACAGACACTGGCGCAGCCGCGCGCCGAGGGCGGCGGCCATCCGGGTGCGTTCGAGCGGCGGCACACCGCACGCGGCGGCCACCCGCGCGGTGGTGATCCGCGCACGGGCCGCGTCGCTGACGGTGCTGATCGGCCAGGTGTGATTCATGGACCATCCGGCGGCGTCGGGGACAGGACGGCCACGGCGGTGTCGTCACGCACCGGGCGGGCGGAACTACCGGCGTCGCGGACCGTCACGGCGGCGGTGACGGCGGGGTCGCAGGACAGCAGGCGTGGGTCGACGGGCGGCGCCCAGCGGCTGGGCAGCCCGTCGCTGTGCAGGACGAGCAGACGGTCCTGGGCCCAGACCGCCTCGCTCTCGGGCAGGTTCGTGGGCCGATGCGCGCCGACTATCCCGGGCCGGGACAGCAGATGGCGCCAGGAGTCCCCCTCGCGCAGTCGCGCCCCCACATTGCCGACGCCGGCGAACAGCAGCCGTCCGGACCGCAGGTCGAGCTGGGCCACCGCGACCGCGGCGCCCCTCGTACCGCGCAGCGCGGTGTCGAGCCGGCGCAGCAGTTCGGCCGGCGGCAGGTGGGGCGAGCGCTGCACCTCGTGGACCGCCGTGGTCGAGGCGCGGGCCGCCTCGGGGCCGTGGCCCAGCCCGTCGGCCAGCATCAGGGTCAGCCGGTCCCCTTCACGGACGCAGGTCCAGGCGTCCCCGGAACACGCGGCGCCCCGGAAGGGGATGTTGACGCCGCCTACCCGCGCGGAGAACGGGGCGGACGCGGCCGAGGTGTCGCCCGGTGCGGCGGCCCCGGCCTGTCCGGGGGCCGGCTCACGGCGGCCGCGGGCGCGGGCCGGGCCGCCGATCCGGGCCAGCGCGACCGTCCCGCGGCCCGGGACACTGTGCAGGTCGAAGTCGTCGGCGAGCCGCCGGCAGGTGCCCAGGCCGGCGCCCAGCGAGCCCGCCGTGGAGAACCCGTCGCCCAGGGCGGTGCGGACGTCGGCCATGCCCGGCCCGTGGTCGACGGCGGCGACCTGCACGACGAGGCCCCCCGGCCGGCCGCCCGGCGGGGTGACCGGCGGGGTGACCGCCTCCACGAGGAGCTGTCCGCCGCGCGCGTGCTTGAGCAGGTTCGTCGCCAGCTCGGTCGCCACGAGGACGGCGTCGGCGGTGCGCGACGGGTCCAGGCCCGCCAGCGCCGCCGCGCCCTCCGCGGCCACCCGGGCGTCGCGCACCCGCGTCGAGTCGTGCACCGGGACGTCCCACACGTGCGTCATCGTGGCTCCTCACGCTGCCGCGGCGGGCGGGCCGCCCAGGAGGTCACCGTGACGGTGGTGCCGACGCCCGGCGTGCTGTCGAGGGAGAACTCGTGCACGAGACGGCGCGCCCCGCCGAGGCCCAGACCCAGCCCGCCGCCGGAGGTGTAGCCGTCGCTCAGCGCCCGCTCCGGGTCGGCGATGCCCGGCCCGTGGTCCCCGAACGTCAGCCGCAGCCCCTGGGTCCGCCCGTCGCACACGTGCTCCGCGGTCATCTCACCGCCACCGCCGTACACCAGGGTGTTGCGGGCCAGTTCGCTGGCCGCGGTGACCAGCTTGGTCTGGTCCACCAGGCCGAAGCCGAGCGCCGCGGCTGCCTGGCGCACGTGCTGCCGCACCCACACCAGGTCCAGGTCCGAGCGGATCGGCAGGCGGGCGTCGACGCCCGCGACCGTCCCGCTCACCGAGGCTCCCGGCGCGGGCCGCCCGGAGCCGTCATGGCGAGCAGTTCGAGG
Organism: Streptomyces zaehneri; assembly: GCF_032248645.1. Classification (NCBI taxonomy): domain Bacteria; kingdom Bacillati; phylum Actinomycetota; class Actinomycetes; order Kitasatosporales; family Streptomycetaceae; genus Streptomyces; species Streptomyces zaehneri. The sequence continues at coordinate 63,543 of NZ_JASTTJ010000005.1, forward strand.
GCCGTCTCGGTGTTGAGCGCGGTCCGCAGGCCGGGAAGCGAGAGCCCCAGCTCCACCAGCGTGATAGCCACCGCGGGGCGCATGCCGGCCACCACGGTCCGCGCGGCCAGCAGCCGGGAGCTCGCCGCGATCTCGGCCAGGACACGCCCCAGGAACGAGTCGACGATCTCCACTCCGGAGATGTCGATGACCACGCCGGTCACCCGGTTGCGGACGATCTGCTCGGCGATGTCCTGCTGGAGCCGCTCCGCCGTACCGTCGTGCAGGTCGCCCTGGAGGGTGATCAGCAGGACGTCGCCGAGCCGGAGCACCGGCACGTGGGCCGAGCCCGAGAGGGAGAGGTCGTCGTTCACCGGGGACCCGCACCGCCGGGCGTCGCGAGCACGATGTCGGCACCCAGCCGGTTCAGGGCGTACCCGAGGGCGTCGGCGAGGCTCGACCTGGTCACCACCGTGCCCAGGTCGAGGCCGAGGTGCACGATGGTCTGCGCGATGGCGGGCCGGATGCCGGAGACGACGCACTCCGCGCCCATCAGCCGGACGGCCGCGACGGTCTTCATCAGGTGCTGCGCCACCAGCGAGTCGACCATCGGCACCCCGGTGATGTCCAGGATCGCGAAGCGGGCCTGCTGGTCGACGACCGACTCCAGCAGGGTCTCCATCACGACCTGGCTGCGGGCGCTGTCGAGCGTTCCGATGAGCGGCACGGCCACGATGCCGTCCCACAGCCGGATGACGGGGGTGGCGGCCTCGAGCAGTTCCAGGTGCTGCCGGTCGATGAGGGCCTGGCCCTCGCTCAGCGAGGTCTCCAGGACCACCAGCCGCAGGGTGCCCATGAGCACGGTCAGCAGGGTCGTGCACTCCCTGAGATGCTCGGCCGTCGCCTCGGGCAGATCGGCCACCAGCAGGTTCACCGCGGGCGGGCGGAGACCGTCGACCTCCGTGGACACCTGGCCGGAGGTGAGCCCGAAGCGGGCGCGGGAGGCCACCATCGCGGCCAGCTGCTCGCGGACCGGGGTGAATCCGGCCGCGTCCGTGTCGGCCACGCGGCCGGTGTCGGCGACCTGGGCGAGCGCGTCGACGACGACCCGACCCGCCTCCACCGCCTCGTCCCGCGAGACGGTGAACACCGTGCGGAACAGGGGTTCGTCGGCCCAGCGCTGGGCGATCTGCTCACGGCGGCGGTGCAGGAACTTCCCGACATCGCTCGCCGGCGTGGTGTGCTCTGCGGCCGTTTCGTGCTCCGGCACGTGGTTCTCTCCTCAAGTCTTGGTCGGCTTCTGTGTCGCCCCCGCGGGCCCGCCGGAGGCGGACGGTGGGCGGCGGGCTACGACGCGGGCCGTCTCCCGAACCAGTCGAGACACACGACCAGTGCGTCGTCGTCCGGCTCGGGCCTTCCCCGGTGTCCGGTCAGCCCGCGCAGCACCGCGGCCGGGACGTCCGCCGCCGGCAGCAGGGAGGCGTTGCCGAGCGCACGCGCCAGGGCCTGCTCGCCGTACGACTCGCCGCTCGGCGCCACGACCCCGTGGACGCCGTCGCTGACGAAGAGCAGCCGGTCGCCGGGCAGCAGGGTCAGCTCCTGGGCGACGTAGTCGGTCTCCTCGAACATGCCCAGCGGCAGTTGCGCGTCGAGGTCCACGAGGGACAGCTCCCGGTCGCGCAGGAGCAGCAGTTGCGGCGAGCCCGCGTCGACGATCCGCATCCGCCCCGTGGACAGCTCGATGTCCACCAGCAGGACCGACAGGTGCGCCTCGCCCCGGTAGTGGCCGTAGAGCGCCTGGTCGAGATGGCGTAGGCGGGCTCGAGCTGGGCACCCAGGGCGTACTCCTCCCGGGCGCACGAGCGGGCCGGGAGCAGCTGCCACTGCATCTCCGCCGCCAGCGTCAGCCGTTCCCTGCGGCGGGCCCGCGCGTACAGGTCGGTGTCGCGTTGGGCGACCACCAGCTCGTGCCCCAGGAGCTCGGCCAGCTCGGTGAGTTCGGCGAGCGACTCCCGGCCGTGCGCGGGCAGCGTCAGGGACAGCACGCCCAGCCGGTCGCCGCGCACGGTCACGGGCAGGTGCGCCCGCAGCCGGCCGTCGGCCGGCTCCTCGACGTACGGCTGCTGCGACCCGAAGGCCCGCCCCGGCGCACTGCCCTGCGCGGGCGCCGACTTCGTGCCGCTGGGCGCGGGCGGCACGGGCAGCAGTACCGTCAGCCCGTAGTCGGCCAGTCGCAGTTCCACGGCCTCCGCCGCGTACCGGGTGCGCAGCACCTGGCTCAGGGCGTCGGCAAGCTGGTGCGGGGCCGCGGAGCGCAGGGCGCGCCCGGCGGCGACGAGTCGGTTCACCTGGTCGGTCACGGCGCTCCCCGGAAGGTCGTGGCGGCGAGCCCGTGACGCCCCTGGAGGCGGGGGTGGGCTGACAGCGGTCGAGAAGCCTGCGAGAGTGTGACCGTGATGTCCCCCTCCTCGCGTCCGCAGCCGCTCCAGGTGGCGCGTGTGACCTCAGAGGCGGCGGAGCTGTTGGAAGTCCTCTGGGGCCGTGCCTCGACGGCACCGGTCTCCGCCTCCCAGTTGCGCGTGCTGTTCATCCTGGAGCACCACGAGGGCATCAACCTGCGCACGCTCGCCGAGTTCCTCGGGTCCACACCGCCGTCCACCAGCCGCCTGTGCGACCGCCTGCAGGCCGTCGGCTTCGTCGAGCGAAGGGTCGCCGCCGAGAGCCGCCGGGAGCTGGAGCTCTTCCTGAGCCGCCGGGGGAGTGCCTTCCTCGCCGACCTCAGATCACGCCGTGAGGCCGCGCTGGAAAGCGTGCTGGAACAGATGCCCGCCGCGCAGCGCGCCGCGTTGCTGAGAGGGCTGGAGGCCTTCTGTGCGGCCGCGGCCGAGCAGATCCACGACTCCGACGCCACTGACGCCCGTACCGCCTGACGGTTTCCCCGGGTGATCGGGTTCGCCCACAGGCACATCCGTCTTCCCCTCCGCATCGCTGTCCCGCTCACTCTGTTGCCTTACGTACACAGTTGTCAAATGACAAGTATTGGACCGTAGTCGGCCGTTCCTGCGCGTTTTCCGCGTCCGCCGGACGGCCGCTGCCAGGTCCCGGTCAGTCCTGCGGGCCGTCCGGGAGCCGCTGCCGGTCGACGAGCTCCAGAGCCTCGTCGACCTTCTCGGATATGGGCACCGTGAGGCTGACCCCGGTGAGGTCCAGGACCCGGCGCACGGCCGGGGTGGGAGCGATCACGTGCACGCTGCCCGGCAGCCCCCGGGCCTCCTGGTACACCCGCAGGATGATGTTCATGCCGGACGAGTCCATGAACGGAACCGCCGAGAGGTCGAGGAGGAAATGTCGTCGGCCGTGGTGCAGCTGATTGGCCAGATGGGCCTGCAGATCGGTCGCCGTGTCGAGGTCGAGATGGCCTTCGACCGTGACCAGGGCGACGTCCTCGCGAGGCAGGGTGACCTCGACGGACAGGGGGTTCTGGGCGATGGACACACGTACCTCCGAAAGCTGACGGTCGGGAGCGTCTACCCCGGTGGGCGACTTCGATGCACGGCGACGGCCGGCGAGGACGCGCGGGAGGCCGCACGGGACGGTCGTCATCTTCCGTGTGTCCCGCCCTTCCGTCTGCGCAACCCCGACCTGGTGTCGCGCACAGGCGAATACCCCCGAACCTCCCCACCATGCACACACGACGCAAGACCGTCACAGGGACGGCCGCCTGGGGCGCTTCCTTCGGATCAGCCCCGGTCCGCGGCACCCGGCACGGCACCTCGCGGCGTTGCCGCACGACCCGCGCACACCCCGTACGCGGATCATGCTCCGCCTCGCGATGCACCGCACCGGACACCGCTGCCACACCGCCCTCGGAGGCCGGCCACCGATCAGCCGAGTCGACGACCCTGCGGGTCAATACACCTAGCGCAGCCGGATGCCCACGATGCAGGTGTCGTCGTCCGTGTCGGACCTGCTGTAGGTGAGCAGCCGGTCCAGCTGCTGGTCCAGCGTCGGCGGCACCGTGCGGGCCTGCACCAGCAACTGGGTCAGCGACTCCTCCACGGACCGGTCGCGCCGCTCGATCAGGCCGTCGGTGTACATCAGCAGGGTGTCGTCGGCCGCCAGCTGGACCTCCTCCTCCTCGTACACCGTCTCCGGTACGGCGCCCAGCAGCATCCCCTGCAGCAGGGGCAGCGGCGCCGCCTGGGCGTCCCGCACCAGCACCGGCGGCAGATGGCCCGCCCTCGCCCAGCGCAGGGTGTGCCGGGAGGGGTCGTACAGGCCGCACACGGCCGTGGCCGTGATCGAACCGGTCAGATGGTGGGCGACGATGTTGAGCCAGGACAGCAGCTGACCGGGCCCCGCCCCGGTCACCGCCAGTCCGCGCAGCGCGTTGCGCAGCACCACCATGCTGGTCGCCGCCTCGATGCCGTGCCCGGCCACGTCGCCCACGCACAGCATCACGAGACCTGAGGGCAGCACGACGGCGTCGTACCAGTCGCCGCCCACCAGGTGCTCCTCCTCGGCAGGCCGGTAGCGGACCGCCACCTGGAGCCCGGGGGCCTCCAGAGGCGCGCGGGTGGGCGGCATGATGGCGTGCTGGAGCTGGAGGGCCAGCCGGCTGCGCTCGCTGGCGTGCTGCTCGCTCTGCGCGAGCTGGTCGCGGGTGGCGGCGAGCGCCACCTCCGTCCAGTGCTGCGAGGAGATGTCCTGGTACGCGCCGCGCACGGCGACCAGCCGTTCGTCGGTGTCGAGCACCGGCTCGGCGACGATCCGCATGTGCCGGGTCACCCCGTCCGGCCGCTGGAGCCGGAAGGCGGCGGAGGCCGGACGTCGGCGGTGCAGCAGTGTGCGCAGCAGCCGGCCGACGACGACCGCGTCATCGGGATGGGTGTGTGCGGCCAGGTCCTCCAGCGGCACCGGCGGGCTCGACTCGGGGCGCCCGTACAGGGTGAACAGCTGTCCGTTCCAGGTGGTCTCGCCGGTGAGCAGGTCCTCCTCGAAGCCGCCGATGCGGCCGAGGCGCTGGGCGTTCTGCAGGAGGCTGGCCAGGCGCGCCGTCTCGTCCTCGATCCGCCAGATCAGCAGCACGCTGTTGCCGTGCCGGCTGATGCTGACGTCCGCGACGGCGGCCAGCGGCACCTCGCCGACCAGCGCGGTCAGACTCATCCGGCGCGCGCGGAAAGGCTCGCCGGTGGCGTGCACGCGCTCGATCCGCTGGAAGAGGTCACCGCCTCCGGCGGCCATCGGATAGGCCTCGAGCAGCAGGGCTCCGTTGATCACGGCACGTGGCCGGCCCGCCGGGTCGAGAAACCGGTCGTTGACGTGCTGGATGCGGAAATCCGCCAGCTTTCCCGCCGAGTCGACGTGCGGCACCAGAACGAGGGCCGGGTCGTGCAGCCCGTCCGTGAGGTCCATCAGCTCCAGCGCGTCCGGCAGCACGAGGGGCTCCTGTCCGGGGCCCCGGACATGCGCGTACGCCTGGAGCGTGTGGGCGCACAGGTCGGCCAGGGCCTCCACCTGACGCACCACCGCGGGCGGCTGCCGTTCCAGCGGGGCGGGCCAGGCGATCTCCAGGATCCCGTCCACCCGTCCGGCGGTTCCGGCGGGCACGGCCGCCCGGCCCCCGTCCGGGTGCAGATGCCGCCCGATGGTGGGCAGCCCGGTCCCGGCCAGCGAGTCGATCCACTGGGTCGTCCCCTCGGTGTGGGCGCTGCGCGCCACCGTGGCCACCTCCGGCGGCACGTACCGCCAGCGCTCGGCCTCGCCGGAAGGGAACCCCGCGCTGCCGGCGAGGGTCAGCGAACCGTCCGAGCCCGCCGCCCAGATCGCCACGGCCACCGCGCCCAGCGGGCCCAGCGCGTGCTGGAGCAGCGAGTCGGCGACGGCCTGGGTGTCGTGCGCCGCCGCCAGCGCTCCGCTCTCGGCGGCCCGCAACCGCACGGCCGCCGACTGCTCCGCGGGATCGTCCGGCCGTCCGACGGCCGCCAGGAACGCCTCCGTCACCTCCGACACGCGGTCCTTGGCGGCCTGGTTGATGACGTCCACCGCGAACTCCAGCGGACTCAGGCCGGACTGCCCGGCCAGCACGGACAGCTGCTGTGCCGCCTCGCTCGGGCCGCAGCCGAGGCGCTCCACCAGGATGCCCTTGGCGAGTTCGACCAGGGCGCGCCCGTCGGCCTCCGCCTGGGCCTCCATGACCTCCCGGCGCAGCCGGTCCACGGTGGCGGCGAGCCGGCCCACGGGTGAGGGTGTGGCGGTGCCTTCCTGCTCCGGCGGGCTCACGCCCTCCTCGAGGGCGGACTGCTCTGCGGTGGGGACGGCCAGGGCCCGGCCCTCGCCGGGTTTGGTGGGCTGTGCGGGAATGCTCACGGTGTGCGGACTCCTCGGCTGGGACGCCTGGTGGCTCGGGCGGGGCGAACGTCGTCAGACGGTCAGCCAGCGTCGGACGCAGGTCATGAGGTCATGGGTGTCGACGGGCTTGGTGACGTAGTCGCTGGCCCCCGAGTCGAGGCTCTTCTCCCGGTCTCCGGGCATGGCCTTCGCGGTCACCGCCACGATGGGCAGGTCGGCGTACTCGGGCATGCGGCGGATCTCGGCCGTGGCGGTGTACCCGTCCATCTCGGGCATCATCACGTCCATCAGCACCAGCGCGATGTCCGGGTTCTTGCGCAGCGTGTCGATCCCCTCCCGCCCGTTCTCCGCGTGCAGGACGCGGATGCCGTGCAGTTCCAGGATCCCGCTGAGGGCGAACAGGTTGCGCGCGTCGTCGTCGACGACCAGGACCGTCCGGCCCACGACGGCGTCGTCCGGGAGGTGCGGCGCCACGTGCTGGGGCTCGTCCGGGCGGACCAGGGCGAGCACGTCGCCCGGCTGTTCGGCGGAGAGGTGCAAAGTGATGCGCTCGCGCAGCTCGTCCAGGCTGGACAGGAACTCCATCGGCTTGCCGGCCGCCCGGGACTGGAGGCTCTGCTCCTGGGCGAGGTCCGCGCGGTGCCCGCTGTGCACGAGCACCGGCACGCCCGTCAGCACCGAGTCGTCGTGGAGGGCCTCGAGGAACCGGGAGGCCTCCGCGTCGGGCATGCCCAGTTCCAGGACGACGCAGTGGCACGGCTCGGCGGCCAGCGCGCCCGCGGCCTCGTGCGCCCCGACGGCGGTGACGATGTCGACCGGCGCCGCCGACGTGCCGTCCTCCCGGCCGCGTGCCATGTCCGCCACGACGCTCTCGGCGACCAGGGTCAGCAGACCGCGGGGCCGCTCCTCCACCACCAGCAGCCGACGCGGCCGCCGGGCCGCTCCGGTGGCCGTGGGCGTACCGGGGGAGCCGAGGGGGATCGCCGCGGGCGGTCCGTCGAGGGCGCGCTCCACCGGCCGGACGCCTTCGACGACCTCCTGGAAGTCCCGCCGCGCGACCGGCAGATAGAGCGTGAAGATGCTGCCCCGGCCCGGTGTGCTGTCCACGGTGACCGCGCCGCCGAGCAGATGCGCGATCTCCCGGGTGATGGACAGCCCCAGGCCCGTGCCGCCGTACTTGCGGCTGGTGGTGCCGTCCGCCTGCTGGAAGGCGCCGAAGATGGTCTCCAGCTGCTGCTCCGGGATGCCGATGCCGGTGTCCTTCACCCGGAACGCCACCACGGTGCTGCCGCGGACCACGCTGCTCGGAACCTCCTCGTCGGAGGCCGGTTCGATGCGCAGCTCGACACTGCCCTGCTCCGTGAACTTCACCGCGTTGGACAGCAGGTTGCGCAGCACCTGGCGCAGCCGGGAGTCGTCGGTGAGCAGGTCGGCGGGGGCGCCGGTGGCCGTGCTCACGGTGAACTCGAGACTCTTCTGCGTCGTCATGGGACGGAAGGTCGCCTCGACGTACTCGATGAGCTGCCGCAGCGACACCTGCTCCGGCGACACGTCCATCTTGCCGGCCTCGACCTTCGACAGGTCCAGGATGTCGTTGATCAGCTGGAGCAGGTCCGAGCCGGCCGAGTGGATGATGCCCGCGTACTCGACCTGCTTCGGAGTGAGGTTGCGCGAGGGGTTCTGGGCCAGCAACTGGGCCAGGATGAGCAGGCTGTTGAGCGGGGTGCGCAGCTCGTGGCTCATGTTCGCCAGGAACTCCGACTTGTACTTCGACGCCAGGGACAGCTGCTGGGCCCGCGCCTCCAGCTCCTGCCGGGCCTGCTCGATCTGGAGGTTCTTCGCCTCGATGTCGCGGTTCTGCGCCACCAACAGGGAGGCCTTCTCCTCCAGTTCGGCGTTGGAGTGCTGGAGCTCCTCCTGCTGGGACTGCAACTCCGCCGACCGGGCCTGGAGTTCGGCGGTCAGTCGCTGGGACTCGTCGAGCAGCTCGTCCGTGCGGGCGTTCGCCACGATGGTGTTGACGTTGACGCCGATGGTCACCCTCAGCTGTTCCAGGAAGTCCCGGTGGATCTGCGTGAACGCGCCGACCGACGCCAGTTCGATGACGCCGAGCACCGAGCCCTCGAAGACGATGGGCAGCAGCACCAGGGCGCTGGGCTCCACCTGGCCGAGACCCGAGGAGATGGTGACGTAACCCGCCGGCAGTTCGTCGACGATGATCGTCCGGCGGCTGCGCGCGGCCTGGCCGACCAGCGAGCGGCCGAACGGGATACGGGTGGGACGGTCGTCGTCGGCGGGGTAGCCGTAGGCGCCCACCAGCCGCAGCTCCGGGCCGTGCTCGCCGTCCTCGGCGAGATGGAAGGCGCCGAACTGGGCCGACACCAGCGGCACCAGCTCGTCCATGATCAGCTCGGCGACCACGGGCAGGTCACGGTGGCCCTGCATGAGACCGGAGATACGTGCCAGGTTGGTCTTGAGCCAGTCCTGCTCCTGGTTGGCCCGGGTGGTCTCGCGCAGGGACTCCACCATCGAGTTGATGTTGTCCTTGAGCTCGGCGACCTCGCCGGAGGCGACCACGGTGATCGACCGGGTCAGATCACCTTCCGCGACGGCGCTCGTGACCCCCGCGATCGCGCGCACCTGCCGGGTCAGGTTCCCGGCCAGCTCGTTGACGTTCTCCGTGAGGCGCTTCCAGGTGCCCGAGACGCCCTCCACCTCGGCCTGGCCGCCGAGCCGGCCCTCGGTGCCGACCTCGCGGGCGACGCGGGTGACCTCGTCGGCGAAGGCGGAGAGCTGGTCGACCATCGTGTTGATCGTCGTCTTGAGCTCGAGGATCTCGCCCCGGGCGTCCACGTCGATCTTCTTCGACAGGTCGCCGCGGGCCACCGCCGTGGTCACCAGCGCGATGTTGCGGACCTGGCCGGTCAGGTTGTTGGCCATCGAGTTGACGTTGTCGGTGAGGTCCTTCCAGGTGCCGGCCACGTTCGGCACCTGCGCCTGGCCGCCGAGCCGGCCCTCGGTGCCGACCTCGCGGGCCACCCGGGTCACCTCGTCGGCGAACGCGGACAGGGTGTCCACCATCGTGTTGATGACGTCCGCCAGCGCGGCGACCTCGCCCTTGGCCTCCACGGTGATCTTCTGCGAGAGGTCGCCGCGGGCCACGGCCGTGGCGACCTGGGCGATGGAGCGCACCTGGCCCGTCAGGTTCGACGCCATGACGTTGACGTTGTCGGTGAGGTCCTTCCAGGTGCCCGACACCCCGCGGACCGTGGCCTGGCCGCCCAGGTTGCCCGCCGTGCCGACCTCGCGGGCGACGCGGGTGACCTCGTCGGCGAAGGCGGAGAGCTGGTCGACCATCGTGTTGATGGTGTTCTTGAGTTCGAGGATCTCGCCGCGGGCGTCGACGGTGATCTTCTGGGAGAGGTCGCCCTTGGCCACCGCGGTCGCCACCTGGGCGACGTTGCGGACCTGGTTGGTGAGGTTGCCGGCCATGAAGTTCACCGAATCGGTGAGGTCCCGCCACACCCCGGCGACCCCGGGCACCTGTGCCTGGCCGCCGAGCCGGCCCTCGGTGCCGACCTCGCGGGCGACGCGGGTGACCTCGTCGGCGAAGGCGGAGAGCTGGTCGACCATCGTGTTGACGGTCTCCTTCAGCTGAAGGATCTCGCCCCGGGCCGGCACGTCGATCTTCTGCGACAGGTCGCCCTTGGCGACCGCCGTCGCCACCTGGGCGATGTCCCGCACCTGGGTCGTCAGGTTGCCCGCCATGGCGTTCACGGAGTCCGTCAGGTCGGCCCAGGTCCCGGAGACCCCGGGCACCTCCGCCTGGCCGCCCAGGGTTCCCTCGGTGCCCACCTCCCGGGCCACCCGGGTGACCTCGGAGGTGAAGACGGACAGCTGGTCGACCATGCCGTTGAAAACGGTGGCGATGTCACCCAGCAGACCGTCCCCGTCGGTGGGCAGCCGGGTGCCGAAGTCCCCGTCCCGTACGGCCGTCAGGCCCGCCAGGAGCTGCCTGAGCTCGTGGTCGCCGGGAACCGCGTCCAAGGACTCGGTCGCGTTGCTGGTCATGCCTACCCTCGTTCCGCTCCCCAGGAGCCCCCGGGCGGGGACTCGGAACCGGGCCGCCCTGGTGGACGGCCCCGCTTGTCGTACGTGGATTTCCGCAGTTCACGGATGTGCGCGATGAGAGAAATCCGCCGCAGGCTAACCCACCGGAGCGCGGCGGAACAAAGCATCGCCCACTTTGCGCACACAGGAAATCCAGATGACGGGCACCGTGCATACACGAACGGAAGCGGGGTACTCGCACAGCTTTGCCCGGGACGGCTCGAAGCCGTCCCGGGCAATGTCATGACCAGGTTTTCGGGTCAGGCGATCTCGGTCCCGAGCAGGCCGGTCCGCAGCCGCTGCACCATGCGGCTGATCAGTCGCGACACATGCATCTGGGAGATGCCGAGCTCCCTGCCGATCTCCGCCTGCGTCCGCTCCTCGACGAACCGCATGTGGATGATCCGTCGCTCCCGCTCGCCGAGTTCGGCGATCAGCGGCGCCAGCGAGTGGAAGTCCTCCACCAGTTCCAGCGCCGGCTCCTCGGCGCCGAGGAAGTCGGCCAGCACGGACTCGCCGTCCGCGCCGCCGTCGGAGGTGAGGGCCGCGTCGAGGGAGGCGGAGGTGTAGCCGTTGGACGCCTTGCGCGCCTCGATGACCTCCTCCTCCGACAGTGACATCAGCTGCGAGAGCTCACGGGTGGTGGGCATCCGGCCGAGCCGCGTCTGGAGCTCCTCGGTGGCCTTGGCCAGTTCGACCCGTGCCTCCTGGAGCCTGCGCGGCACGTGCACGGCCCAGCTCGTGTCCCGGAAGAACCGCTTGATCTCGCCGACGATGTACGGAATGGCGAACGAGGTGAACTCGACCTCGCGGGTCAGCTCGAACCGGTCGATGGCCTTGATCAGCCCGATCGTGCCGACCTGGACGATGTCCTCCATGGAGTCGCCCCGGCCGCGGAAGCGGGAGGCCGCGTACCGCACCAGGGACAGGTTCATCTCGATCAGGGTGTTGCGCACGTACTGGTACTCGTGGGTGCCCTCCTCCACGACGGCCAGCCGGTCGAAGAAGCGGCGCGAGAGCTCCCGCGCGTCCTTCGGGCTCACCTGGGTGGGCATCTCGATGAGCGGAACCCCTCCCAGCGGGCTCTCCGTGCCTGCCCGCGCTGCCGTGGCCGTCGTTGCGTGTGCCGTCACGGCATTCATGCCGCTCACTCCGTTCGTCGCGCCGGTCGATGACGGAGTCCGTTTGCCCCGGGTTCCGGATCTCATGCTCGTGGTTGCGCACAAATTTTTTCAACGGGTGCTGATACCCCCTCTCTTCGGTCAGGAACGGACAGACATGCCCCGAATGCGGGCGCCACGGGCGGGTAAAGGCAGCTGTGGAGCGCGAGAAGGGAGCAGTGTGACCATCGACGGAATCTGGTCGTACACACCGGACAGTGGACATGCCGAAGGACAGGATCTGACCGAATACGCCGTCATGACGGCCGACGGCACCCTCGGCCATGTGGAACGCGAGGCCGACCCGCTCGGAATGCGGCATCTGGTCGTCGACACGGGCGTGTGGCTGTTCGGCAGGAGCGCCGTCGTCCCGGTGGGCGTCGTGACGGGCGTCGACCACACGGAACGCAAGGTGACCCTGGGCTGCACCGGGGACGAGGTCAAGGACGCGCCTCGCTTCCGCACCGACAGCGAGACGACGGACCCGGCGTACCTCACCGCCGTCGGTGACCACTATCGCCGGCTGACACCGCGGGGAACGCCATCGGTATGAGGGAAGAGGGACTCGCGCCCGCCCGCTCGGCGCCCGCCCGGGGAACGGCCGGGACATCGGTGAAGACCGCCGCCGCGGCCCGGGCCCACGCCCGCGCGGTGGTGGACACCCGGTGGAACCCGTCCACCCGGCCGGCGCGCGAGGAGGACGTCGTCGACCTGCTCCTGGTCGTGTCGGAGCTGGTCGCCAACGCCCTGCGGCACGGCGGCGGACTGGCCGGGTTCGAGATGACGCCGGTGCGGGACGGGGTCCGGCTGGCCGTGCGCGATCACAGCGACGCGGTGCCCGCCGCGGTGGGCGGACCGGGCTTCGGCGCGGCCGGCCACCGGGTGGGCGGGTACGGCTGGCCGCTGGTCGTCCGCCTGGCCCGGGACATCGTGATCGAAAAGCAGAACAACGGCGGCGGGAAGACGATCAGCGTGTTCGTGCCGGTCCGGACCGCCGAGGGGCCCTCCTGACCCGACGCGCGGCCTCTTCCCTCCTGAATATCCACTCCGACCCTGCCACTCCCGCCCTGCCGCGTTATTCACCACGGCAGGAAGACGTGCACGTCCTTCCCCTCGCCCTGGCCGGCCTCGTTCGGCACCACGCTGACCTGACTGCACAGCGTGTGCACCAGATACCAGCCGATACCCCCGCCCCCGCTGTCGGGATGGAACGGACGGGGGGACGGCGGAGCGCTGTTGGTGTCGCGCAGCGTCACGTGCACGCCGTCGAAGGTGGGGCGCAGGCACAGCTCGAAGGGGCCCGGCGCGTACTGGACGGCGTTCGCCGCCAGCTCCGTCACGATCAGCACGATGTCGTGCCAGCACTCCGGTGCCGCGGGCGGCACGGTGCCGGCCAGCTCATGGAGGAACTCCTCCGTGGCCAGCCGTGCACCCGTCACGTCCTGGGGTTCGCCCTCGAAGCGGGCTGTACGGCTGGGAATCGCCCAGGAGGACAGTGCGTCGTTTCCACGCGGCTCGGTTGCCATGTCGTCAGTGCGGTCCCTGAGTCTCCGGGACCGTCGTCCTTTCTCGTACGGCTCTCTGGCGTCGCCCCTACAGGGTTCCCGAGGGCTCCCAGGCTACGCGTCCGTCATCCGACGGCATATGGTCACGGCGGAACACGACCGTCCGCTCCCCGGCCACGCAGCGTGTGCGGACCAGGGCCCACCGGCGGTCCGGATCACCGGAACACGTCGTCGGCGTCGTCCCAGCCCAGCACCTCCTCCGGGGAGGTCTGCCGGGGCAGCCGCGCCCGTGCCTGGTACATCGCCTCGATCTCCGCCGCGTAGTGCGACACGATCGAGTCGCGGCGCAGCTTCATCGAGGGTGTCAGCAGGCCGTTGGTCTGGTCGAACGCCTGCGGCAGGATGCGGAAGGCGCGGATCGACTCCGAGCGGGACACCGTGCTGTTCGCGGCGGCCACCGCCCGCCCGACCTCCTCCCGCAGGGCGTTCTCCTCGCGCGCCTCCCGGCTCTGGGTGTCGCCGTGCAGCATCAGGTTCCCGCGCCAGTGCGCCAGGAAGTCGGGGTCCAGGGTGATCAGCGCGCCCACACAGGGCCGGTTGTCACCCACGACCACGGCCTGGTGGACGAGCGGATGCATCCGCAACCGCTGCTCCAGCGAGGCCGGCGCCACACTCTTGCCGCTGCTGGTGATGATGACGTCCTTCTTGCGGCCGGTGATCGTGAGGTAGCCGTCGGAGTCCAGGAACCCGAGGTCACCCGTGGCCAGCCAGCCACCCCACAGCGCGGCCCGCGTCGCGGCCTCGTCGTTGACATAGCCCTGGAACACCGACGGGCCGCGCACCAGGATCTCCCCGTCGTCGGCCACCCGGATGTCCACGCCCGGCAGGGCCTGTCCGACGGTGCCCGACTTCTCCCGGCCGAGCGGCTGCATCGTGATCCCGCCGCTCGTCTCGGTCAGACCGTACCCGTCGTGCACATAGATGCCGATGCCCTCGAAGAAGAGGGACAGATCGCGGTGGAGCGGGGAGCCGCCCGAGGTGGCGCGGTGGACGCGGCCGCCGAGCGCCGCCCGGAGTCTGCGGTACACCGTCCGTTCGAACAGGGCGTGCTGGAGCCGCAGGTCGAAACCGGGCCCCGAACCGCGGCCCAGCCGCTGCCGTTCGACGGCGGCCGCGAAGTCCCGGGCCGTCTCCGCCGCGCGCTCGAACAGGGCGCCACGGCCGGCCTCCTGGGCCGCCCGCAGGAAGTTCTTGTAGATCTTCTCGAACACCGACGGCACCGCGTACAGATACGTCGGACGGAAGGTGCGCAGCGACTCGGCGAGCGCTTCCGCGCCGATATCGGGTTCGTGGCCCATCAGGATGCCGCCGCGCAGGCACAGACCCTGGATCATCAGCCCGTACACGTGGGAGAACGGCAGGAAGGCGAGGACGCTCGGCTGCCGGCCGGCGGGCGCGGCCGTGTGCCCCCAGCCGGCCAGCAGCGTGTCGCAGGGGCTGGCCAGGCTTCGGTGGCTCAGCGCGCAGCCCAGGGGACGGCCCGAGGTCCCGGAGGTGTAGGCGATCACGGCGGTGGAGTCGGGCAGCACGATCCGGCGCAGCGAGTCCACGGTGGTGATCGGCACCAACTCGCCGCGCTGCGTGAGTTGTTCGAACGCTCCGGCGTCCAACTGCCAGACGTTGCGGAGCGAGGGCAGAGCCGCGCACACCGATCCCACGGTCATGACGCTCTGTTCGTCCTCGACGACGACGCCCACGCAGTTCGCGTCCCGCAGGATCCACTCGACCTGCTCGCGCGAGGACGTCGGATAGACGGGGACGACCTCGGCGCCCACCGCCCACAGCGCGTGACACAGGACCGTCCACTCGTACCGGGTACGCGCCATGATCGCGACGCGGTGGCCGGGCGAGATCCCGGACGCCACGAACCCCTTCGCCAGGTCGACCACCTCGTCGCGCAGCTCGACGGCCGTCACCTCCTCCCAGTCGGAGGCGCCGCCGTCCGGACGGCGGTAGAGCACGGGGAGGGTGGGAGTGCGGGCGGCTGTCTCGAAGACGGTGTCGGCGAGGCCTCCGGTCAGGGGCGTGGTGGCCGGGGGAGCGAGGGCGAAGTCGCGCATGCGCTGCTCCTGAGGTGTACGGGCTGTGACTCCGCCGACGGGAACTGTTATCGACGGTGCCCGAATCTAGCCCAGGTGGGACCGGTTGTGGCCTGGAACGAATAAGTAATCCGCGTTGATGATCTCGTCCTGCCGGGCCCCCGTCACTTCCGACGTCCCGCCGCCGGTGAAGTCGGCGGCCCCGGAGGACTCGGAGGGCATGAGCCACGTCGATCCAGGCCCCGAACCCGAACGCACCACCGGTCTGGAACCGGGCGGCGGCGTCCCCCGGGCGAGACCCCGCCCGAAGCCCTGACACCCTGACGGGGAACCGCGGCGGCAGACGGGAGGCGGCCTCAGGCCTGGGTGTGCTGCACGCAGGTGGTGACCACCTCGCGCAGACTGCCGGTGCGCTCCCACACCTCGCGCTGCGTCCGGGAGCCGTTGCCGTGCCGCAGCAGTTCGGCACAGGAGGTGCGGGCCCGCTCCAGGTCACCGCTGTCCGCCAGCGCGTCCTCGACATGCTCCAGCAGAGCCCGGACGACCGTCTCCGCGTGCGCCGGCCGCATGGACACCGGGTGCAGCAACGCCTCGGTGAGCCCCGAGCGGGCGGCCTGCCAGCCGGCCAGCCGGAGCAGGCTCACGCTGTGGTCCAGCGGCTCCCGGCCGGCCTCCCGGTCCCGCGCGGCGGTCTCGACGAGTCCCCGCACCAGCGTCGCGATCAGCACGGCGGTGTCCGCGTGCAGACAGACGTCCGCCACCCGCACCTCCACCGTCGGATAGCGCGCCGACAGCCGGGCGTCGAAGTAGACCATGCCCTCGTCGAGGATCGTGCCGGTCGCCACCATGTCCGCCACCCGCCGGTGGTACCGGTCCGCCGACCCGAACAGCTCGGTCGGCCCGGCCGACGGCCAGCGCTGCCACACCCGGCTGCGATAGCTGCTGTAGTCCGTCTCCCCACCCTGCCAGAACGGCGAGTTGGCACTCAGCGCCGTCAGCACCGGCAGCCAGGGCCGGATCCGGTCGATGACCCCGACGCCCTCCTCGTCCGAGTCGACGGACACATGGACATGGCAGCCGCACACCATCTGCTCACGCGTCGCGATGCCGTACTGCTGCGCCATCCACTGGTAGCGCCGGTTCATGCTGACGGACGGTCGCACCGGCAACGGCGACGTGGCGAGCGCGGCCACCGCGCAACCGGCCTCCCGCGCGTGCCGCGCCGCCTCCCCGCGTATGCGGACGATCTCCGCGCCGAGTTCGTCCATGCCCGCCTGCGGGTGGGTGTTGAATTCGAGCATCTGGCTGTGCAGTTCCTTCTCGAAGACGTCATCCTCGGCCCCGCGCCGGGAGGCGCGGGCGAGGACGGCGGCGGACAGCGCCTGGGGCTCCCCGCTCTCCGGGTCGACCAGGAGGAGTTCCTCCTCCACTCCGACGGTGCGCACGGGATGCGGCCTCTCTCTGGCGGGTGGTACGCACCCGAATGCCCCGCCCGGGGCGGTTCACACGGACGACGGCGCCAGCCACACCGTGGCCAGGGGCGGCAGGGTGAGGGCGATCCCCCCGTCCCGCGCCGCGACGGGGGTGGGGTGGACGAGGCCGCTGCCGCCGTAGCACTCGGCGTCGGTGTTGAGCAGCTCGCGCCAGGCCGGCGCCCCGTCCGGCACGGCGAGCCGGTAGTCGTGGCGCACGACCGGGGAGAAGTTGCTGACGGCGAGAAGCGGAGCCCCGTGGGCGTCGAGGCGGAGGAACGCGAAGACGTTGTCCTCCGCGGCGTCGCCGACCACCCACCGGAAACCGGCCGGATCGGTGTCCCGCTCCCACAGGGCCGGGGTGGCCCGGTAGACCGTGTTGAGATCACGCACCAGGTCCCGCACCCCCCGGTGATCGCCCGCAGAGGCGTACCCCGGGTCCAGCAGCCACCACTCGGGGCCGTGGGCCTCGGACCACTCCGCGCCCTGGGCGAACTCCTGTCCCATGAAGAGGAGCTGTTTGCCCGGGTGGGCCCACATGAACCCCAGGTACGCGCGGTGGTTGGCGCGCCGCTGCCACCAGTCGCCGGGCATCTTGGAGACCAGCGCCTGCTTGCCGTGGACGACCTCGTCGTGGGAGATGGGCAGCACGTAGTTCTCGCTGTAGGCGTACACCATCGAGAAGGTCATCTCGTTGTGGTGGTACTTGCGGTGCACCGGCTCCTTGGCGATGTACTCCAGCGAGTCGTGCATCCAGCCCATGTTCCACTTCAGCCCGAACCCCAGGCCCCCGCTGTCGGTGGGCCGGGTCACCCCTTCCCACGCGGTGGACTCCTCCGCGATCGTCACCACCCCCGGGTTGCGGCGGTAGACCGTCGCGTTCATCTCCTGGAGGAACGCCATGGCGTCCAGGTCCTCCCGGCCGCCGAACACGTTGGGCGACCACTGGCCGGAGTCCCGCGAGTAGTCGAGGTAGAGCATGGAGGCCACGGCGTCCACCCGCAGCCCGTCGACATGGAACTCCTCGCACCAGTAAGTGGCGTTCGCCACGAGGAAGTTGCGCACCTCGACGCGCCCGAAGTCGAACTCGTACGTCCCCCAGTCCGGATGCTCGGCCCGCCGGGAGTCACCGGGCTCGTACAGCGGTTCCCCGTCGAACCGGCCCAGTGCCCAGTCGTCCTTGGGGAAGTGCGCCGGCACCCAGTCCACGATCACGCCGATCCCGGCCCGGTGCAGGGCGTCCACCAGGTACTTGAAGTCGTCGGGCGTGCCCAGGCGCGAGGCCGGCGCGTAGAACCCGGTGACCTGGTAGCCCCAGGAACCCGAGAACGGATGCTGGGCGACCGGCATCAACTCCACATGCGTGAAGCCGAGGTCGCTGACGTACGGCGGGAGTTCCTCAGCAAGCTGACGAAACGTCAGCCCCGGTCGCCAGGAGGGCAGATGGACCTCGTACACGGAGAACGGCGCCACATGCACGGGAACATCGCCCCGGTGCGCCATCCACTCCCCGTCCGCCCACTCGTGGTGCGAGGCATGGACGATCGACGCGGTGTCCGGCGGCACCTCCGCCCGCCGGGCCATCGGGTCGGCCTTGAGGAAGCGGTGGCCGTGACGCGAGGTGATCTCGAACTTGTACCGGGCGCCCTCGCCGATCCCGGGCAGGAACAGCTCCCACACCCCGGACGAACCGAGGGACCGCATCGGGAAGGCGGTCCCGTCCCAGAAACAGAAGTCGCCGGCGACGTGCACCCCCTGGGCGTTCGGCGCCCACACGGTGAACCGGGTGCCGGTCACACCCTGGTGGGCCATCGGCTCGGCGCCGAGCGCCTTCCACAGCTCCTCGTGCCGCCCCTCCCGGATGAGATGCAGATCCAGATCGCCGAGGGCCGGCAGGAAGCGGTAGGGGTCGTCCACCTTGTGCTCGGCGCCCTCGTACGACACCAGCAGCGTGTACGCGGGCACCGCGTCCAGCGGCAGCACGACGGAGAAGAGACCGTCGCCCTCCGAGACCAGCGGGGTGGGGTCGCCGTCGATCACGACACTCACGGCGTCCGCGAAGGGCCGCAGCGCCCGGAAGACGATCCCGCCCGGCACCGGGTGCGCGCCCAGCAGGGCGTGCGGATCGTGGTGCGCGCCCGAGAGCAGGCGCCCACGGTCGGCCGGATCGAGCGCGGGCGCGGTGCGCGGGCGGGGACCGGCCGACTCGGGCGGAGAGGTGTCACGCAGGGCCACAGGGGTCAGCCTCCTCGGACGGCGAGTCGTTCGATCGCCGCCATGGGTACGGGCAGCCAGTCGGGACGGTTACGGGCCTCGTACAGCACTTCGTACACGGCTCGGTCCGTCTCGTAGGCACGCAGCAGGGCATGCTTCTTACGGGGATCCCAGCCCGCGCGGGCCGCGTAGCCGGCGCAGTAGGCCTCCCGGCAGCGGCGCGCCCACTCCGGCCGCCACGGACGGCGCTGGCGGGCGGCGTAGTCGAACGAGCGCAGCATCCCGGCGATGTCGCGGACCGGGGAGTGGGCGCTGCGGCGCTCGGCCAGGGGACGGGACGGTTCGCCCTCGAAGTCGATGACGAACCAGTCGCGTCCGGCGCGCAGGACCTGCCCGAGGTGCAGGTCTCCGTGGATGCGCTGGGCGGGCGGGCCGGCGTCGCACACGGAGAGCGCGCCGAAGGCGGTGGTGAGGCCCGGCACGAACGGGCGCAGCGCCGGCACATGGTGCGCGGCCGCCTCCAGCCGCTCGGTCATCGCCGCCGCCGTGCGCCCGTCCTCGGCGTCCGGACCGGCCGGCAGCGCCGCGGCCAGTGCGAGGTGGACGTCCGCGGTGGCCCGCCCCAGCTCCTCGGCCTCCGCCGTGAAGTCCTCCCCGCGGGCGAGGGCCCGCAGCGCCAGCGTCCAGCCGTCCGACGCGTCGGGCAGGAACGGCTGGAGCACGCCGAGCGTCGCCTCCTGCGGATGGGTCGTGCGGAACCAGGCCACGGGTGCGGGCACCCGCCCGCACCCCTGCCCGGCCAGCGCGACCGGTACCTCCAGATCGGGGTTCACCCCGGGCTGGATACGCCGGAAGATCTTCAGGATGAACGCGTCCCCGTACACCAGAGAGGTGTTGGACTGCTCGGCCTCCAGCAGCCGCGGCGCGAGCCCGGGGGGCAGCGACACGGACGGGTCGGACTCGAAACACAGCGGGCCCAGCGTGCCGGGGTGCCGCATCCGCTCCAGGAGCAGATGCGCCGACCGGGGGTCCTGCAGCGCGTCATGCACCGTCAGACCTGCCATCGGCCCGTCCTCGACCCTGCCGATCAGCGCCCGTCCCAGACGCGGCGACAGGTGCTCCTGGACGCCGAGCAGCAGCTGGTAGCAGTCGCCGGCCGGGGGAGTGCCCCCGGGAGTCGGGACGCCCGACTGATCTGCGTGCACGAGCAGATGCAGACAGCCCGGGTACAGCTCGGTCATCGACAGCATGCGCAGATCGGTGAGGGGCCGGTCCTTGCCGGCGAACCAGCGCTGCCGCGGCAGCCATTCGCACAGCAGCGCGGCGAGCGGCCCGACGGAGCGGACGCCGCTCGCACTGCTCGGTCGCAGGGGTGCGGTCTTCGTCACGGTGACCCATCCTTTCCCCGGCGCTCGCTCACAGGCGGCGGCCGATCCGGGACGCGGCTCTGGTGAGCCGGAACCAATAGAAGCCGTGTCCCGCGAGAGTGAGCAGGTAGGGCAGTTCCCCGATGGCGGGAAAGCGGACCCCGCCGAACAGCTCGACGGGATGGCGGCCTTCGAACCGGCGCAGGTCGAGTTCGGTGGGCTGCGCGGAGCGCGAGAAGTTGTGCACGCACAGCACCACGTCGTCCCCTCCGTCGGCCGACAGGGGGGCCTCGCGCAGGAAGGCGAGGACGGCCGGGTTGGAGGACTGGAGTTCGGTGTAGGTCCCGAGGCCGAAGGCGGGGTTCTGCTTGCGGATCTCGATCATGCGCCGGGTCCAGTGCAGCAGCGAGGAGGGCGACGACATCGACGCCTCGACGTTGGTGACCTGGTAGCCGTAGACGGGATCCATGATCACGGGAAGGGACAGCCGGCCCGGGTCACAGGACGAGAAGCCCGCGTTGCGGTCCGGTGTCCACTGCATGGGGGTGCGGACGGCGTCGCGGTCGCCGAGCCAGATGTTGTCGCCCATGCCGATCTCGTCGCCGTAGTAGAGGATCGGCGAGCCGGGCAGGGAGAGCAGCAGGGCGGTGAAGAGTTCGATCTGGTTGCGGTCGTTGTCGAGGAGGGGTGCGAGCCGGCGGCGGATGCCGATGTTGGCGCGCATACGCGGGTCTTTGGCGTATTCCGCGTACATGTAGTCGCGTTCCTCGTCGGTGACCATTTCGAGGGTGAGCTCGTCGTGGTTGCGCAGGAAGATGCCCCACTGGCAGCGGGAGGGGATCGCGGGGGTCTTGGCGAGGATTTCCGAGACCGGGTAGCGGGATTCCCTGCGGACGGCCATGAAGATGCGGGGCATGACGGGGAAGTGGAACGCCATGTGGCATTCGTCGCCGCCGGAGGCGTAGTCGCCGAAGTAGTCGACGACGTCCTCGGGCCACTGGTTGGCCTCGGCGAGGATCACCGTGTCCGGGTAGTGGATGTCGATGTCGCGGCGGACCCGTTTGAGGAACTCGTGCGTGGCCGGCAGGTTCTCGCAGTTCGTGCCCTCGGCCGCGTAGAGATAGGGCACCGCGTCCAGCCGGAAGCCGTCGATCCCGAGGTCGAGCCAGAACCGGAGGGCGGCCAGGATCTCCTCCTGCACGGCCGGGTTCTCGTAGTTGAGGTCCGGCTGGTGGGAGAAGAAGCGGTGGAAGAAGTACTGCTTGCGGACGGGGTCGAAGGTCCAGTTGGAGACTTCGGTGTCGACGAAGATGATGCGGGCGTCGCCGTACTGTTTGTCGTCGTCGGCCCACATGTAGTAGTCGCCGTAGGGGCCTTCGGGGTCTTTCCTCGATTCCTGGAACCACGGGTGCTGGTCGCTGGTGTGGTTCATCACGAAGTCGATGATGACGCGCATGCCGCGTTGGTGGGCGGCGTCGACGAATTCGACGAAGTCGGCGAGGTCGCCGAACTCGGGGAGGACGGCGGTGTAGTCGGACACGTCGTATCCGCCGTCGCGCAGGGGCGATTTGAAGAAGGGCGGCAGCCAGAGGCAGTCGACTCCCAGCCATTGCAGGTAGTCGAGTTTGGCGGTGATGCCTTTGAGGTCGCCGACGCCGTCGCCGTTGCTGTCCTGGAAGGAGCGGACGAGGACCTCGTAGAACACGGCGCGTTTGAACCACTCGGGGTCGCGGTCCTTGGCGGGAGTGTCCTCGAAGGTGTCCGGGACAGGGGAGTTGACGGTCATGGCGGGCTGGGGCCTCCGATCGGCGGTGCGGGTCACCGGACGTGGAACACGTGGGCAGGTGTCCGGCCGGGCTCCAGGCGCACGTAGTTCGTCCTGGCCCAGGCGTATGTCTCGCCGGTCAGTTCGTCGTGCACGGTCAGGGACGCGCCGTCGTCCAGGCCGAGTTGCGGCATGTCCAACGAGACCGTCGCCTCCTGGGTGTGGTGGGGGTCGAGGTTGACGACCACCAGAACCGTGTTCGAACCCGCGCTCTTGCTGTACGCGATGACGGAGGGGTTGTCCGTGCCGTGGAAACGGAGGTTCCGCAGCCAGTGCAGGGCCGGGTTCGCCCGCCGGATCTCGTTGAGCCGTGTGAGCAGCGGGGCGATACTGTGGCCCGCCCGCTCGGCGGCCGCCCAGTCACGGGGTTTGAGCTGGTATTTCTCCGAGTCGAGGTACTCCTCGCCGCCCTCGCGCAGAGGAGTGCTCTCGCAGAGTTCGTAGCCGCTGTAGACGCCCCAGGTCGGTGAGAGGGTGGCGGCGAGGACGGCGCGGATCTCGAAGGCGGGGCGGCCGCCGTGCTGAAGGTAGGCGGGCAGGATGTCGGGGGTGTTGGCGAAGAAGTTGGGCCGCATGTAGGAGGCGGCGTCCCCCGAGAGTTCGGTGAGGTACTCCGTCAGTTCCTGCTTGGTGTTGCGCCAGGTGAAGTAGGTGTACGACTGCTGGAAGCCGATCTGCGCGAGGGTGTGCATCATCGCGGGGCGGGTGAAGGCCTCGGCGAGGAAGATCACGTCGGGGTCGGTGCGGTTGATGTCCGCGATGACCCGCTCCCAGAACACGACCGGCTTGGTGTGCGGGTTGTCGACCCGGAAGATCCGCACCCCGTACGACATCCAGTGCCGCAGGACCCGCACCGTCTCGGCGACCAGGCCCTTCATGTCGGCGTCGAAAGCCAGGGGGTAGATGTCCTGGTACTTCTTCGGCGGGTTCTCGGCGTAGGCGATGGTGCCGTCCGGGCGGTGGTGGAACCACTCGCTGTGCTTGTGCACCCAGGGGTGGTCGGGGGAGCACTGGAGGGCGAAGTCGAGGGCGATCTCCAGGCCCAGCTCACCGGCCCGCTCCACGAACCGGGCGAAGTCCTCCGGCGTGCCCAGCTCCGGGTGGACGGCGTCGTGACCGCCCTCCGGCGAGCCGATCGCCCAGGGCACGCCGACGTCGTCCGGGCCGGGGTCGAGCGTGTTGTTGCGGCCCTTGCGGAAGGTCGTGCCGATGGGGTGGATCGGCGGGAGGTAGACGACGTCGAAGCCCATCGCGGCGATGGCGGGGAGCCTGCGCGCGGCGGTGCGGAAGGTGCCGTGCGGGCGCTCGGCGGTCCCCTCCGAGCGCGGGAAGAACTCGTACCAGGCGCCGTACAGGGCGCGTTCGCGCTCGACCAGCAGCGGCAACGGCTCGGACGCCGTGACCAGTTCCCGCAGCGGATACCGGCCGAGCACGGCGTCGACCTGCGGCGTCAGCGCCGCCGCGTAGCGTTCGGCGACCGGAGCCGAGTCGTCGAGCAGCTTCTTCGCCGCGTCCCGCAACAGGGTGCGCTCCGGTCCGCGCGGGGCCCGGGCGGCCGCCCGCTCGTAGAGCTGACCGCCCTCCTCCAGAACCAGACCCGGGTCGATCCCGGCCGGGATCTTGATCTCCGCGTGGTGGCGCCAGGTGGCGACCGGGTCGCTCCAGGCCTCCACGGTGTACGTCCAGCGGCCCATGGCCTCCAGGGTCACATCGGCTCCCCAGCGGTCGCTGCCGGGGACGAGCTCGCGCATCGGGGTCCAGGGCCCGCGGCCGCCGTCCGGGGTCTTGAGGACCACGTTGGCGCCGATGGCGTCGTGGCCCTCGCGAAACACCGTCGCGGAGATCCGCACCGTCTCCCCGGTCACGGCTTTCGCCGGCCGCCTGCCGCACTCCACGCGCGGTTCGACGTCCCGCACCGGGATACGGCCGATCGCCCTGGTGGACTTCACCCTTGCACCTCCGCTAGCTCGAAAATGGCTTCGTCCGCCCGGTGTTGGGCGAACGGACTGCACCTGCGCGCAGCGCTACGTCTCCGCGGGCAGGCGGGGGAGCGGCCGCGTCGCGGAGAGCCGCGCGACGCCGCTTCTGCGGCCCAGGCCCCAGCGCTCCCGGTGGAGGGCGTCCACGCCGACCCGCAGATACTGCTCGGCGGCGTCCGCGGCCTCCCGTGCGCAGCGCTTGCCCATCAGCACGCAGAGGGTGTAGCCGCAGTCCTCGAAAGCGGCCCGCGCCGTGCGGTCGTCGGGCCGCGCCAGCATGTCCCGCTCCCAGGCCCGGTAACTGCGCAAGGTCCTGGCGACTTCTGTCTTCGCTGGTTGCAGCATCGCGCTGTGCACCTTCCGGGAAGTCAAGCAAGGGGGAGGTCGCTCGAGGCGGCCGGGTCGGCCCGTTGCGCGGAGGCGCGAAGTGTCCGACCTTGTGAGGCCTTCACTTATGGTGCACGGCGCATCACCCAACGTCCTGTTGGATCTTGGTTGTGGTGTGCTCGTGTTGCACGAATGGCGTAGCAGCCCCACTGTGGTTGTGACTCTGGAGCGATTACCGCTCACGCTTCGTATTGGGGAACTCTGGCCCGTCGGGCCGAGCAGGAGTGGGAGCCTCGCCGGTGAGGAGCGAACGACGATGAAGACAGCAGTCCCCTGCTACTACCACCTCGATGTGGACGTCTGTCCGGAACGGGTCGGACAGGTCAGGCGCATCCTGGCCGCTCACCTGTCCTACTGGGAGCTCGAGACCCACGTCGAGACCGTCTGCCGCGGCGCCGAGATGCTGCTGACCGCGATCGACGAGCACGCCACGGACAAGCACACCTCGATCGAGATGTGGTGGAACGGACAACACCTGATCACGGCCATCGGCGGTCGCGACCGCCGGCTGCGTCCCGACCAGGACCTGCGAGCCTGTCTGCAGCGCATCGCCGTGATGAGCGACGGCTGGGGGTGCTGCGCCACCGGCACCGGAAGCCAGGTCATCTGGTTCTCCCAGCGGGCCCGCTCCGGCGAACGTGTCCCGCTGGTGCGGACCGGCCCCGCGCCGAGCCTGCGCGAGGTGCGTCAAGTGCCGCGCGAACTGCCGGTGGCGGCCCTGGCCGCCCCGGCCCCGACGGACGAGGCGCACGGCGCCTTGGAGGCCGCTCGGTGACCTCACGGCCGAACCGGAAGGACCGTAAGGACCGCAGGAACCCGACGGACCGGATGGACCGTAGTGCCGGGGTGCCCGCGTGGAGCGGGCACCCCTTCCCGCTGGGCGCCGACTTCGACGCACAGGGCACCAACTTCGCCCTGTTCAGCGAGGTCGCCGAACGTGTCGACCTCGTCCTCGTCGACGACGACGGCGCCACCCGCGGTGTCCCGCTGACCGAGGTCGACGGCTTCGTCTGGCACGGCTACCTGCCCGGGATCGGTCCCGGGCAGCGCTACGGCTTCCGCGTGCACGGGCCGTGGGATCCCGGCTCCGGGCACCGCTGCAACCCGGCGAAGCTGCTCCTCGACCCCTACGCGCGCGCCGTCGACGGCCAGATCGACAACCACGCCTCCCTCTTCGAGCGGGCCGGCGACCGCCCCGACCCGGCGGACAGCTCCGGGCACACCCTGCTCGGCGTGGTCACCGACGCCGCCTTCGACTGGGGTGACGACGAGCCGCTCCGGCGCCCCTACGCCGACACGGTGATCTACGAGGCCCATGTGCGCGGCCTGACCCGCACCCATCCCGAGGTTCCGCCCGCTCTGCGGGGCACCTACGCCGGCCTCGCGCACCCGGCCGTGACCGGGCACCTCACCTCGCTGGGCGTGACGGCGATCGAGCTGATGCCCGTGCATCAGTACGTGCAGGACGGTGTGCTGACGGACCGGGGCCTGTCCAACTACTGGGGCTACAACACCATCGGCTTCTTCGCCCCGCACAACGCCTACGCCGCCCACGGCACCCGCGGCGAGCAGGTCACCGAGTTCAAGTCCATGGTGAAGGCGCTGCACGCGGCCGGTCTGGAAGTGATCCTCGACGTCGTCTACAACCACACCGCCGAGGGCAACGAGAAGGGCCCCACCCTTTCCTTCCGCGGCATCGACAACGCCTCCTACTACCGGCTCGTGGACGGCGACTGGGCGCATTACTACGACACCACCGGCACCGGCAACAGCCTGCTCATGCGACACCCGTACGTCCTGCAGCTGATCATGGACTCGCTGCGGTACTGGGTGACGGAGATGCATGTCGACGGCTTCCGCTTCGACCTCGCGGCCACCCTCGCCCGCCAGTTCCACGAGGTGGACCGGCTCTCCGCGTTCTTCGACCTCATCCAGCAGGACCCCGTGATCAGCCGCGTCAAGCTCATCGCCGAACCCTGGGACCTCGGCGAGGGCGGCTACCAGGTGGGCAACTTCCCGCCACTGTGGTCGGAGTGGAACGGCCCCTACCGCGACGCCGTACGCGACTTCTGGCGCGCGGAACCCGGCTCGCTGGGCGAGTTCGCCTCCCGTCTGACCGGCTCCTCGGACCTGTACGCCCACAGCAGGCGCCATCCGCGCGCCGGCGTCAACTTCGTCACCGCGCACGACGGTTTCACGCTGCGTGACCTCGTCTCGTACAACGACAAGCACAACGAGGCCAACGGCGAGGGCAACCGGGACGGCGAGAGCGCCAACCGCTCCTGGAACTGCGGGACCGAGGGGCCCACCGACCACCCGGCGGTCCTGGAACTGCGGGCCAGGCAACAGCGCAACCTGCTCGCCACACTGCTGCTGTCGCAGGGCATCCCGATGATCGGCCACGGCGACGAACTCGGCCGCACCCAGGGCGGCAACAACAACGCCTACTGCCAGGACAGCGAAGTCTCCTGGGTCGACTGGCGGTTGACCGACGAGCAGCGGGGTCTGGCGGACTTCTGCCGGCGCCTCGTCGCCCTGCGCGCCGCCCACCCCGTGCTGCGCCGGCGCCGGTTCTTCCGGGGCGAGACCGCCAGACGCGCCCGGCGGCCGCTGCCCGACCTCGTCTGGCTGCTGCCGGACGCGCGCGAGATGAGGGACCGAGACTGGCAGCGCGCCGACGCGCACAGCGTCGGTGTCTTCCTCAACGGCGACGCCATCGCCGAACCCGACCCCCGTGGCCGGCCCGTCGTGGACGACTCGTTCCTGCTGCTGTTCAACAGCTATTGGGAACCGGTCGTCTTCCGGCTGCCCGACGCCGCCTACGGCGAGCGCTGGACGGTGTGCGCCGACACCACCGGGCCCGACGGCGGCCCGGACGAGACGGAGTACAAGGCGGGCGCGGGGGTGACGCTGGAGGCCCGCAGCCTGATCGTGCTGGCCCGGCCCCCGCGCCGTTGCGACTGAGACCCGCGCCGTCGCGACCGAGACCGGGGCGCTCAGCGCCCCCGGCTCGAGGTCACCGTGAACTGGGCGCCGTCCGGGTCGCGCAGCACGGCCTCATGGGCGGTCTCGACCAGCACGCTGCCACCGTGTTTCTCGGCCGCCCGGGCACAGGCCGTCACGTCCGCGACGGCGAAGTGGACCTGCCAGTGCGGACGGATCGTGGGGTCGGGCGCCGCCTCCAGCGCGCCCGACTCGATCCGGGCGACCACATCGCCCCGGCTGCGCAGCACGACCTCGCCGCGCTCGTAGTGGACCTCGACGCAGCCGGGGCGGTCCGTGGCCCAGTCGAGGATCTCGCCGTAGAAGATGGCGGAGTCGAAGGCGTCGCGGGTGTGCAGCCTGATGAAGGCGGGCGCGTCCTGCCGCCAGGCCTCCCAGTTGCCGATCAGCTCGCCCTCCCAGACGCCGAAGGTCGCGCCGTCCCGGTCGGCCAGCAGCGCCGCCCGGCCCGGCGGCAGCGAGATCGGGCCCACGGCCACGGTTCCGCCGCGCTCCCGGGTCCGGGACGCGGCGTCGTCCGCGCTGGGTACCGCGAAGTACGGCGTCCAGGCGACCGCCATCTGCCACATCGAGGCGACGGCGGCCACCCCGGCGACCGGCACGCTGCCGACCAGTGCCGTGCGGAAGTGGTCGCCGAGCACGCCCCGGCGCCACTCCCAGCCCAGGACGGCCGCGTAGAAGCCCTGCGTGGCGTCCAGATCGCGGCTGGTCAGACTCACCCAGCAGGGCGCACCGAACACGGAGTGCGTGGAGACGGATCCCCGCGTACCGCGGGCGGATGTCGGGCGACGGTTCATGGCACTCGCGTTCCTGGTCTCTCGGCCGGCGGGCTGGGCTACCGGGCTGGCTACCACCAGTGTCCGGCCGGAACCGTCCCGGGCGCCTGCCGAGCAAGCCGATGGCACGCGGGAGCGGTGGCGCGGTGGCACGAGTACCGCAGGGAACGGCCGACGAAACGGCCCGGATCCTCAGGCTGCAGGAGGAGTACGAGCGGCTGGAGGCGGCGGTCGCCCCGCACGCCGTGGTCGACCGGGCCATCGGAGTGATGCCTCGGGGCGGGAGATCAGTCCGCCTCGGCGGCGATCTCCTCGCGCAGCCGGGCGAAACAGCCGCTGAGCAGGCGTGAGACGTGCATCTGCGAGATGCCCAGCTGCTCGGCGATCCGGCTCTGCGTCATGCCCGCGAAGAACCGCATGTACAGGATCGTCCGTTCGCGCTCCGGCAGGGCCCGTAGACAGGGCGCCACGGCCACCCGGTCGACGACGGCGTCGTAACCGGGATCCGGGCCGCCGAGGGCGTCCTCGAGCGCGTAGCCGTCGGTACCGGGCAGCTCGGCCTCCAGCGACAGCGCGGAGAAGCACTCCAGCGCCTCGGCGCCGGTGCGCACCTCTTCCTCGGTGAGCTGCGCGTACGCGGCGATCTCGGCGACGGTGGGCGGGCGCCCCGGAATCGTCTGTGACAGCTCCTTCGCGGCGCTCCGTACCCGGTTGCGCAGGTCCTGGACCCGGCGAGGTACGTGCAGCGTCCACATGTGGTCGCGGAAGTGCCGCTTGATCTCACCGGTGATCGTCGGCACCGCGTACGCCTCGAAGGCGCGGCCGCGGTCCGGGTCGTAGTGGTCGACGGCCTTGACGAGCCCCAGGGCGGCGACCTGGTACAGGTCCTCGAGGTTCTCGCCGCGCCCCCGGAACCGGACGGCGATCCGTTCGGCCATGGGCAGCCAGAGGCGGACCAGCTCGTCCTTGAGCGCCTGGCGCTCCGGCCCGCCCGGCAGAGTGGTGAGCCGTACGAAGGACTCCCTGGTGTCGGGAGCGTCGTCGTGGGGGTGCTGCTTCGTTCTGACGGTGCTACGCATCACGCGCGCCTTCCCCAGAAGGATGCCGATGGGCGATCGGGCACCGTGGGAGCCGCGCGATCGGGCCGAAACGGGAGACCATCCGGGACCGGCCGCGCGACGGGGATCCCACGGACGTGCCTCCTGTCCGAAGCACTCTTGTCCGGATTCCCGTCATGGAGCTTCTTGAACCATTTTCTACCTAATTGTTCGATTTCGCCCCCTGATTCGTACCTTGGTTCGCCCCTCCTGCTGGCCGGCGGGTCGCCCGGCTGCTGCTCACGGAGGCGGCCGAGGCCCGGCTGCGGGCGTGGCGGGAGCGGCGCGCCGCGCTCGTCGGCCGGCAGGTCGACCGCCTCGACGCCGCAGACCGGGAAGCCCCGCGCGCGGCGCTCCCCGCCCTGCGCGCGC
Source organism: Streptomyces zaehneri (assembly GCF_032248645.1). Lineage (NCBI taxonomy): Bacteria > Bacillati > Actinomycetota > Actinomycetes > Kitasatosporales > Streptomycetaceae > Streptomyces > Streptomyces zaehneri. The sequence goes on from NZ_JASTTJ010000005.1 coordinate 93,239, forward strand.
TCGCCGTCAACCTGCACGAGGAGGCCGAGGAGTCATGACGAACGACAGTGCCACGGACGCCGTCGCCCGCACCGGGATCGCCTACGCCTTCGGTGACACGAAGGCGGTCGACGGACTCGACCTGACCGTCCGCGAGGGCGAGGTCTTCGGCCTGCTCGGGCCCGACGGAGCCGGCAAGACCACCGCCATCCGCCGCGTCACGACCCTGCTGCCGGTGCCGTCCGGCATGGTGCGCGTCTTCGGTCACGACAGCGCCGGCGACCGCATGGCCGTAGGCAGGCTGATCGGCTACGTCCCGCAGCAGCTGTCCGCCGACTCGGGGCTCACCGGCCAGGCGATCACCATGCCGCTGTTCTTCGGCTCCAACGCGCTCCACCCGCTCGACATCATGCCGGGCTGGCTCCAGGCCGTCAGCAAGGTCAACCCCCTCAGCTACGAGGTGGACGCGCTGCGGGGGCTGCTCCTCGGCACGCCCGCGCATCTCGCGCTCGACTTCGGGGTGCTGATCGTGGCCGCCGCGCTCGGCATCGCCGCGGCCTCCTCGCTGCTGGGCCGGCCGGCCCGTTGACCCCGCCCGGGAACGTGATGTGCGGCACGCCCGCGACAGGCCCTTTCGCGGCCTGTCGGCGGATTCTTCCTGCGCACGGCTTGATCGGCGATCAAAAGGGATGAATTCCCTGGCCACAGCGCATTCTGCTCATTTGACAGTGCGATCGGCGCACGGATAGGAAGCAGCCGGTAGAAGTCGAGAGGTGGACTGTGTACGAGCCGAACGTGGTCGGGGACTGGCAGGAGTACGACGAGCATGCCGGTCTGCGGGTCCGCGTCCACCGCCTGGAGCAGAGCGAGCCGCCCAGGGGACGCGACGACGCCGCAGAGGGGCTGACGTACTTCTGCCTGCGGGTGACGGTCGAGAACCGGGGCGGCAAGAACTCCACGATCCACCTCGAGGACGGGCAGATCGACGTACGGCTCGGGCCCGACGGGGAGAGCGCGTTCGTCGACTGGCGCAACTCGCAGTTCATCGAGGGCTTCGACGTCTATCCGCTGCGCCGGGCCACCGCGGTGCTGTACGCGGCGGGACCCGAGGCGTCGCTCGCCCAGGTGGACGTCCAGGTCCAGCTGCGGGTCGACGACGACTGGGCCGACCGCCGGCTGTGGACGGGCGGCATCGGCCTGGCCGAGGGATCCGGCGGGGCCCCGGCCGGCGCGGGACGCGACAGCCTGGCCCGCCAGGTCAGCAACTTCCTGCGCGACCAGGCCGAAGAGGGCAGCGCCTGAGGGGTGCCGCGCCCTTCGCCGGGCCGGCGGACGGTCAGTGCGGGATGCCGTCGATGATCTCGCGCGCGCCCTGACGCAGCAGTGACACCGCCACCGACGTGCCGAGCGTCGCCGGGTCCAGCCTGCCCGCCCACTCGTGGGCGTTCAGCCTGGTCTTCCCGTCCGGGGTGAACACGCAGGCCCGCAGGGACAGTTCGCCGCTGCGGTCCACGCGCGCGAAGCCGGCGATCGGGCTGTTGCAGTGCCCCTGGAGCACATGCAGGAACATGCGCTCCGCCGTGGCCTCCCGATGGGTGGCCGGATCGCCGAGCGCGCTGACGACGTCGATGACGTCGGTGTCGCCCTCGCGGCACTGCAGGGCGAGGATGCCCGCGCCGATCGGCGGCATCATCGTCTCCGGCGACAACACCTCGCTGATCACGTCCTGCCGCCCGATGCGCTCCAGGCCGGACACGGCGAGCAGCAGCGCGTCCGCCTCGCCCGCCGCCAGCTTCTCCAGCCGCCGGTTGGCGTTGCCCCGGAACGGCACACACTCCAGGTGGGGATGGGTGGCGGCGAGCTGGGCGACCCGGCGCACCGACGAGGTGCCGATACGGGTTCCGGCCGCAAGCTCGTCCAGGGTGCGGCCACCCGGGTGCACGAGGGCGTCGCGGATGTCGTCGCGCCGCAGGAACGCGGCGAACACCGTGCCCGCGGGCAGCGGCCGGTCCGCCGGCACGTCCTTGACACAGTGCACCGCGAGATCCGCCGCACCGGCCAGCAGTGCCGCGTCGACCTCCTTGGTGAAGGCGCCCTTGCCGTCGACCTTCGACAGGTCGCCCATCCACTTGTCGCCGGTCGTCTTCACGGGCACGACCTCGGTGCGCACACCGGGATGCAGGACGGCCAACTCCGAGCGCACGCGCTCCACTTGGGCCAGCGCCATGGGCGAGTCACGGGAGACGATACGGATCATTTCCGGAACGGACATGCGGGACACGATAGACCCTCGCGGGCCGTGCCCCGTGCCGGTGACCGGTTTCGGTCGCGCGTGAGCGGGCCGTCGCCGACGGTTCCACGGGCACGCGGACGAGCGGCGGGCGCATGGTTCTGCGCCGTCAGGAGGACACGTCGAGAACGAAGCGCCGCTTGTCGGTGCCGAGGGCGCCGAGCCGGGCGTAGAAGCGGATCGCCCCGTCGTTCCAGGCCGGGGTCTGCCACTGCACCTCGCTCATGCCCAGGCTCCGGGCCCGGGCCGCCACGGCCGCCACCAACAGGGCGCCGAGCCCCAGGCCGCGATGGCCGGGGAGAAGGAACAGACAGTCCATGTGGAGGTACTCGCGGCCCTCCCAGGTGGAGAGTTCGGGCGCGCAGGTCGCGTAGCCGACTACCTCGCCGTCGGGCAGTTCGGCGACCAGGCAGTACAGCCGGGGCGTCGGGGCGTCGAAGAGGAGCCCGGCCAGCCGCTTCGCGAGGTCGGGCACGGGCGACGCGGCGCGCTCGTACTCCGCGTGCTGGGCGGCGAGTTCGGCGACCCGCGGCAGATCGGACCGTTCGGCGTGCCGGACCCGTGCTGCGGCGCTCACCTGACGTTCCCCTCGACCGTGTCCGCGCCCCAGGCGGCGAGCCGCTCCCCGAGGGGGCCCGCGCCGCCCAGGACCTGCCGTGCGAAGGCGTCGCGCTCACGGGCCGGGTGCCCGGCGACCTCTCGGGTGCCAGGCGGCCGGACGGTGCGGGCGTGATGATCCTCGGCGAGGGCGAGCAGCTCCATCGCCGGCCCGGCCGGCGGCAGTTCGTCGTGAAGATCCATCCGGACATCATGGGGGCGTGCGTGCGCCGCCGTCCACGGTCGGGGAGCTCGCACCCCGGCCCGCGGACGGCGGCCGAGGCTCACGCGGCGGGATCGAAGGCGATCCCGGACGGCTTCGCCGAGGAGAGGTGGTTGTTGAAGTTGGCGTCCTTCAGGCCGAAGTTGGCGCTGCCGAAGTCGTACGCGCTCAGCTTGTCCCGCAGGCCCGCCGGGTAGCCGTTCCAGCCGACCAGCGGCGGGTACTGCCAGGTGCCCTTGTGGTTCTCCGGCGGCTCGTCATTGGAGTTCGCGAGCCGGAAGCAGTGCGTGCTGATGCCGTCCTTGTGGTAGACGATCTTCGCGTGCGAGCCGTCGAAGCGGACGCCGGAGGCCGCGGTCACGGTGAACGAGCCGTGGTTGGACGTCGAGACGTACTGGACCTGGCCGTTCTGCACCCAGATCACGACGTGCTCCCAGTCGTGCCGGTGCCCGCCGATGCTGCTGCCCGCTATGGCCTGGTCCTTCTCGAAGTAGAGGCCGTACAGGTACGCGCACCAGCCGTTGTTGCACTTGTAGCGCGAGTAGCTGTTGGTGTTGTCCAGGTCGGAGGCGTCCCGGCAGCTGCCGTTGAGGGCGCCGGTCGGGTTCAGCCCGCCGTTGATCGTGCCGTCGGGGCCGATGGCGGGGGTCGAGTAGCAGCCGTCCGTGTCGTAGTCGAACGCGGGCTGATACGTCAGTTCGGCGGCTTCGGCGTTGGACGGCAGGGCCGTCGGCGGGGCGGCGAAGGCGGCCGACGGGAGGGCGACGACGAGTGCGGCGGCACCGGCGAACCCGGTGAGCCACCTCCTGCCGTGGACCTTGAGCTTCGTTGACGACACCGCGTCCTCCTGGGGGTTTCGGGCGCAGCCGAACGGCTGTGTGGGGAGAGGGAGTTGAAAAGCAGCTCAGCTTCCCCGGTTTTCCCTTCCACGCCAAGAGGTCGCAGGGGTATCGGTGGTGAAGCACAGCCCAATACTTGACTGCTGAGGTGAGGTCAGGCGGAAATGTCCGGCAGGTCCGCCGCCGACTCCTCGGGGGTCAGGTCCGGCCGCAGCCGCAGCCAGGACGGCTGGCGCAGCAGCCCCGCCCGGGTCCGCGTGCTGTACCGGACCTCACCGACCAGCCGGGGCACGACCCATCGCGCGCCCGGCGCCTGCGGTACGGCGTCGAAGGGGCACCCGTCGGTCGCGGCGGCCCGCAGGAGGGCCGCGAGTTCGACCCGCTCGGCCTCGCTCCAGCCGGTGCCCACCCCGCCGACGTACCGCAGTCCCGTCGCTGCCCGCTGCCCCACCAGGACGGCGCCGGGCAGCCCGGTCAGCCGTCCCTTGCCCGGCAGCCAGCCGCCGACCAGGACGTCCGCGACGCGCATGTTCCGGATCTTGATCCAGGCGCGGGAGCGCACCCCCGGCTCGTACGCCGAGTCCAGACGCTTGCAGACCAGGCCCTCCAGGCCGTGGGCGCGGGTCGCCTCCAGGGCCTCCCGCCCGTGTCCGACCAGGGCGCTCGGCGTCGACCAGAACGGCCCCTCCAGCGCCAGCGCCTCCAGCCGGGCCCTGCGCCGTGTGTACGACAGCGGGAGGAGGGACTGCCCGCCGAGATGCAGCACGTCGAACAGCACGAGGTGCACGGGTGTCGTCGCCGCCAGCCGTGCGGCCTTGCCCGGGGCCTGGACCAGGCCCATCCGGGACTGGAGCAACTGGAAGTCGGCCCGGCCCCGTCCGTCCAGGGCGAGGACCTCGCCGTCCAGCACGGCCGGCGTGCCGCCGAGAGCCGCGCCCAGCGGCCGCAGCTCGGGATAGGCGCGGGTGATGTCCTCCCCCGAACGGGCGCGCAGGGTGATGCTCCCGTCTCCGGCGAGGTACACCACGGCCCGCTGCCCGTCCTGCTTGGTCTCGTAGGCCCAGCGCGCGTCCTGGGCGACGGGCGGCAGCCGGCCCGGGGTGGCGAGCATGGGGGCGATGAGAGGGAGGGTCACGGGTGAGTTGTGGACGCGGCCGGGCCGAAGCACGCGGAACAGGCCGCGGTTTCGCCTGAACGGCGGCGCTGGGCCGGGCGCGGACTCAGTGGTCGCGGGGCAGCGGCTCGGGCGCCCGGACCAGCCCCGACTGGTAGGCGATGACGACCAGCTGGGCGCGGTCCCGGGCGCCGAGTTTCGTCATGGCGCGGTGCACATGGGTGCGGACCGTCAGCGGGCTGACGAAGAGCTCGTCGGCGATCTCCTCGTTGGAGCGGCCCTCGGCGACCCGGGCCGTCACCTCGCGCTCGCGGGCGGTGAGCCCGGCGAGGTCGCCGGGGAAGCCGAGCCGGGCGCTCTCCGCGGGGGAGGCGAGGAAGCGGGCGATCAGGGAGCGGGTGGCGAGCGGGGAGAGGAGCGACTCGCCGGAGGCGACGGTGCGGATCCCGTCGAGGAGGGCGTCAGCGGTGACGTCCTTGCCGAGGAAGCCGCTGGCGCCGGCCCGCAGCGCCCGGGCGACGTACTCGTCGATCTCGAAGGTCGTCAGGATCAGCACCCGGGTGTCGGACAGGCCCGGGTCGGCGCAGACGTCGGCGGTGGCGGCGAGGCCGTCGGTGCCGGGCATGCGGATGTCCATCAGGACCACGTCGGGGCGGTGCAGCCGCGCGAGGCCGACCGCCTGGGCGCCGTCGCTCGCCTCGCCCACCACCTCCATGTCGTCGCAGGTGTCGATGAGGATCCGGAAGGTCGCCCGGAGCAGGGCCTGGTCGTCGGCGAGCAGCACGCGGATGGTCATGGCGTCCGTTCTGTGGGTGCGGGAGTGTCGGGGTACAGGGGCAGCCGGGCGGTGACCCGGAAGCCGCCCTCGGGGCGGTGCCCGGCCCGGAGGGCGCCGCCCACGGACTCGGCGCGCTCGCGCATACCGATCAGGCCGAACCCGCGGCCGTCCTTGACCGGGACGGGCCCGCCGGGCGCACCGGTTCCGGCGGGCGCACCGGTTCCGGCGGGCCCGGCGGAGTCGGCGGTTCCGTCGTCGGTCACGGTGATCGTCAACCGGTCGTGGTCGAAGCACAGCCGCACCCGGGCCGTCCGCGCGCCCGCGTGCCGGGCGACGTTGGTCAGCGCCTCCTGCACGATGCGGTACGCCGTCAGGTCCACGCCCGGCGTGAGCGGCCGCGCCGTGCCCTCGGTCGCGACCCGCACCTCCAGGCCCGTGCCCGCGCACGTCCGGGTCAGCTCGGCCAGCTGCCCCAGACCGGGACTCGGGGCGAGCGGCGGGTCGCCCTCGTCCGCCCTGCGCAGCAGATTCACCGTGGCCTTGAGCTCGCGCAGCGCCGAGGAGGTCGTGCCGGCCAGGTCGTCGAGGATGCCGTGGGCGCGGTCGGGATGGGTGCGTGCCAGGTGCGCCGCGGTACCCGCCTGGGCGTTGGCGAGAGCCAGGTGATGGGCCACGACGTCGTGCAGCTCACGGGCGATGCGCACGCGTTCCTCCACGACACGGCGGTGCGCCTCCTCCTCGCGGCCCTGCTCGGCGTACTCGGCGCGGGCCTGCACGGCGTCGACGTAGGCCCGTTGGAGACGGACCAGGTTGCCGGTGATGACCGGGAACAGCAGCCAGACCGCGGGACTGAGCGTCCTCATCGGCCAGGGGTGGTGCGCCACGGGGTCCACCAGCAGGGCGGTCGGCACGATCACCGCGAGCGCGGCGCAGTAGTGGCGGCGCGCCGAACGCCGCCCGGCGCGCACGGTCAGCCGGTACAGGGCGAGCATGAGCGGGCCGAGCAGCAGCGGGGTGATGAGGTGGCCGAGCGCGATCGCGGCGGCCGCGCCGCCGGTCGTCACGGCGACGACCGCGCCGGGTCGGGTGCGCTGCCACCGCAGCAGCGAGCCGCAGGAGAGCAGCCCGAGGGCGATCGTCGCGCCCACCGTGTCCGGCCGGTCGGCGCCGGGAACGGTGAACTCGCCGCCGAAGAGGAAGGCCGCGAAGAGCAGGACGGCCGTCATGGTGTCGACGGTGCGGGTGTGGTCGTCCGCGAAGCGCTGCCAGGGAATGCACATCGGCTGTCTCCGGTGGGGGCGTGGACCCGGTGCGGACGGCGTGCGCCGTGCGCGAGGGGCGCGAGCCGCTCCGGCGCGCCCTTCCGGGCGGCCTTCCTCCGGGGAGGCGGGAGGGCGGTCGCCCGCCGTCGTGGGCCTGCGCGTGGCGCGGTACGGGCCGGCGCGACGGCCGTACGGCGGCTCGGCCTTCTCGGCGTTCACCACACGCACGGCAGCTCCACCTCGATCACCGTCGGCCCGCCCGTCGGGCTGCTCACCCGCACGGTCCCGTCGAGCGCGGCGACCCGGCGCCGCATGCCCAGCAGCCCCGAGCCGGCGCTCTCGTCGACGCCGCCGCACCCCTCGTCGCGCACCCGCACGCTCAGCCCGGTCCGGGAGCGGGCCAGCAGGACCTCGGCCCGGTCCGACCCGCTGTGCTTCGCGGCGTTGGTCAGCGCCTCGGCGATCACGAAGTAGGCGGCCGCCTCGACCGCGGCCGGTGCCCGGGGCCCGTCCGGGAGCCGTTCGGTCCGCACCGTCACCCCGAGTCCGCTGCTGCCCGCCAGCGCCCGTACGGCCCCCTCGAGTCCCCGGTCGGTGAGGATCGGCGGATGGATGCCGCGTACCACGTGCCGCAGTTCGGTCAGAGCCTCCTCGGCCTGGTCCTGCGCGTCGGAGAGCAGCTTCCGCGCGGTGTCGGGATCGGCCCCGTACGCCCGCTGGGCCAGTCCGATCCGCATCGACAGTGCGACCAGCCGCGCCTGGGCGCCGTCGTGCAGGTCCCTTTCGATCCGGCGCAGTTCGGCGCCGTGCGCGGCGACCGCGTCCGCCCGGGTCGCGGTGAGCTGCTCGACCCGACTGGCCAGCAGCGCCTTGGGGGAGGGGCTGAGCAGGGCGGCCGACCAGCCCGCCTCGAGGTCGGCGAGCCGGACGAGCAACGGCAGGACCAGCGCCTCGCGGCCCAGCAGCCCACGCCGCACACCGTCGACGAGGAGGCCCGCCGGCCACAGCGGCAGCATGAGCACCGTCAGCCAGCCGTAGGCGTAGTACGCCCCCATCCAGCGCAGATCGGTGAGCGTGCCGGGATCCCCGACGGCCGTCCGCAGCCGCTCGCGCAGCGGGCCGGTGACCGTTCGGTACGCCTCCGGTATCTCCCGGCCGGTCCAGGACGCCGTCAGGCGCCGCTTGGCCCCGGCGATCCGGCGGATCAGCAGCACGGTCTCGGGCAGCAGCCAGATCCCGGCCCCCGTGACCGCGCCGGTGCCGGCGATCAGCAGGACCGTGATGAAGATGTACGACCCGAAGGCCATGGCGGCGGCCAGGAAGAGGTGGACCGTGGCCCGCGCAGCCTGTCGCAGGGTCGCGCGCATGGAGAGCCGTTCCTCTCGTGAAGAGAAGAGAAGAGAAGAGGGGAGGGGGACGTGAGGGGAGGAGGCGTGGGGAGAGAGGCCCGCGCGCGAAGTTCCTAGTCGTCCAGCGTGACGACGACCTTCTCCGCCGCGCCCGGCGTCAGGGCCAGTTCGAAGGCGCGGGCGGCCTCGGAGAACGGGACGCGGTGGCTGATCAGTTTGGCGAACCGCTCCTGGTGCTCGACCAGTTCCGGGGTCACCTCGAAGATCTCGGTCGGGTAGCCCTGGGAGGCGATGAGGGTGAGCTCGCTGCGGAGCATGCCGCCGAGGTCGATCTCGCCCTTCTTCTGCACGGCCACCATGACCAGCTTCGCGTGCCACTTCGCCGACTGCACCACGGTGTTGAAGACGACCGGGGCGCCGGCCGCGTCGATGAAGATGTCGGTGCCCGGCCGGGGCTGGCCGAGGGCGTTGGCGCTCTGCCCGTGCAGCTCGGTCAGCCGCGCGGCCACGTCCTCCTCGGCCGAGTCGATGACGGCGTCCGCCCCGACGGCCAGCGCCTTCTCCAGCCGGGAGGGGATGACGTCGGCGACCACCACGTGTTCCACACCGCGCAGCTTCAGCCAGATCGCCGCGCCCAGACCGATCGGCCCGGCGCCGAACACGACGACCTTGTCGCCCGGCCCCGCCCCGGAGCGGTTGACGGCGTGCCGGGACACGGCCATCGGCTCGTTGAGCGAGGCCACGTCGAACGGCACGGTGTCGGGGAAGACCGCGACGCTCCTTCCGACCTCGGCGTTCTCGATCAGCAGGTACTCGCTCATCCCGCCGAACTTCCCGCCGCAGCCGATGATGCCGGTGGGCGCGTCCTGCGGGTTGACGACCACCCGGTCGCCCGCTTTCAGGCCGTCCACCTCGGCGCCGACCTCCACGACCTCACCGGCCGGCTCGTGGCCGAGCGCCACGGGGATCAGCTCGCCGCCCAGATGGGCACGGGCGGGGATGCCGCCCATGTGCAGGAAGGTGACGTCGGTGCCGCAGATGCCGCAGGCGCGGATCCGTACGAGCGCGTCCCTGGGGCCGGGCACCGGGCGCTCGACGTCCACGACGTCGATCTTGCCGGCGCCGCCGGTCCGGACGGACTTCATCGTGCTCATGAGGGAGCCTTTCTCGCTGGAGTAACTCGGTTGCCGGAGACAGGTGTTGCCGGGCTCGGGGGAGCCCTGACGGAGATCCGGGGGACCGCGGCCGCTCGCGGGGCCGAGGCCGGGAGGCCGCGCAGGTCAGACGCCGAGAGTCTTGAGCACGGCGTCCGCCATGCCCCGCTCGCCGCGCTCGTTGGGGTGGACGGAGGCGGCCGGGGCCCGCGGCACGAGCGGTTCGACCCAGCGCACCTGACGGTCGGCGCAGGCGTCGCGCCCCACCGAGGGCGTGTACGTGTCGACATAGCCTGCCCCCGCCTTGGCGGCCCGCTCGCGCAGCATGCCGTTCAGTTGCTGCTCCTTGTCGTGCAGGTAGGTGATGTCGCCGGCGGCGAGGCCCATCTCGGTGCCGCAGCCGGTGGTGCGCGGCGGCAGGATCGCGGGATAGCCGACGACGTACACGCGGGCCTTCGGCGCGCGCTGCCCGACCTCGGCCAGGGCCGCGGCCAGCACTCGGCCGGCCGCCTCTGTACGCCGCTGCACCTCGTCGGTGCCGCCGGAGACGTACCGGGCGCGGCAGGGCGCGTCCCCGGTGGCGTCCTTCCCGTCCGTCAGGCCGCTCAGCGCGAAGTGCAGCACTGCGGACTTCACGCAGCTCTTCACCAGCGAGGCGAAGCCGATGTCGTTGCCGCCGATGCCGAGGGTGACCAGCCGGGTCCGGTCCGACAGGGCGGCCAGTTGCGCCGGGTTGGTGCCCCGGCCCGTGGCCTGGGCCGAGGTCAGGTCCGCGACCGTCGCGCCGGTGCAGCTGACGTCACGGAAGTCGGTGGCGGGCAGGGCCAGCCGCCGGGCGACGAGTGCCGGGTAGTTGCGGTCGGAGCGGTCACATCCGGCGGGGCTGCCGCCCTGGTCCGGGATCTGGGGACCCGCGGTGTAGGAGTCGCCCAGTGCCACGTACGGGCCGCCGGGCGGGGCGGACCCGGGAGAGCCGTCGTGCCCGCTGATCACGATCGCGGTGGTGAGCACGCCGCAGGCGAGCGCGCCGGCCAGCGCGGCTCGTACGGAGGTCTTCATGGCAGGGGTCCTGTCTGTCGTCCCGGATGATCCACGCCGTACAGCTGTGGTCGTGGAGCTGGCTCGGCCGGGGGAGAAGCGGCCGGGGCGGCCGAGCGTGCATGGAGGGTGGGAGGCGTCCCGGGGCCCGGCGCCGGGCGGGGTGTGCCGGCTGCCGGGCCCGGGGACCGCGCCGATCCCCGTCCCCACGGGTTCGGCGGCCGGGGGCCTCCTCCGCTCAAGGCGGCTCCCGGATTGCTTGAGTTAGGCAAACACATCTGGATTACTTGAGTCAAGCAAACGAAGCGATTTGCTTGAGTTAGGCAATCAGAACGGTAGGGTTGAGATCATGTCCCACGCGCGGCCGGTGACCCCGCCCGCCTCGCCCGCCTCGCCCGCCTCGCCCGCGGCGGTCGAGAGGGGGCCGGCCTCCGCCCGGGTCGCCGATCCCGGCGACAGACAGCCGCGCCCGTCGCATCCGCCTGACACCGCTCGGCGAGGACGTCGCCGCGCGGCTGGGGCGAGGCGGGTACACGCGGTATGCGGCTGCTCCTGGCGGACCGGTCACCGGGCGCACTGCGTCGGCTCGACGATCTGGTCCGCCGGCTGGTGGGCGCTTTCCTGCCTCATCCCGCTGACGAAAGGGCACGCCTTTGATGCCGGTACGACGACACCCGCGCGGTGACGACGGTCGGGGCGCTCTCGCGGCCCCCCGGGGCGCCACTGCCCTCGCCGAGCCGTCGCCCGGTCCGGTCTTCGCCCCGAGGGGCGCACCGTCAGCGGCCCGTGGCGCCGGCCGGTCGGTCCTGGTCATCGCCGGTGAGCCGGACCTCGCCGAACTGCTCGTCTCCAGCCTGGAGCCGGCCGGCTACCGGGTGGGCCTCACGGGTACGGCGGCCGAAGCGCTGGTCCGGCTAGGCGCCCACCGGTTCGACCTCCTGGTCGTCGACACCGCCCGGCCGGACCTGACCGGGGTCGACACGGTGGGCCGCCCGGTGATCGCGCACCGGCCTCCGGTCCTCTACCTCGCCTCGTACGACTTTCTCGACCGGTTGCTGCCCGAGATCGCCCCGGGGCGGAAGGACTACGTGACCAAGCCCCTGCGGGTGCCCGAGGTGATGGCCCGTATATGGACGCTGGTGCGGGGCGCGGCCCCGGGCTATGGCGACCTGGTCCTCGACGACACCTTCTGCCGGGCCCGGCGCGGCACCCGCGACCTCGACCTCACGCCCGCCGAGTACCGCCTGCTGCGTCACCTCCTGGACAACGCGGACCGGGTGCTGTCGAAGGAGCAGATCGGCCGGTACGTCTGGGGCGACCGCCGGGGCGGCAACGCGATCGAGCAACTCGTCTCCCGGCTCAGACGCAAGGTGGACCGTGAGGCGACCGTGCTGATCCACACCCGGCGGGGCTTCGGCTACTGGCTGGGAGCGGAGCACGGCGCGGGCTGAACTCTCCGCGTGGGCCATGCCGTGTCGGCGGACCGGCGTCACGTCGTTCGCCGGCTGCCTGTGGTTCGCACCGGCCGGCGCCGCCCTCGGTGAGGGGGCGCGGCGGCCGGTGCGAACCCGTGCGCGGCGACGGCCGCCCCGCAGCTCCCGGCTCGCGCGCCGGGTCACGCGCCGCGGGGCCCGACCTCATGCCCGCCGCGTGGATCGGCGCCCCTGCCGGCTTCCCCGGCCGACCTCGCCACCCTGCGCCTGACCGGCTCGGCGCTGCTGCCGGTCGGCGTGGTGACGGGCCTGGCGGACGGCGCGTACCTGGCGTGGCTGCTCGGAGGGGAGTGCGGCGCGGGCCGCAGGGGCCGGGGCATACCGCCGGGTATGGGTGGCCGCGTACCATTCGGATACGGCAGGGGTGTCGTACGCGTGTCGTTCCTCCGCGGTAGGTGCGGTACACGTACGCAGTAACTTACTTGAGTTACGCAACAAGATGGTAAAGTGGGTCGCATGTCCACCGAACCGTTGCCGTTGCCCTCCACCGCGACTCCGGAAGTGATCGAGATCGAGCGCGCGCTCACTCGCATCACCTACCTGAGCACCCGCGCCCGCCAGCACGACCGGCTGATGACGCTGGCCGGCGTCCCCCTGGACCGTGCCGCCGTGGCGCTGCTGCGGCAGGTCGCCGACTCCGAGCCGCTGCGGCCGGGGGAGCTGGCGCAGCGGCTGGGCGTGGAGGCCTCCCACGTGACCCGCACGGTGCAGCAGCTGCAGAAGTCCGGGTACGTCACGCGGGTTCCCGACCCCGACGACGGCCGCGCCCAGCGGATCCAGCTCACCGAGGCCGGCCGCGCGGCCGTCGGCCGCGTCCGGGACGCGGGGGCCCGGGGAATGCAGCTGGCGCTGGCCGACTGGTCCCCGGACGAGCTCGGGCAGCTCGCCACGCTCTTCCACCGCATGGTCGACGACTTCCTCTCCCACTCCATCGAGGACGAGACCGAGCAGCCGGCCGTGGCCCCACGCGCCTGACCCCTCAGGACGCGCCTGACGAAACAGCCCGGCTCGTCGGCGAAGCCCGGCAGCAGCCGGGCGCGGCGCCTGCGCTCCGCCGCCTTCTCGGCCGTGGAGTACACGCCGGGCAGCTTGGCGTCGTCGCCGTCCTCCTCGTCGACGTGCACCGTCTCCCCGTCGGGGTGCAGGGTCGACCCGCCTTCACCGGCTTCGTTCCGGTGGGTGCCCGATGTGCCACAGCGGCCGGACGGTCATCCCGGCAGGCTGTCGCCGACCGCCGCCAACCACGATGCACCCCGGCCGAGTTGGGGAGCCCCGCCCCCGGGTCCCCCCTCGCCACCCCGCCTCCGGCGCTCCGCCTACCCTCCAGTAATGTCGGGCGCCAGGTCATCAGAGGAGGAACCGTGTCCCGGTCCGAACGCTCACCCCTGCTCCTGGCGGGCCTGCTGGCCGGCATGGGCGTGGCCCATTTCGCCGTTCCGCGCCCGTTCGACGCGATCATCCCGCGCACGCTCCCGGGTTCGCCCAGGGCCTGGACCTACGCCAGCGGTGCGGCCGAGCTGGCGCTGGCGGCGGGAGTGGCCCTGCCGCGGACCCGCAGGACGGCCGCGCTGGCCGCGGCCGGGCTCTTCGTCGGCGTCTTCCCCGCCAACGTCAAGATGGCGTGGGACTGGCGGCACCGCCCCACCCCGCTCAAGGCCGCGGCCGTGGCCCGGCTTCCCTTCCAGGTGCCCCTCGTGCTGTGGGCCCGCAACGTCGCCGACGGCGCCGGCGCCGCGAAGATCACGGAGGTACGGTCATGACCAAGGCCCTGGAGACCGGCGACCTCGTCGACGACTTCGCGCTGCCGGACGAGACCGGCACGGTGCGCAGCCTGACCGACCTGCTCGCCGAGGGGCCGGTGGTCCTCTTCTTCTATCCCGCCGCCCTCACCGCGGGCTGCACCGCCGAGGCCTGTCACTTCCGTGATCTGGCGGCCGAGTTCGCCGCCGTGGGCGCCCGGCCGGTCGGAATCAGCGGGGACACCGTCGACCGCCAGCAGGAGTTCGCCGGCAAGCACGCGCTCGGCATGCCGCTGCTCTCCGACGCCGACGGGGCCGTGCGGGAACGGTTCGGCGTGAAGCGCGGCTTCTCCCTCGCCCCGACCAAGCGGGTCACCTTCGTCATAGCGCAGGACCGCACCGTCCTGGAGGTCGTCCGCAGCGAACTGCGGATGAACACCCACGCCGACCGCGCCCTCGACGCACTGCGCGCCCACCGCACCTGAGTCGGAGGGGGAAGTGGGCCCGGGAGGCCGGGGAGGCCGGGAGCGCCGTGCGCCCGGCCTCCCGTCGTGGCCGACCCGTCGCGGTTGATGCGTCGGGACAAAGGGACCATTCTTGACGATATGGAGCATGTCGTCGCTGCGGCGGTCATCGATGCTCACGGCATCGTGACGGGCTGGAGCGAGGGTGCCCGTCTGCTGACGGGGCATACGGCCGAGGAGGCCGTCGGCCGGGCAGCGGCCGACCTGCTCGCCGAGGACCTGGCGCCGCTTCCGGCGCGGGCGTGGAGCCGGCCCGCTCTCGTACGCCACCGCGACGGCCGGCACGTCACCCTGACCGTCACCGCCTGCCCGGTGCTCGGCCCCGACGGGGAGCCCGCCGGCTGGGCCCTCACCGCCGAACGGCCCTCGGGCCCGGAACCGGCCCTCGCGGAGCGGGCCTTCCAGCAGGCGTCCATGTCCATGTCCGTCTTCGACCCGCACCAGCGCTATCTGCGGCTGAACGAGGTCGCCTGCAAGGTGATGGGCGTCTCCGAGGACGTCCTGCTCGGCCGCCACTTCCCGGACACCGTCCAGGAGGCCGAGAACAGCCGCGGCTTCGACCGGCACCTCCGCCATGTCGCCGAGACCGGTCGTCCGATCCGCTACGAGAGCTGGGCCGGCGCCCCCTCCCTCAACCGGGAGCACGCGTGGACCACCGAGATGTGGCCCGTACGGGAGCCGTCGGGCGAGGTCGTCGGTGTCGCCCTGGCCGCCTTCGACAGCACCGAGCAGTACTTGGCCCGCCAGCGGCTGGCCCTGCTGAACGAGGCCGCGGCCTCGATCGGTACGACCCTCGACATCGTGCGCACCACCGAGGAAGTGGTCGATCTGCTGGTTCCCCGGTTCGCCGACTTCGTCAGCGTCGACCTGC
This sequence comes from Streptomyces zaehneri, assembly GCF_032248645.1. NCBI lineage: Bacteria > Bacillati > Actinomycetota > Actinomycetes > Kitasatosporales > Streptomycetaceae > Streptomyces > Streptomyces zaehneri. Next base: position 108,489 of record NZ_JASTTJ010000005.1, read on the forward strand.
TGGACTGGGTCCTCGGCGCCGACGAGCCGCCGCCCGTCCCGGACGGCGAGATCGTGCTGCGCCGGGTCGCCCACGGCTCCGCCCACGAGGGCACCCCTGAGGCGGCGGTCCGCCTCGGCGAGACCGACGTCCATCCGCCCTTCAGTCCGCCCGCGCGCGCCCTGCGGGACGGGCATGCCGTCCGTATCCAGGCGGGCGAGCCCGATTTCATGAGCTGGCTCGCCGAACGCAACGCGCTCGCTCCCGAGGGCCGTCGCTTCCGCGGCGGGGTCCATTCGGTGATCGCGGTGCCGCTGCGGGCCCGGGGCACCACCCTGGGCGTGCTGGTCGGCGTCCGTATCGCCCATCCCGACGACTACGAGGCCGACGACGCCGTGTTCGCCGAGGAACTCGCCAGCCGGGCCGCCGTCTGCATCGACAACGCCCGCCGTTTCGCCCGCGAACGCACCACCGCCCTCGCCCTCCAGCACAGCCTGCTGCCCCGCGGCCTGCCCGGACAGGCCGCCGTCGAGGTCGCCCACCGCTATCTGCCCAGCGGCTCGACGGCCGGCATCGGCGGTGACTGGTTCGACGTCATCCCGCTCTCCGGCAGCCGGGTCGCCCTCGTCGTCGGCGACGTCGTCGGACACGGCATCCCGTCCACGGCGACCATGGGCCGGCTCTGTATGGCCGTACGCACCCTCGCCGACGTGGATCTGCCGCCCGACGAACTGCTCACCCACCTCGACGACCTCGTCACCCACCTCGCCGGCTACCAGGAGAGTGGCGACGACGAGGTCGCGGAACTGGGTGCCACCTGTCTGTACGCCGTCTACGACCCGGTCAGCCGCCGTCTCGCCCTCGCCGCCGCCGGCCATCCCGCGCCGGCCCTGCTGCTGCCCGACGGCCGTGCGGAGCTGGTCCGGATGACGACGGGCCCCCCGCTCGGGGTCGGCGGGCTGCCCTTCGAGGCGGTGGAACTGGAGCTGCCCGAGGGCGCGGTCGTCGCCCTCTACACCGACGGCCTGATCGAGGACCGCGACCGCGACGTCGACCGTGCCACCGGCGAGCTGTGCAGCGCCCTGACCGCGCCCGCCGCCACGCTCGACGCCCTCTGCGACACCGTGCTCAAGGCGGTCCTGCCGGAAGAGCCCGGCGACGACGTCGCGCTGCTGCTCGCCCGTACCCGGGCGCTCGGCGCGGACCAGGTCGCCGCCTGGGACGTGCAGCCGGACCCGGCCCAGGTCGCCGGCACCCGCCAGGCGGCGACCGAGCAACTGACCGCGTGGGGCCTGGAGGAGGCCGCCTTCGTCACCGAACTCGTCGTCAGCGAACTCGTCACCAACGCCATCCGCTACGGCGCACCTCCCATCCGGCTCCGCCTGATCCGCGACCGCAGCCTCATCTGCGAGGTGTCCGACGGCAGTTCCACTTCCCCGCACCTGCGCCGCGCCCACGCCTTCGACGAGGGCGGGCGCGGCCTGCTGCTGGTCGCGCAGCTCACCCAGCGCTGGGGCAGCCGGCAGACCGACCGGGGCAAGACGATCTGGGCGGAGCAGTCGCTGGAGCCCGAGTGATCACCGGTGGACCGTGCTGCCCCGGGGAGCGGCACCGACGGGCCGGCCCTGCCGTCACCGCTCAGAACTCCTCGTGCACCTCGGGGTCGCCGCCCAGCCGCCGGTGCGGCCGTTGCGCGATCGCCGCCAGCTGGGCCGGCCCGAGTTCGAAGCCGAAGACGTCGAGGTTGGCGCGCTGCCGCTCGGGACTGGACGACTTCGGGATGGGGACCGCGCCGAGCTGGAGGTGCCAGCGCAGGACGACCTGGCCGGGCGTCACGCCCAGCGACTCGGCGACGGAGACGACGACCGGGTCCTCCAGGAGCGCCGAACCGCGGCCCAGCGGGCTCCGGCTCTCCGTACGCACGCCCTTGGCCTCGTGGAAGGCGCGCAGCTCGTCCTGGGGGAAGAGCGGGTGCAGCTCGATCTGGTTGACGGACGGCAGCACGCCGGTCTCCTTCTCCAGCCGCTCGATGTGCCCGGCGGTGAAGTTGGAGACTCCGATGGACCGCACCAGGCCGTCCTCACGGAGCTTGATCATGGCCCGCCAGGAGTCGACGAACCTGTCGACCCGGGGAAGCGGCCAGTGGATCAGGTACAGGTCCACGTAGTCGAGGCCGAGCCGCTGCCGGGACTCCTCGAAGGAGGCGAGGGTCTCCTCGTAGCCGTGGTGGCGGCCGGGCAGTTTCGTGGCCACCACGATCTCCTCGCGCGGCACCCCGCCGCGGGCCACGCCCCGCCCGACCCCGCTCTCGTTGCGATAGTTCGTCGCCGTGTCGACGAGCCGGTAGCCGAGGCCGAGCGCCTCGGCCACCGACCGCTCCGCCTCCGCGTCGTCCATCGGCCAGGTGCCCAGACCCAGGGCCGGGAGCTTCGTACCGTCGTTGAGCGTGTGCTCCGGGATGCTGCTCACCAGGGGACCTTTCCTCGGCTGTGTCGTCCGTGTCGTCCCACCAGCCTCACCGATGACACGGGGATCGATCAACCGGAGTCCGCGGGGGCGGGCCCTCCGACTCCGCCGCGGGTGTCCGAGGCCCTGTCGCCAGGCCGTCGATTCGCTGTCACGATCTTCCCCGAGCCGTGACGGACGACGAGTGACGACGAGCGGAGCACGCATGACGACGGACAGCCGGGCCACCCCGTTCGACGACCCGACGGCCGAGGAGGCCGCGCGGGCGGCGGGAGTGGAGGTGAAGCCGGTCGCCGGACACATCGGCGCCGAGATCGAGGGCGTCGACCTGGCCGCGGGACTCGACGACGCCCAGGTCGCCGTGGTCAGGGCGGCGGTGCTGCGCTGGAAGGTGGTGTTCTTCCGCGGGCAGCGCCTCGACCACGCGGGGCATGTGGCCTTCGCGCGACGGTTCGGCGAACCCGTCGTCCTGCGCAGGCGCGGCGGCGCGTCACCGGCGGACTTCCCGGAGATCGAGACGACCGCCGACCGCCTCGAACTGGGCGGGAAGTTCGGCATGGAGCACGAGGAGTGGCTCCGGCGCCGCCGGCACACCCTCCTGCGCGGCTGGCACTGCGACCACGGCGCCCGAGTCGACCCGCCGGCCGCGACGATCCTGCGCGCCGAGACGGTACCGCCCTACGGCGGTGACACGACCTGGTCCAACCTGGCGGCCGCCCACGCCGGACTCTCCGCGCCCCTGCGGGAGTTCCTGGCCGGGCTGCGCGCCGAGCACCGGCTCGGCGTCGGCTACCAGCCCCGCCCCGGCGACGACGCGTACGTCCGCCACCTGCTCGATCACCAGGTCGCCTCGGTGCACCCCCTGGTACGCGTCCACCCCGAGACGGGGGAGCGCGTGCTGTACGTCAACGGCTACTACGTCGAGCAGATCACCGGCCTCTCCCGCGCGGAGAGCCGGGCGATCCTGGACATGCTGCTGGAGGAGGCGACCCGCCCCGAGTACACGGTCCGCTTCCGCTGGGAACCGGGCAGCGTGGCGTTCTGGGACAACCGCGCCACCATCCACCTCGCGCCGAGCGACAACGCGCATCTGCGCTTCCCCCGCACGATGCACCGGGTGATGCTCACCGGCGAGATCCCGGTCGGCGTGGACGGCAAGCCGTCCGAGCCGGTGACGGGCACCGAGCCGGGCCGCTGGTGAGGCTCCTCACGCCCCGGCGCCGGGCCGCCATCCCAGCGCCGGACCCAGCTTCGTCGCCATGTCGGTGAGGATCTGTACGTAGTCCTCGTGCCCGAAGGTGAACGGCAGGGCGAAGGCGACCTCGTCGATCTCACGGAACGCGGCGTGGGCGTGCAGGCGTTCGGCGATCTCGTCCGAGGTGCCGACCAGGTCCGGTGCGAACAGCAGCCGGGCCGGGCCCTGCGGCGAGGTCGTACGGGGGAGCCGCTTCGCCGCGAACTCCTCGTACCTCGCGCGCTGTTCGGGTGAGGCGGAGTCGGTGGGGATGACCACGAGACCCTGCGAGACACGGGCCGCCTCGCCGTCGGGGTGGGCGGCGCGGAAGGCCTGGACGTGGGAGAGCTGGATCTCGGCGAAGTCCCTGGTGTCGTCCGGGCCTTCGGCCTTGACCACGCTGCTGGTGAGGAAGTTCATGCCGTGTTCCCCGGCCCACCGCGCCGAACCCAGGCTGCCCCCGCCGTACCACAGGCGGCGGCCGAGACCGGGGGAGTGCGGCTGCACCACGTCCGAGAACACCTCGAATCCCTCGACCCCGCTGAAGTCGGTGGCGGACTTGCCGCGCACCAGGTCCAGCAGCCGTCGCACCCGCTCGTAGCCGAAGTCCTCCGCGTCGGCGGTGTCCGGGTAGAGGGCCTCCTTGACCTGCTCGTAGTGCATCGGCGGGCCGACGCTCACCCCCGGGTTGAGCCGGCCCCCGGCGAGGATGTCCACGGTGGCCAGGTCCTCCGCGAGGCGCAGCGGGTTCTCCCAGCCCAGCGGGATGACCGCGGTGCCGAGCTCGATGCGCCGGGTGCGCTGCGAGGCGGCCGCGAGGACGGCGACGGGGGAGGATATGCCGTACTGGAGGTGCCGGTGGCGCACCCAGGCGCTGTCGAAGCCGAGCCGTTCACCCAGCTCGATGATCTCCAGCGTGGTCTCGTGTCCCCGGCCCGGATCGTCCGCGTCGAACAGCCCGATGGTGAGGAAGCCCAGTCTGCGCAAGGGGCGTGAGGTCGAAGGCACGGGGGGGCTCCTCCATCGTTCGACGGCGTGTACGGCCGTACGGCGGTTGTTCGTGGATTGTCGCAAGCGGCCGTTTCAGACCAGCGGGATCGTGACCTCGTCCTCGACCGGCGGGTTCAGCTCCTGGGCGCGGTTCCCGGTGGCCGCGAAGCAGCGCAGCCGGACCGACTCCGGGGTGACGTCGAGCCGCAGGAAGCACTTGAAGAACGGCGGGCTGTACGACACCGAACTCGGTGAGAAGAGCTGGGTGTAGATCTTGCGCACCGGCAGCCGCAACCGCTTGCGGCGCTCCGGGCGGCTCCCGGTGCCCAGCAGCCCGGCCACCAGGCGGATCCGTCGCGTCACCCTGACCTCCGGGCCCGGCGTACGGGTCGGCGGGATGCCCAGCCGTTCGGCGACCACCGCCTGGGCCTCGCTCTCGGTGAGGGCGAAGAACCGCCGCAGCCGCAGCCGGCTCCCGTAGAGCCGGCTGTAGAAGGCGAGGGAGTCGCCGCGCAGCGGATAGCAGCGGAAGTCCCGCTCGGTGACGCCGGCGACGGACACCCGGGGGATGGTGTGCGTGGCGTGCATGAAGGCGCCCCCGCCGCCCGCGACCACGTACTGCAGCGTCCGTCCGTCGGCCAGCCGCACCGGGTAGCGCTGGTAGTTGTGGATGTCGCCGCCGATGGCCGCCACGTAGTGGTGCTCGGGCGCGCTGACGATGTCGTCGACGGTGCCGCCGCCCTCGACGGGGCACGGGTGGTGCTCGCCGTCGACGTAGAGGGGCGAACCGGTGACGAGGATCTTGGGGCGCGGGCCCTGCGACACCGTGCGCAGCCACGCGCCCTGTTCGGCGTCCAGCGTGCCCAGCAGTCCGGTGTCGATGCCGATGATCCGCACCGGGCCCGCGTCGATCGCCCAGTACGGCCCCGGCTGCACCGCCTGCTGGCCGGTCGCGGGCCTCAACGCGCTTTCCTCGGCGAGGCGTTGACCGTCGTGCGGGTGCGGCCGGTGCCACAGCAGGGCACGCAGCCCGGCGCGGCTGAGCAGACGCGGCGCGGGCTCGGTGGGCAGGGGCGGGGCGTCGCCGCAGAAGACCCGCATGAACGCGCCCAGGTCCTCGTACCAGTCGTGGTTGCCCGGTATCGCGTAGATGGGCGCCGGGTAATCCCGGTACGGGCGGAAGAACTTGGCGCCGTAGTCGTCGGCGCTGCCCACCGGATAGATCACGTCACTGGCGAGCACGGCGAAGGACGTCCCCTGACTCGCCCTCAGAAAGCCGGGCACGACGGCGTACTGGGGATCGTCACCCTCTCCCGTGTCGCCGATGACCATGAAGGAGAAGCTGTCCGGGTCCGTGCGCCGGATCACCTTGTCCGCGGGTGCGCCGGCCGCCGCCCGCTGGGCCACCAGGCGGCCACGGGTACGGCCCGTCGGGTCGCCGAACCACGACGCCAGCACGCCGTTGCGGGCGGCCCACAGCATCCTGGGGTCCAGCCACGAGATCTTCTCGGTCCGGTCCGGCATGAGCTGCCGGTACGCGCCTCGGTCGGCGCCGACCCAGCCGGCGCCTTCGGCGGTATCGCGTGAGGAGTCAGACACCGGTGCACCGTAGCAATGATCCACAGCGTGACAGGAGTCCACCCGACCCGGTTCATGCACCGGCATCTAATGCCCTTGACACTTTCCGGGGCCGACCACGTAGGTTGAAGCGATCTGTCACGAAGGGCGGAGGCCCCCGATGCGCGCACCTGGCACGACACCGCACGGTGTCGGCACGGGTACGCGGCTGATCACCCGACGGCATGTCGACTACTGCCGGACCGCCTCCGCCGTCTGTCCTTCCGCACGCCGCTGACCCCCGCCGGCCCGTCGGGCCGGCCCGAGGACGACCTGCGCATCCTGCCCGGCACGGAGATCATCATCGGGGCGACGGAGGCGGAGGCGCTGGAGAAGAAGCGCTGGATCCGCCTCCAACAGGTCACACCGGCGACGGCGTTGGGTGTCGCCGGCCTGCTGTGGGGCCTCGACCTCTCGGACCGGGACGCCGACGGGCCGTTGCCCAAGGAGGACCCGGTCGTCGCCGAGAACGACGGCTCCTTCGGCGCCCGGCGCGTCACCGACCCGCGCACGGTGGTCGCCGAGTGGCGCGAGAAGGCGGAGGCGCACGGCTGGTCGCTGCGCGAGACCGTCATCGCCCTCGGACCGCAGCGCGGGCACGTCGGCACTCCCGCCGGACTCGCCGACCGGTTCGCCCACTGGGTGCGCCACGGTGCCGTCGCCGGCTTCAACGTGACGCCGTACCTGATTCCGGACGGCCTCGACGACATCGTCGACCTGCTCGTCCCGGAACTCCAGGAACGCGGTGTCTACCCCACGCGGTACACGGGCCGGACGCTCCGTGACCACCTGGGCCTGCGTGAGCCCCTCACCCACCGCTCCACGACCGACGGACGGCAGGCCGGCTGACCGTCTCCTCCGCCGTACCGGCCCGCCCCGCCCGGGCGGGCCGGTTCCACTCGCCGTCGCCGAGCACGAGCAGCGGATCGAACATCACCACCACCCCGGCCAGCAGCAGGAAGATCACCGGCCCGATCAGCATCGGCAGCAGCAGCGAGGTGGGGCTGTCGCCGGCCCACGACGAGGTCGCGCCGTGCACGTGGACGCTGACCGCTGCCATCGCCGTGTAGTGCATCCCGGACACGGCCACGCCCATCACCAGGCTGGCGCCCAGACTCGTCAGGAACCCCCGGACCGTGACGGCCGCCCACAGGGCGGCGGTCGCGGCCACCACGGCGATCAGCACCGAGAGCGCCACCGTGCCCGGCGTGTACTCGATGGCGCCGTTGAGCTGCAGGGCCGCCATGCCCAGATAGTGCATGGCGGCGACCCCGAGGCCCGTGACGACCCCCGCGAGCGACAGCGACGCCCGGCCGGCGCCCCGGTAGCCCACGATGAACACACCGACGCCGACCACCACGACCGCGACCGCGAGGCTGAGCACGGTCAGACCCACGTGGTAGCCGATCCGGGTCTCCTCCACCTGGAAGCCGATCATGGCGATGAAGTGCATCGTCCAGATGCCACAGCCGATCGACGCGGCCCCCAGTGCCAGCCAACCGGGCTTCCACGAGCCGCCGTTGAGCAGCGTCCGCACGATGCAGCGCAGCCCCAACGCTCCTCCCACGCAGGCCATCACAAAGGCCGCCACCGGGGTCACCACCCCGTACCGGAATCCGTCTATCGTGCCTTCCATCATCAACTCCCCCCGAAGTGACGACTGTTCGTGAAGAACGTGTCTACGGGTAAGGGAGTGGTGAAAGCAAGCGTTTCCCGAGAGTCGACGGCCAGGTCCGTGTGCACGCCGACGACGCAGAGCCCGCCGCCGTCCCGGCCGGGTCGGTTCGCCTTCCGCGGGGTCGGCCCGAGGGCATGGCCGCCCCTTGCGGCCGGACGCGTCTCCCCGGTGACGACGTCCTCGCTCCCGGCCGTTGCCAGATTGCCGGTGCCGGTGCGGTGCCGGTGCACGGCCGCCGGGACAGCCGACGCACAGGGTTCTCACAGCGGGGCCGGGGGGTGAGGGCCCCATCCCCGCCCGGCACCGAGGGATAACCCTTGAAGCCTCCGGCTTTGGCTGACATGCCACTGTCAAGCCTGCCATTCTCCCACCGAACTACCGCGCACCAGCGGCAAGTTGTCTTCCCATGCTCACGGTCCCGCACAACTCAGCTCGTCCCGGACAGCACACCCGTCTGCCCGGTCTGTCACCGGCCGTTCCCCACGGCCGCCGCAGTAGGAGAACGAGTGAGACCCAACCCCCGCAAGCGGACCACGGTCGGAGCGGCCCTGCTCTCCACCGCCGCACTCGTGGCCCTCGGTGTCCAGACGGTTCCGGCGACCGCGCTGCCCGCGGCCCCCCACCCCAGCCCCGTGCGCGCCGGTGGCCTGCCCGCCGACCTCACTCCCGCCCAGCGCACGACGCTGATCAGGAGCGCCGAGGCGAAGACGGCGGACACGGCCGAGTCCCTCGGCCTCGGCGCCCAGGAGAAGCTGGTCGTCAAGGACGTCGTCAAGGACAACGACGGCACCCTGCACACGCGCTACGAGCGGACCTACGCCGGTCTGCCCGTCCTCGGCGGCGACCTCGTCGTGCACACGCCCCCGGCCTCGCTGGCCGCCGGCACGGTGAGCACGACCTTCAACAACAACCGCCGCACCGTCTCGGTCAAGTCCACGACCGCCACGTACAGCAAGGCGGCCGCCGAGACCAAGGCCCTGACGGCGGCCAAGGCGCTCGACGCGCAGAGCCCCGCCGCCCAGAGCGCGCGCAAGGTGATCTGGGCCGGCGAGGGCACGCCCAAGCTCGCCTGGGAGACCGTGGTGAGCGGTCTCCAGGACGACGGCACGCCGAGCAAGCTGCACGTCATCACGGACGCCGCCACCGGCGCGAAGCTCTCCCAGTTCGAGGGCGTCCAGACCGGCACCGGCAACAGCCAGTACAGCGGCACGGTGACCATCGGCACCACGCTGTCCGGCTCGACGTACCAGCTGAACGACACCACCCGCGGCACCCACAAGACGTACAGCCTCAACAACGCCACGTCCGGCACCGGCACCCTGATGACGGACGCCGACGACACGTGGGGAACGGGCTCCGGCTCCAACACCCAGACCGCCGGCGTCGACGCCCACTACGGCGCCCAGGTGACGTGGGACTTCTACAAGAACACCTTCGGCCGCAGCGGCATCAAGAACGACGGCGTCGCCGCCTACTCCCGCGTCCACTACAGCACGGCGTACGTCAACGCCTTCTGGGACGACGACTGCTTCTGCATGACCTACGGCGACGGCACCAGCAGCACCCACGCGCTGACCTCGCTGGACGTCGCGGGCCACGAGATGACCCACGGCGTCACCTCCAACACCGCGAACCTGAACTACACCGGGGAGTCGGGCGGCCTGAACGAGGCCACCTCCGACATCTTCGGCACGGGCGTGGAGTTCTACGCGGCCAACTCCTCCGACGTCGGTGACTACCTCATCGGCGAGAAGATCGACATCAACGGCGACGGCACGCCGCTGCGTTACATGGACAAGCCCTCCAAGGACGGCGGCTCCGCGGACAGCTGGTACTCCGGCGTCGGCAACCTGGACGTCCACTACTCCTCGGGCCCGGCGAACCACATGTTCTACCTGCTCTCCGAGGGCAGCGGCACCAAGGTCATCAACGGCACCAGCTACACCAGCACGACCTCGGACGGCGTCGCCGTCGCCGGCATCGGCCGGGCCGCGGCCCTGCAGATCTGGTACAAGGCGCTGACGACGTACATGACGTCCAGCACCACGTACGCCCAGGCCCGTACCGCCGCGCTGAACGCCGCCTCGGCGCTCTACGGCGCCAGCTCCGCCCAGTACGCCGGGGTCGGCAACGCCTTCGCCGGCATCAACGTCGGCAGCCACATCACGGTCCCGTCGACGGGCGTCTCGGTCACCAACCCGGGCAGCCAGTCCGCCACGGTCGGCACCGCGGTGAGCCTGCAGATCTCCGCCAGCAGCACCAACAGCGGCTCGCTGACGTACGCCGCGACCGGTCTGCCCGCCGGCCTGTCGATCAGCAGCTCGACCGGCCTGATCTCCGGGACGCCGACCACGGCCGGCTCCTCCAGCACCACCGTCACGGTGACCGACAGCACCGGCGCGACCGCCACCGCGTCGTTCACCTGGACGGTCAGTTCCACCGGCGGCGGCTCCTGCACCGCCACACAGCTGCTGGGCAACGCGGGCTTCGAGTCGGGCAGCACCACCTGGACGACGACGAGCGGTGTGATCACCAACTCCAGCAGCCAGGCGGCCCGCACCGGCTCCTACAAGGCCTGGCTCGACGGCTACGGGTCGACCCACACCGACACGCTCTCGCAGTCGGTGACGATCCCGAGCGGCTGCACCAACACCACGTTCACCTTCTACCTGCACGTCGACACGGCAGAGACCACCACCAGCACCGCGTACGACAAGCTGACGGTCACCGCCGGGTCCACCACCCTGGCCACCTACTCCAACCTCAACGCCGCGACCGGCTACGTCCAGAAGTCCTTCAGCCTCGGGTCCTTCGCGGGCTCCACCGTGGCGCTGAAGTTCTCGGGCGTCGAGGACTCCTCGCTCCAGACCAGCTTCGTCGTGGACGACACCGCCGTCACGACCGGCTGATCGCGACCGGTTGATGACGACCGGTTGATGACGACCGGTTGATCCGCTCAGACCGACGACGTCCCGCACGCGGGCTCCCTCCGCGTGCGGGACGTCGTCGTGCGCGCTCCGTTCAGCTCAGTTCAGCGGGTCGAGCGTCAGGTACGCCTGGCTCGGCGAGCCGTCGTGGACGAGGGACTCCTGCTGCCCGACGTCGTCGAAGGCGAACGCGTACGCCTTGCCGTCCGCCATCTGCGCGTGGATCTTGCGGGCGTAGTGGTTGGTCACCGTGTCCTGGTAGAAGTTCGCCGTCGTGGTGTCCGGCTGGTCGGGGTTGACCAGGAGCGTGGAGCGGTTGAAGCCCGCGCACAGGGTGCGGGAGATCGGTCCGCGCACGGCGTCGTTCGGCGCGTCCAGCAGCCGGTGACAGCCGAAGATGCTGGCCGCGTCCGGCTTCTGGAAGGTGGTCACGACCGCGCCGGAGGAGTTGGTGAAGTTCATGACCCCGCCCGAGACCCGGCCGTAGTACTTGGTGCCCGGCTGGTCGGCGAACGGGGTGACGGTCAGCGTGCTCGTCGCGTACTTCTGCCAGACTCGGTTGACGTAGTCGTCCATGACGTTCGCCGGGAGGGCGCCCGTCTCCACTCCGTACAGCGGGGCGAGAGCCCGCAGCACGGTGCCGTCGGACCGGGTCTGGATGAGGTTCGCCCAGCCGCCGGGCTGTCCGCGCAGGGCGTTGAAGAAGCCGTTGTAGCCGCCCGCCTTGAGGTGCCCGGTGCTGATGGTGGTCCCGTCGGCGCGCTGTACGCCGACCGCGTACGGCGCGGAGAACATGTCGACCTGAGTGCTGTTCAGCCACAGCCCGGAGTCGTTCAGCGTGTACTCCGACCAGTTGAACAGGATGTTCCGGTTCGGGTCGGTCGGGTTCTGCACGGCCGGCTGCACCAGTCCGCCGGTGGTCAGCCGGAAGTCGAGCTTCTGTCCGTAGGAGAAGTAGACCCGGCCGGAGAACTTGGGCATCCGGATGGTGGCGGACTGACCGGCGGCCGGGCCCGCGATCGAGGCGTCGGGCGCGGGGGTGGGCGGGTTGCCGCCGGCGGGCCAGGCGTGGAAGGTGCCGTTGGCGTCCGCCCAGCCCTGCCGGCCCGTCGTCAGCTGTGTGCCGAGGTTGTAGACGTAGAGGCGGTCGCCGCGCCCCGAGTTGTTGGTGATCTTCAGCGGGATGGTGTCGGGGACGGCCGCCTGGGCAGGGGGACCGAGACAGAGCATGGCGCCGACGAGAGCGGCTGCTCCGGTGATTCCGAGTGCGTGCGTGATCCTTGAGAGCACTCTCCACCTCCGTGCGGGTAGGCCTGTGGGGTTGGTCCGTACCATGTTGAGAGCGCTCTCAAAGTCGCATTGGGGTTGTGCCCATGTCAACGATGTGAACAGAAACGGCAAAGGAAAGGACGCCCTCGGCACGGCTCGTGCCAGGGGCGTCCCGGGCGCTGATACTGGTGGGCTCGCGTATTCAACTGTCGCCAGTTGATCAATCTGGCTCCGGAATCACTACTGACCGTGACGTTCCTGGCGGGGATCTGGGTGTGGAGCCCCCAACGTCGACGGGACGTAGTACCGCGTCGTAATGGCGATGACCGGGCCGTGTTGGCGTCTTTATCCTCAGTGGGTGAGTCTGATCGAGGTGGTTCCTGGGCAGGTCGAGCTCGTCGTTCGGGGGGTGGGGTCGCAAGCGCCCTCTATCCGGTTGTTCGACTGGTCGCGGACAGATGAGTTCGAGGTCGTATTCGCCGTGGAGGCTGTCGACGACGGCCTGCGCGCACGGATCGGGGCCGTGACCGTGTCTGCCTGGGACGGTGCGGGATACCTGACCGAGTTTCTCGACGGTCTTGCGCGCGACTTCCGCGGTTGGGAGGGCGAGCGGTCTTGGGTCAACAACGAGCTGGTCGTGGCAGCGACGTTCGGTTCGGGCGGTCACGTGTATCTGAGCTGGACCCTGCGAGCCGACGTCTTCTCCAGAGGCTGGGAGTGCACTGTGACGACCGTGATTGACGCTGGCGAAGAGCTGACGACTGTCGCTGCCGACGTGCAGGAATTCTTCCGCCAGGGGTAGCCGTCCCAGTGGCCCCGAAAGCAAGCACTCATGCGCGCTCAGGCTCTCGGAACTGGAGGGCCCCCAACTTCGCTGGTTCCGCGAGGAACCCATCCTGTTGGTGACCTTGCGTGATCTCCTGGAGCGTATCGGCTCCAGGTCCCTCCGGTCTCGTTGCGGAGGCGGCTGGTGGTCTTGTCGTGGTAGCCCAGAGCGTCCGCGACGACGGATGCGGGGAGTTCGAGGAGTTGCTGCCGGATGGCGGCGCCGCGGGCGGCGGCGATCGGGATTCCGACCTTGTTCAGGAGCGCGGACGGGTGGTTGGGGCCGAGCGGCTGGCCGGTCCGGCGGCCGGGGGAAAGCCAGCGGGACGCCGGGTTGGTGGCAGTGTTCATGTTGCCGCGGTTCGTGATGTGCTTCAGCAGCAGGGCGGCGACCGGCGCGGGAACGGGTGAGGGCGGCTCGCCGAGTCGTAGCAGCACGGCGTCGCCGTCGCGGATGACGTCGTCGATGGTGAGCCGGACGACGCGGCTCAGCGGTTGTGCGTAGAGAAGAACGATGACTCCGGCGACGCGGAGTCGCATCGGTATCTCCGTATCGGGCCTCCGGCATGCGCGGGGTGCTCCTCGCCCCGGACCTCGTGCACCTGACGTACGAGAGCGTCATCGCCGGCCGCCGGGCCCGCCGCAGCTCCCTGTGGCGCAAGGGCGAGGGTGACACCGGATGGCGGCTCTACTACCACCAGGGCACCCCCGTCCCCGAGGGCTGAACCGTCCCCGGCTCTACTCCCGAACGATGTCGTAGACAGCCCGTTGAGGGTCGGTTTTGACGATGAGCCCGTCCGCGCACAGGTCGCGCAGGATCTGCCGGACCCGTTTCTCCGCTGCCCGTTGGTCTTCCCACGTGTGACCGTGGTCGCCCAGAGCCTTGATGGCACGCTGCGGATCCCAGGTGCCGCCGAGGGCGCGAATCGCCTGGGCGAGGACGTGCCGGTCGGGATGATCCTTCTTGCGGTGGTTGGCGATGCTGGCAGGGGCGCCGCTGTAGTTGCAGTCGGCGCACTTCTCCCACGAGCAGTCCGGATCGGTGACGGCGGCGTGGCGGACGGAATGGTGCGAGCCGAAGCCGTGAGCGTGGAGCAGTTGAGCGACGGACCCGTCGTACTTGAGGGCCATGAGCGCTGCTTCGGCGATTTTGTCGTGGCCGGCGGCGAAGAACTTGCCCAGGCCGACGTCCTTCCCGCAGCCGCACCAGCACTTGCCGGTTGGGATGAGGCGAGGCTTCTCATTGCTTGGCATGAACCCAAGGTAGCAATCCTTGGGTTAAAGTCAAGGAATAAATCCAAGGATGCCATTCAAGGGTTGCGTCGGGAGTGATCAGACGTACAGCCACACGCCGACTTCATGCACAGCAGGGTCAGCGGCGCGCGTCGCCGGGGGCGAGCAGGTTGGTCAGCTCAGAGATCGCCTCGGGGACGGCTTGAAGTACCGGCGGACGTTCTCCGGCTTCTTGTGCCGGGACTTGGCCATCAGCATCAGCAGGGAGGCGCCCTGCTCTCCGAGGTGCGCGCCGGCCAAGCCACGAACAGCACCGCCGCCCGGCGAGCGTTCCAGGTGTTGACCGCTGCGGTGCCCCACAGCAGTTCCAGGGCCTCGCCGATCTCGTCGTGCGCGACGGACCCGAGCGGGCGGGCCTCTCCGATCCGCTCAGCGGTCTTGCCGACGCCGGTCGAGTAGCTGCGGACCGTGTTCGGGTTGTGGAGCGAGTCGAGGAAGGCGTCGGCCGCCGCGCGGACGGTCAACGCCTTCCCGGTCGGCAGTTGCACGACGGTGGGCACCGCTTCCCCTTGCCGCAGATAACAGGGCTGCTTCATGTACGGCCCGGAGAACGTCACCCCAGGTGACGAACCAAGCTCCCGCAGATAATGGGGTGTTATCTGCGGGAAGGCTTCGGACGGGTCCGTCCGCCGACGCTCCGTCAGCCGCCCCTCTGGGCCGACTGATCCTTAGTGCCGGTTTTCGTTCGGATGTTCCTCAACTCCCGTCCCCGGTACGCGGTCCTGCCGCTCGGTCCCGTTCCCCGGTCCCGGGGGTCAGAAGGTCCGCTTCAGCAGGTCCAGCAGCGCGGCCCAGTGCCGCTCGGCGCCCTTCTCGTCGTACGCGGCGGTGTCGGCCTGGGTGTAGCCGTGCTCGGCGCCGGCGTAGACCTCGCACGTGTGACGGACGCCCGCCGCCGTGAGGGCCTCCTCGAAGCGCTCGATCTGCTCGGGCGGCAGGGAGTGGTCGTTGTCGGCGTGGCCGAAGTACAGCTCGGCCGTGATGTGCTCGGCCGCCAGGTGGGGGCTGTCCGGCGCGTCGGTCGCGAGCCGCCCGCCGTGGAAACCGGCCGCCGCCGCGACCCGGTCCGGATGGCCGCCGGCGGTCCACAGGACGAGCCGGGCGCCCATGCAGTACCCGGTCAGCGCCACCGGGCCGTCCGCGACGAGCGGGCTCTCCGCCAGCCACCGCAGATAGGCGCCGGCGTCGCGCACGGCCGACTCGGCGGTGAGGGACTGGATGAGCGGGCCCAGGGCCGCGAAGATCTCCGGACGCGCGCCCGGGTCGATGAACTCGGGCAGTTCCACGACGGGCGCGCGCCCGTGCCGGTAGAACACGTTCGGGACCAGCACCGTGTAACCGGCCCCGGCGAGCCGGTCGGCCATCGCCCGCAGGTGCGGACGCAGCCCGAAGGCGTCCTGGTAGAGCAGTACGCCCGGCCGGGGAGCCCCGTCACCGGGATGCGCGAGATAGGCGTCGGCGACGCCGTCCTCGGTGCGGATGTCCACGGCTGTTCCCTGTACGGAGGTCATGGGGGTGCCTCTCTGCGCGGTGCACTGCGGCGAGCGATCGGCCGGCCCGGTGGGGCCGGGCGGCGACCATCGTTGCATGCACCATCCACCTGCCCTCCGGGACCCCCGGTCCAGGGTGTCGGGGCGCGCAAGGCCCTACTCGAACCGTGAGGTGTCGCCCGCCCCGTGCCGCACGATCTCCGCTTCGCCCTCGGAGAAGTCGATGACGGTGGTCGGCTCGGTGCCGCAGTCCCCGGAGTCCAGCACGGCGTCCACCACGTGGTCGAGCCGGTCCTTGATCTCCCAGCCCTGGGTCATCGGCTCGTCCTCGCCGGGCAGCAACAGGGTGCTGGACAGCAGCGGTTCACCGAGTTCGGCGAGCAGGGCCTGGGTGACCACATGGTCCGGGATGCGCACGCCCACCGTCTTCTTCTTCGGGTGCTGGAGCATGCGCGGCACCTCCTTGGTCGCCGGGAGGATGAAGGTGTAGCTGCCCGGGGTCGACGCCTTGATCGCGCGGAACACGTCCTTGTCCACGCGGACGAACTGGCCGAGTTGCGCGAAGTCCTGGCAGACGAGGGTGAAGTGGTGCCGGTCGTCCAGGTCGCGGATGGCCCGGATCCGGTCGATGCCGTTCTTGCTGCCCAGCCGGCAGCCCAGCGCGTAGCAGGAATCCGTCGGGTACGCGATCAGCGCGTCCGCCCGGACGGCGGCCGCGATCTGGGTGATGGTGCGCGGCTGAGGGTTGTCGGGGTGCACGTCGTAGTACTTCGCCATTGGCCGAGCTTATGCCGTGCCACGGGGCGGCGGCCCCGCAGGACCGCCGTGCGGCTCGCCCAGGAGGAACCGCCGGCTGTCGGCGAGCAGCCCCGGCGCCGTCGCGGGGTCGGTCTCCCAGCCGTGGCGCCGTGCAGCGCCGGGCGAGCCGGGCGAGCCGGGTCAGTGCCAGGAAGCGACCTGTACGAGGTCGTCCTCGCCCATGTGGTGGCGGGCGTGGCTGGCGTGGCGGGCGACCTGGACCGGCCCGGCCTGCACGAATCCGCCCAGTGGACGGAATCGGGCCATCCGGACCACCTGCGCACAGGTGAGTCCCGCGGCGGCCGGAGCGGGCATCGACACGATTTCCCAGCCGCTCGCCAGGCCCGTGGTTCCGAGGAGCGGCGGGGGTGCGACCGGCACGGGGGACCGGTCGCACCCCCGTGCCTCAGTCCCGCAGGCGGACCGGGATCTCCTGCCAGCCGCTCGCGATGAACGAGGGCACCTGCCGCAGCTCCGCGGCCCCGCTGTCCAGGCGCAGCCCGGGGAACCGGTCGAACAGCGCGGGCAGCGCCGTCAGCGCCTCCATCCGGGCCAACGGAGCCCCGATGCACCGGTGCACACCGATCCCGAAGGCCAGATGGTCGTCCGCCGCGCGTGCCGCGTCGAACACGTCGGCGTCCGCCCCGAATTTCGCCGGATCCACGTTCGCCGCCGCGTAGGTCGTGATGATCGCGTCGCCGGCCGGGATCGTCACCTCGCCCACCGTGATGTCGTCGACGGCGAACCGCAGCGGCAGCGTGGCGATCGGCGGGTGCAGCCGCAGCGTCTCGTCCACGACCGCGTCCCAGCCGATCTCGCCCGCGCGGACGGCCGCCAGCTGCTCGGGCCGCCGCAGCAGCGCCACCGCCGCGTTCCCGATGAGGTTCACCGTGGTCTCGAAACCGGCGCCGATGACCAGCAGCAGCGTGTAGAGCAGTTCCTCGTCGCCGAGCCGGTCGCCTTCCTCGTCGCGCACGCGGATGAGCTCGGTCGTCATGTCGTCGCCGGGGTGCTCGCGCTTGTACGCGATCAGCCCGCCCAGCACCGTGCCGATCTGCTCCTGGACGTACGCGGCGTGCTCCGGTGTCGGGTCGGTGGTGTCCATGATGGCCGCGACCAGCCGGACGTTGGCCTCCCGCAGCTCGTCCGGCACCCCGAAGAGTTCACAGACGATCTGCATCGGCAGCGGATGCGCGAAGCCGGCCTTGAGGTCGACGGTGTCGTCGCCCTTGTCCAGCGCGTCCAGCAGCTCCGCGGTGATCGCCTCCACCCGGGTGCGCAGCGCCTCGGTGCGCCGGTGGGTGAAGCTCGGCGCCACCAGTTTGCGCAGCCGCGCGTGGTCGGTGCCGTACGTGGAGAGCATGTTGATCACACCGACCCAGCCCAGGATCCAGCCCCAGGAAGGGTGCTCGCCGAGTTCCGCCCACTGCCGCCAGTGCCGCCGCGGGTCCTTGCTGACGCGCGGGTCCAGGATCAGTGCCTTGAGGGTGTCGTACCCGGTGGGCGCCCAGGCCGGTATGCCGCCGGGCAGCTCCACGGGCACGATCGCGCCGAGGGCGCGCAGCCGGGCGCTCTCGGCATGCACATCGGTGCCGAACGGGTCGAGGACGATGCGGTCGGTCACGGTCACGAACGGACTCCTGAGGGTTCGGAAGCGGGGGAGCGGGGGCTGAAGCGGACGGGCAGCGCGGTCAGCGCACGGTGGAACGGGCCGGGCCGCCAGGTCAGCCGATCGCGGGGTACGACGGGGTCGAGGTCGGGCAGCCACTGGGTGAGCCGTTCGATCGCCTCGGTGACCAGCAGCAGCGTGTGCTGCTTCACCGGACAGGCATGCGCTCCCGCTCCCCACGACAGGTGCGAGGCGTCGTTCGGATGCCGCCCCTCGGTGACCTCCCGCTCGGCGAGGATCCCGAGTGCCCCGTACGACACCACCACCGGCACGGCCTCGCGCAGCCACACCCCGTGGAAGGCCACGGGCCGGCGGACGTAGTAGATGCCGTAGTTCGCGAGCGGCGTCTCGTGGTGCAGCACCTCGACCACCGCGTCCATGACGGGGCGGGCGCCGTCGGTGAGGGTGGAGTAGTAGAGCGGGTTGCCCAGGATCCTCGACAGCGTGTTGGACAGCAGGTTGGCGGTCGGCCCGTATCCGGCGCCGAGCGTGAGGAACACCTGCCAGGTGACCTCCTCACGGGTCAGCCCCGCCGGGTGGTCCAGCAGCCGGCTCGGCAGATCGTCGCCGCGCCGTTCGGTCTTGGCGGCGATGAGGTCCAGTACGTACTGGGCGTACTCCGCCTCGCCCACGGTCGCCCGGTCGCCGCCCTCCATCATCTTGCCCACGCCCGAGTGCAGTCGGTCGCCCTGGCTCTCCGGCAGGCCGAACAGGTCGTTGAAGACCAGCGCCATCAGCGGCTCGGCGAAGTCGCCGACCAGGTCGGCCTCGCCCCGCGGCCCGATCCGGCCCACGAGCAGCCGCACCGCCCGGTGCACCCGCCCCCGCAGGTCGTGCGGTTCCACCAGGTCGAAGACGTCGATGAGGGTGGTGCGGTAGCGGACGTGCGCCGCGCCGTCGGCGAACAGGGCGTTGGGCCGCCACCGCATCATGCCGAGCACGGGAGAGTCGTCGGGGACGGTCGACTCCCATGCGCGCGGGTCGTGCGAGAACGTCTCCTCGTCGTGCAGCACCTCCAGCGCGGCACGCCGGTCGGTGATCACGTACGCCGGCACTCCGGGCGCCAACTCGCCCCAGCCGACCGGCCCTTGACTGCGCAGTGCCTGGTAGTGGCGGAGCGGGTCGGCGGCGAAGCTCTCGTCCCACAGCCGTACCGGCGCGGAACGGGCGAAGTCGCGCCGGTCGGGGGGATGGATGGTCACCGGGCCTCCACGGGGTCACGTCCGATCAGGTGGTCGACGAGCGCGAGCAGCGCGTCGATCGAGGAGTCGCGGTCCCGCGCGTCGCAGGTCACCATCGGTGTCCCGGGCTCCAGGTCCAGCGCATGGCGCAGCCGCTCCGCTCCATGGTGGCGGGGCGCGTCGGGGAAGTCGTTGAAGGCCACCGCGTACGGCAGCCCGCTCTCCTCCACCAGGCCCAGCACGTCGAACGACGCGTCGAGGCGGCGGCTGTCGACGAGGACGAGCGCGCCCAGCGCCCCGTAGGCGATGTCGTCCCACAGGGCGCGGAAGCGCTCCTGCCCGGGCGTGCCGAACAGGTACAGCACGACATCGCCCGGAAGGCTGATCCGCCCGAAGTCGATGGCGACGGTCGTCGTCGACTTCTCCCGCACCCCGGCCAGGTCGTCCACGTCGGCGGAGGCCTCGGAGAGATGTTCCTCGGTGTGCAGCGGACGGATCTCGGACACCGAGTCGATCAGGGTCGTCTTGCCCACCCCGAACGGCCCCGCGACCAGGATCTTCACCAGATCGCGGGCGGTGTCGGGGTGGTGGACGGCGCCGGACGCGCCGGCGCTAGGGGTGGTGTTTGAGGGCGCGGAGGCCATCGGCCACTCTCTTCAGCAGGTCGGGGTCGAACCGTTCGGCGGGCGGGATCGGCGCGCGGGCGAGAACGAGGTCCCGGTCGACGAGGTCGGCCGCCAGCACCCGTACCGCGGACACCGGCAGTCTGAGCAGCGCCGCCGCCTCGACCACCGCCAGCGAGCCGCCCGCCAGCGTGTCCAGCAGGGCCAGTTCGGCGGCCGGCAGGCCGGCCGGCAGCGGCTCCTCGCTGCGGGCGAGCACCGACAGCCGCTCCAGGTGGGGCCGGCTGGGCCGGGCCACACCGCCGGTCGACAGGTACGCGGGCACGAGGGGACGGCCGGCCGGGCGGCGGGTCATGCCGGCGCGTTGTCGTCGGCTCCTCGGGGCGCGGCCGCCATGGCCTTCTCGCCCAGTCGCGCCACCTGTGAGTGGACCCGGTGCGCCAGCAGGTCCAGCCGCATCTCGCCGTCGCCGTACGCGGCCACGCAGGTGCCGTGGTCGGTCGGCACGATCAGCACATACCCGTGGTCGGACTCGATGACGATCTGGCGTACCTCGGCCCGCTCCCGGTCGGCGAACGCGGCCGCCGCCGTCCGGCACGCCCCCTGCACGGTGCTGGTGATGGCGGCCACCCGCTCGGCCGACGGCTGCGACAGGGCGTCGGTGTAGCCCGTCACCAGGCCGTCGCGGGTCAGCATGACGGCGGCCAGCACGTGCGGCACCTGCAGGATCGGTTCCAGCACCCATGCCGTGTCGCCCGTATTACGGCTGGTCATCTCGCCGCTTCCCCCTCGATGTCGGTGTGGTCGGTGTGGTCGGTGTGGTCGGTGTGGTCGGTCTCGCCGGTCCGGGCGGCCGGGGTGTCCCCGTGGCCGTCGGCTCCGGCGTAATCGGCGGCGGCGCGGGCCGCCGCCGTGCCGGACTGGAGCGCGCCGAGCGCGGCCGCGGCCTCCTCCGGTCTCCGCGCGGGTCGGTGCGTGGTTGTGTGCGCGGCTCTGCGGGCCGGGCTCTCCTCGGGTGCGGCGGCCCGGGTGCGGCGACGGCGCTGCGGCAGGCCGTCGGTGTCCGAGGGCTCGTGATGCCCCGGTGCCGCCTCGGGGACGCCGGACTCCGTGCCGTACGCGTGGGAGGGCGCGGGCCGGTCGGCCGTGACCCTGCGGGTCGTGCGCGGCGCGCTCGCGGCCGGCGGCCGGTCGGCCGGGTCGAGACGGCTGAGGAGATGACTGTCTACCCGCAGCACCGCGCGCACGCCGCCGTACGGGGAGGCCGAGGAGACGTCGACGCCCAGGTCGAACTGCCGGGTGAGACGGCCGATCGCGGCCAGCCCCATGCGCGGCGGATCGCCCAGGTCGGTCAGCAGGATCAGGTCGTCACCGGCCACCAGCCGCTGGGCACGGTCGCGTTCGTCCCGCGTCATGCCGAGACCCGCGTCGTCGATGGTGACGCACACGCCGTGGTGGACGTGCTCCAGGCTCACCACGACGTCGGTGTCCGGGGCGGAGTGCCTGAGCGCGTTGTCGAGCAGCTCGGCGACGATGATGGCCACCGGTTCGACGGCGTGCGAGACCAGGGCCGTACCGGTCTCGAGGTGGTTGTGGACCTGGACCCGGTGGTAGCCCGCGAGCCGCGCCTGACCGCCGGTCACCGCGTCCACCAGGTGCGACTCCTCGCGCGCCAGCCCGACCCACGCCCCGCACACCACGGCGGTGACCTGCGCGCGGCGCAGCGACTGCTCGTTCTCGTGGTCCAGCCGGAACAGGGTCTGCGCCAACTCCGGTTCGTCGTAACGCTGCTGGAGTCCGCGCAGCGCGTCCTGGAGCCGGTACAGGGCCGCCTGGATCTCCCGGGTGGCGCCGCGCATCCCGGCCTGCGCGGCCGCGTCGACCCGGGTGCGCTGGGCGGCCACCTCGGACTGGAGCGCCGACACCACGTTCTCCAGGGCGATGCCCAGCGGGGTGCCGGTGGTGAGCGGCTGGAGCGGGCCCGGTTCGGACACGTGCGGATGGGCCACCTGGCGGGCGGCGGCGGGCACCCGCCGGCCGGCCAGATGCTCGACCTCCGCCGTGAACGCCCTTGCGGAACCCTCAAGTTGGGTGCGTAATGCGGCGATCTCGGCTCGCTGCCGGGTCTGTTGCCGCCGTAGTCGCAGCAATCCGCCGCCGAGGGCGAGCGCGGACAGTGTGCCGGCGGCCAGGCCGCCGGCCACCAGGTCCGGTAGTTCCATCATCGATTCGGTTCCAGGGAGGTCGGGCGTCGTCTCGGTGCTCAGGGCAGGGGTGGATCCGAAGGGCTCGGACCGGGCACCCGCAGCACAGTACACACCGTCATCGATCGATCCCGCACGGTTGAGCGAGACTTGCCTTCCAAAGTGCCCGGTATCTGTTCACTTCTGCGTCGACTGTCTGGATTGCCTTACACGACAGGTGAGTTGGACGGCATTGCGGGCATCGCCCGTGGGGTGCCGGTGAAGCGGCACGCAGTGGGGGAGCAGGCGGGCCGGTGCTGTGATCGGCCCGGGGTGTGCCTCCGAACGAGGGCCGCGCTCACCCGTGCCGGTGAGCGTGCGGTGCCCGCGCGTACCACCGCGCGCCCCTCACCGTTTACCCGTGCATGGACCGACCTCCGCCCGCACCTCCCGAGCCGCCTGCCCGTCCGGCCTCCTCAGCGCCGCTCTGTGGGCGCACCGGCCCCGGTGTCGGGTGCCGATCCACGCCCGGCTCGTCGCGCAGTGGCGGGCCGACGGGCGGACCGTGCCCGCCCGCTCGGACATGCGGTGGGTGCCCTCGTCCTCGGCCCGCCGCCTCCACCGCGACGAGGGCGGAACGTTGTGCCCGTGACCCGCTACCGGCCGCACATCGGGGTCAGCACGGCCAGCGTGCCGTTGGCCTGCCGCAGGGCCAGCTCCAGCGTGGCCGGCGCGTGCAGCGCCCCGGTCCCGTCCGGCGGGACCAGCCACTCCAGGAACCGCGCGGCGCGGTAGGGCGGTGGAACCGCCACCCAGGAGCCGCGGCCCGCGCGTCTCAGCCCCGCCCCGATCCACCGGGTGCCGGGATCCGGCGGGAGGAAGAACCCGACCCGGTGCGACGCGGTGTCCACGAGCGTGGGTCCGGGGACGGGGCGGGACGCCTGCCACAGCAGATCCAGGGTGAGCAGGCCCAGCCGGTCGGGCACGCTGAGGACGTCCCAGTAACGGCCCGCCGCCAGCAGGGCGATCCCGTCGCCCTGGTCCCATTCCCGCTTGCACAGCCGCGGGTCCGTCGCGGCGGCGGCGAGCCATTCCACGCCGCGCGTCCACATCGCATTGCTCATGTCGGCTCCGTGTGACGTCCTCCCCCGGCCGCATGCCGAGCGGGCATATGCATGTTGGTAGATATTTCTACCTGGCGGAAGGGGTGGCGAACCGTGGCGTTTCGGTGCGTTTCGTTCGATGTTCGAGTAGATGTTCGAATCGACGCCGTCCGGCTGGACCCGCGCCGTCCAACCGGACCCTAGTGGTCGTTCTCCAGGTGCAGCTTGAGCAGGTCCACGCCGTAGTCCCCGCCGTTGGGGGTGCGGATGATGGTGTGGATGTGCTGCTGGGTCGGGGTTCCGCCCGGTCCGCCCATGCCGCCGCCACCGTTGCTGTCCTTGTTGCCGTAGGCGAGCGGCGACTGGGCGTCGTACTCGATGAGGACGACCGGGCTGTGCACGCGGTAGTAGAAGGCCGAGGAGTCCTTGGTCTCGCCGATCCAGTAGAAGTACGTGTCGTCGAGGTGCTCCTCCACCTCCTTCATCCTCACCTCGGCGTGCCCGTCGTCCATGTTGCCGACGTAGACGCGCACCAGATCCAGCAGAGCGCTCTTCTGGGCGGCGGTGAACCCGGAGGCCACGAGGCCCTGGTAGGCCAGCTTGAGGTTGTCCTGGCCGGCGCCGGCCTTAAGGTTGTCCCCGGCCTTGGCCTCCGAGGAGATCACCTTCTCGCGCTGGGCGTTCGTGAGCGACCGCAGCACGGTGAGGCCGGCCGCCGTCTCCTTCCTGAAGAGGGTGATCTTCTCGCCGTCGTAGGTGGCCGAGGTCGGCTCGGAGCCCATGAAGGTGGGCGTCATGACCACCTGGTCGCCGAGCACGAAGTAGTTGATGGCCACGTGGTGGCCCTCGTACTGGAAGCCCCACGGCGCGGTGGTCGACGGGGTGCCCATGAAGGTGAAGAAGTAGGCGCCCTCGGTGAGCGTGTCCCGGTTGCCGCCGCTGTAGTCGCCCAGGAACGCGTTGAGCTTCATGATGTTGCGGGTCTGGGTGAGCCCCTCGGCGGACAACGCGACCCCGAGCAGCGCGTAGCCGAGGTCGCGCTGCTTGTCGGTCAGGTCGCCCATCCGGGCGCCCTCGCGCTGATAGCCGTCGACGTTGCTCCAGGCCAGCCACTCGTCGTCGTCCACCTCGAAGACGGAGGCCTTGCGCTCCTTGGTGGTCAGCCCGTCCAGGAACGCCTGGGCGGCCTTGACGACCTTGTCGGTGGAGACGTCCGTCGCGTGGATCGAGTACAGGTCGTCCGCGACCTTGCCGTCGGTGGTGACACCGACGAAGTCCGCGTACTTGACCTCGCTCGCCCCGGGGCCCATTCCGCCGGCGCCGCCGGGTCCCCCGGAGGGCATTCCGCCCGGGCCGCCTGAGGGCGAGGCGGCGTCCGCGGTGTCGGAGGAGCCGGAGGAGCCGGCGGAGCAGCCGGTCATGGTCGCCATGGCGGCGACACCGCCGGCGAGCAGCGCCTTGTTCATGAACCAGCGACGGCTGCGTTCGGATGCGGGGGTACGTGGTCGGTGTCCGTGCATGGGCCCCAACCTTCAGGAGGTACCTGAAGGAAACCTGAAAGGGTCCCCACGGTTCCCGTCCCCGTACCCGTACCCGTACCCGTCCCCGTGCTTGTCCTCGTCCCGTCCCCGGCCCGGCCCCGCTATTTCCGTCCCTCCTCCGGCCCCGTGGTTCCGGTCTCCGCCTTCGTCCTCGCCCTCGTCCCGGTCTCAGCCTCCTCCCGTCCCGGCTTCCGCCGCCCCCGTCCCGGTCCCGGTCCCGGTCTCCGCCTTCGTCCCCGTCCCGGTCACGGCCGTCCGGTGCCGCCCTGCGGAACCGGCAGCGGCAGATCGGCCTGGCGCAGCTCCGCCAGCAACTCGTTCTGTCCCGCGAGGAGTTCGGTGAGGATGCGGCGGGCGGCCCGCAGCAGCTCGGCCACGTCGCCGCCCGCGAGCGCGTAGCTGACCGTCGAGCCCTCCCGGATCGACACCACGATCCCGGCGCGGCGCAGCACCGCCAACTGCTGGGACAGGCTGGACGGTTCGATCTCGATCTCGGTGAGCAGGTCCCGCACGGCGACGGGGCCGCCCTGTAGCAGTTCGAGGACCCTGATGCGGACCGGGTGCCCGAGCATGCGGAAGAACTCGGCCTTGGCCTGGTAGAGGGGAACCTGCATGGTCGATCGCTCGCTCCCTGCCGCGTACGGTGCGTGGTGCGCGATGGCGCGGCGGCCTGCCGGGCAGGCCGTGCGCCGCCGCGCGCCACGTGCTGCGTCACGATCCTGGTGGCTGCGGGCTCCGCACACCCGTGTGATGCGCTGATCTGGATGTGTCGAGATGAAGAAATCTTCAATTCGAGGGCGTGCGGAGCCGCGGCCGTCCGGTCGCCTACACCTCGAGCTCGGCCTCGATCCGCTTGAGCTGGTGACGGGCCATGGCCAGGTTGGACCGGTCGCGGTCCAGGACGAGGTAGATGAACAGCCCGCTCCCGCCGCGGCCCTTGAGCAGCCGGATGAGGTGGTACTGGCCGGCGAGCGTGATCAGGATGTCCTCGATCTCGCCCTTCAGCCCCAGGTGTTCCATGGTGCGGACCTTGGCGCGGATCACATCGGTGTTGCCGGCCGCGGCGACGTTCAGATCGAGGTCCTTGCCTCCGCCGAGCGTGCCGAGTGCCATGCCGCTCGTGTAGTCCACGACGGCGACCCCCACCGCCCCCTCGATCGCGGTCATCGTCTCCTTCATAGAGATCTCCAGATTCGCCACGGCGCTTCTCCTGCCGCTCGCGCGGGCCCGGGCTCCTCCGGCCCCGCTGGTTCCCCGAACGTACGGAGCGTGTCCCCCGACGGAGTGACGCGCTTCGGGACTGGCCTGAGGAACTTCGGGTCGGCAAGATCCCTGCACGCTTTTGAACGCGCGCATACGGGAGTTGAGCGGATCGGCGACGCTCACCGGAACGCGTAGTCCCGTCTCGTCGTTCCAGGTGTTCCAGGTGTTCCAGGGTGTTCCTGGGTGATCCCGGGTTCTACGCCGACGCCCCGCAGCTGCCGTTCCCCGCCGCCTTCACCCAGGCCTACGACGCTCCTGCAAACGGCATTCGAGGCCTGACCAGGAGGCGTTCCTCAGTTCGTGGGCAGCCACTTCTCCAGGGCGCCGATGAGACGGTCCAGCGCGGGTGCGTCGGTGGAGCGGTCTGTCGTGACCGTACGGCCGTCGAACTGAAGCGTGTACTGGAACTTGTCCGCCGACCCCATGTCGATCGCGAACGCGGGGACGTCGTCGAGCGCGGGATCTCCGAGCAGGGTCCGCAGCGTCGTGAACTGTGCCGCGGTGGTGCGGCGCACCGCGGACTCGCCACTGTCGGTGGTCCGGACCGTGCCGTCGCCCCGGAGGACCACCTGCCGGTTCACCCCCGCGAAGCCGCCGCTGACGGTCATCGTCACCAGCTTCTGGTCCGGGCCCGTGACGGGCACCGGCGACGGGCTCGCCGACGCCGGAACCGACGCGGAGGGCGAGGCGGAGGGAGCGGAGACGGAGGGCGAGGCGGAAGGTGAGGCGGAGGGTGTGACGGGTGACGGTGGCGCGTCGGAGACGGTCGCCGTGACGACGGTCTCGTCCGTCGGCTCCGCCGCCTTCCCGTCGTCCCCGGACGAGCAGCCGGCCAACGCCAGCGCCGCGGCCGCGCACACCATCACCGAACTCCGAGTGAGCACCGTTCCCTCCCCTGCGTGTCATGTCCTGTGTCATGTCCCTGAGCACTCCTGTCCCTGAGTACCCGTCATGTCAGGGTGGCATGCCCAGGGTTTTCCGTCCGCCGGGGGCACGCCCGGCCTGCATCAGAAGTGTTGACTCGAGTTCTGAACTCGTGAACAGAACCAAGTAGCTCGTCGCGACGGTGTTGGTCTGTCGCTGGTAGGTGCGTTCTAGGTCAGAGTTCGGTCGTCCAGACCCCGACAGGGTGCTCACTCGGTGGCAGCCACAGCTGAGGCTGCGACTCCCGATGCCTTTCCTCAGCCTGTTGTTCCCAGTGAAAGCGGTCATCCACGTCGGGCCACGCAACTTGCAACACAGGAAAGGGAGGCCGTCGGTAGAACCCGATGGCACGCCCGAAGAAGGTCCGGTACCAGCGGAGATCGACCTGCCTGAGCGCGACCTGGTGACCGTCGCCAACGTCAGGATGCCTCTGGCCGCCAGCCAGTACAGCACCCGCGGCGGACTTCGCTCCGAGCCGGTTGAGCATGCGGTGCATGGCGTGGACATCGAGCCCGAACATGGCGAGTTCAGGTGCGCCGTGAGTGTGCGACAGACCGATCGTGTAGGCGAACCCAGGACCGATCTCGTCCTCGGGAACCATCACGACGTGCCATCCGTGCCGCTGCACATTCTCGGTGATCGTCAGATCCATGCGGTCCGCTTCGTCTCGGTCACCGTAGTCATGGCAGAGGACGCAGCGGCACTGGAACGGATCATCAGTCATGCGCGGAGGCTACGAGGTGAGCGTTCGAGCCGGGCAGCCGGGGTTCGCCTTTGGGAACCATGCCGAGGCATGGCTGCGGCAGTGGCGGGCGATGACGCCGGAGCAGAGGGCGGCTGTCGATCAGGGGCCGTGGACGCTCTCGGGATGGCTGTACTACTTCGACCCGACCGAGGAAGGGATGGGTCACGATCGCAGCTGGTGGTGGTGGCACGCGGGAACCGACGAGTCGGGGGGCTGGGTGCAGGTCGCTACCACGGGCTGGCCGTTCGGCAGCGGTTCGCTGTCCTGGCTGATCGAGGCCAGCGGCGGTACGGATCTCGTCTATGGGCCCTGAGGATCGAGCACCGCGCGCGGCGGCACGACCGCGGTAGTGGCTGACACCGCGAGATCACCATCTACGCCTGGAGTAATAGGGGTCCCACCAGCCACGGTGCGTCAACATCGCCCCTGACCGGGCCGATATACCTGCCGACGCCCCGCTCTCAGCAGAACCCACCGCCACCCGTTGACGGTCTTGGGCGGCTCCTTGGTGAACGCCTCATGCCCGGCGCGCTCGAGGGCGTCGTCGATGTCTCCCAGGGCCGGCCATTCACCTTCGTGGTGGGAGGCGTCGTAGCCGTTGCCCTTGATGCGCAGGGCGGGGCTGTGGCGCTGTTCCATCAGTGGGTGAGCGGCGCATCCCAACGGCGCCCCCCACCGTTTGCCCGGCTGCTGCCCCGGACGGAAGCAGCCGGCGTGCGGGGACTACGTGACGAACTGTTCGACGCCCACCGCGCCGAAGCGGCTCGCCCGGCCGCCGGCCGCCCACCAACTCCAGACCGAGCGTCACCAGTGCCGGGAGCTTGTCGGCGGTGAACTCCCGGCGCCTGCTCTCGATGTTCGACAGGAGCCCGCCGACCTCGGCGGCGCTTCCCGGGATGCCGGTTGTTCCGGCCGTCAGGGTGCACGGGCTGGGTACGGCCAGGGAGGGACGTTTGGGCCCCGCCTGGCGCATTGGGCTGCTCTGATCGGGGGATGCACTGTCAGACCTGATCCCTACCGTCCGCTGTGGACAAGGTTCCGCCACCGAGCGAAGGAGACAGTGATGGTGTTCGTCGGGGTCCACGGAGAGTGGGGGCGCATCGACGTCACCCAGGCTGACCTCGGCTGCGGCCGGGACAGGGCGAGCATCTACAAGACCAAGCGGCCCGCACCGCTGACCTGCTACGAGTGCGACTGGCGCCTCCACCTGGTCCACAAGACCCACGGCGCGTACGACCTGTGGTTCCTGCGGCATGCCAACCAAGCTCCTCACTGCGAAGCCAGGGCCGCCGGCGAGGGCATGGCCCACCATCTGCTCAAGCTCGACCTCGCCCACCACGCCCGCGCGGCAGGCTGGAGCGCCGAGTACGAGGTCGCCGCTCCGGACGGCTCTTGGCGCGCGGACGTGATGGCCACCTCTCCCGACGGCAGCCGCCGCGTGGCCCTGGAGGCGCAGATGGCCTCCATCTCGGTCGCCGACATCGAGGCACGCACCGGCCGGTACGGCGAGGCCGGTGTCGAGGTGTGCTGGTTCACCGACCGAAAGACGGCCCCCTGGCTGGACAACGTGCCCGCCGTCCAGATCGCCCGTCCCGACGACGGTGGCCCTGTCCAGGTCACGGCCGGGGCCGCCCGCTTCGAGCCCGAATGGTGCGACAACCGGACGGTCTGCGACTGGTGTGACTGCGAGGACTGCGGTGCGGGCGTCGACGGTCCTCTGCCGTGCGAAGGCCACGGCAAGTGGGAGCCGGCTGCCCCCTTCCCTCTGGAACGCTTCGTCGCCGCCGTCTGTCAGAACGCCACCCGGCCCCACCGCCTTCGCCTGGGCTGGGACACCAAAGGCAAGTGGCGGTGGATCACCCGGCGGTACTTCGACATGGAAGAGGAACAGTTCCAGGCTCACATTCGCAAATACCAGATCGTCGAACGCCTGCAAACCGTCCAGCAGCGACAACAGGAGGCGCGGCAGGCCGCCGAGCAGGAGCACCTGGCGGCGATCGAGGCCCTGCTCCAACGTCAGAAGGCTCTGATCAAGCCGGTGGCGGAGTTCGTCTACCACGAGGCCGGCGCCTATCCCAGCGTCGCCCGCGACGGCAGTCCCGAGTTCGCCATGGGAGTGCCCGTACACGTGCGCGGGAAGCCGTACGCAGTCATCTGCCCCGTGGCCGGCCGGGTCCCCGCGCTGCGCCGCCGTCTGGCCCCCCTGATCCTCTTCGCTGCCTCCGAGCGGGAGCGCAGCCGCATCCTGGCTCAGGCGGCCCCCGGTCAGCGCATCGAGGTTCTCACCGCGGAACTCGCCCCGGCTTCCGCACCGGCGGTTCCTCTACAGAAGGACCAAGGCGGCCTCACTGTCCGGCAGGCGGTGAACCGGATGTTCGGTCTCGACAGGATGTGAAGGGCCCCTCCGCTTCCCGGCCAGTACGAGATGGACGTCATCATCCAGACGGGGTTCCCGCGCTGCTTCCCCGTCGTCGCCGACTTCATCATGTGGGCGAAGAACCAGGGCGTCGCGGTAGGCCCGGGGCGTGCCTCGGCGGCCGGCTCGATCGTCGCGGAGGACGAGGCAGGGGCGGTGTGGGCGGCCATGGAGTCTGTCGGGCACGGACCCGACGTCTTCACGGCAAACCGGCGCCGCGTCCCGCAGTCGGGACAGAGCCGGCGAGGGATGACCGGCTGTACCTCCAAAGCGTCGCGGCTGCCCCACGCCGAGGCGAACCGCACCTCCTCGAAGGGATGCCCGGGGCCGGGGTGAGGTGCTCGCCGACCTGCCGGGGCGCCTCCGGGATGGCGGCCCCGGCCGCGGCGTTCACCGCAGCCGAGGCCCCTGTGCCCTCTGCCGCGCAGCGGTTCCAGCCCTGGCCGACCGCAGCCCGCCTCGTCCGCGGCCGCGGACAGGGAGCTGCCGTCGGCGCACAGCGTGCCGACGCGGGCGTTGCCGGGCCCTGCGTCAGAAGGTCAGGTTCCAGGCGTCGATCTTGCCTGTGTCGGAGGCGGCGTTGTCGTTGACGCGCAGTTTCCAGGTGCCGTTCGCGACCTCCGAGGAGGCGTTCACGGTGTAGGTCTGGGCGATGTTGTCGGCGCTGCCGCCGGCGTGGTCGTGCAGCGTGTAGACGGTGCCGTCCGGCGCCACCAGGTCGACCTTCAGGTCACCGATGTAGGTGTGCTTGATGTCCACGCCCACCTTGAGGGTGGCCGGGGCGTTGCCGGTCACGCCGGTCACGGCGATCGGGCTCTCCACGGTCGCGTTGTCGTTGACGGCGAAGTCCGCGAGGTTCTCGAAGTACTTGCCGGGCGGCGGGGTGGTCCCGACCGCCTTCAGGGCGTCGACCTGTCCTTCGCCGAAGAACGAGTTGCTGGCCGTCGTGCCCGTGCAGCGGCTGTCCGAGGGGCAGGCGATGTCGTTGGCCTGGGCGGCCAGCTTGGCGCGGATCTGAGCCGGGGTGATGCCCGGGTCGGCGCTGGCGATGAGTGCCGCAACGCCGACCACGTGCGGAGTGGCCATCGAGGTGCCGCTCTTGCTGCCGTAGCCGCCGCCGGGGACGGTGGAGTACACGTTGCTGCCCGGCGCCGCGACGTCGATGACGCCCTGCCCGTAGTTGGAGAACGAGGCCTTGGTGACGCCCGTGCCGTTGGCCGCGACCGTGACCACGCCCGGCAGCTCGGTCGGGATGTCGAGGCAGGCGTTGGTGATGGTGCGGGTGACCGGCGTCGAGTCGTTCGGGCTCGCGGAGTCGGTCGTCTTGTGGGCGAGGTCGTAGTTCTCGTTGCCCGCCGCGGCGATCTGGAGGGAGCCCTTGCCCTCGGCGTACTCCTGGGCGCGCTTGACGCCCTCGATGATGGCGGCCTGGTCGATGTTGTCCGGGCAGTTGAACTGCCACGGGTCCGTGTAGTAGCTGTTGTTGGTGACCTTGAAGCCGTGGTCACCGGCCCAGACGAAGCCGCAGATGGTGTTCTCGGCGAAGAAGAAGGAGTTGCCCGGCTCGGCGACCCGGACCGCGGCGATCCTCACCCCGGGGGCCACGCCGACGACGCCCTTGCCGTTCTTGGCCGCGGCGACGGTGCCCGCCACGTGGGTGCCGTGCGTGTCGACGTCCCGCCAGGCGCCGGCACGGGTGTCGGGCTTGCCGTAGGCGCAGGAGACCGAGTCGGCCGCGTCGAAGTTGGGCGCCAGGTCCTGGTGCCGGTCGTCCACACCGGTGTCCAGGATGCCGACCTTCACGGAGGCGGAGCCCGGGTTCACGGCCCACGCCTGGTCGGCCTTGATCTGGCTCATGTCGGCCCGGACCGGTTCTCCGGCCGGGGTCGAGGCCTGGGCCGGATCGGCCGGGAGCGCCGGGTCGTAGGCGTCGGCCGGTACGTCCGAGGTGCGCGTGGCGCCGACCTGCTGCACGCCGGCGACGCCGCGCATGGTGGCGGCGAACCCGCTGGACGCCGAGTGGGCGACGATCACGCCGATGGCGTCGAAGTTCGAGAAGACGGTGCCGCCGTTGGCCGCGATCGCGGAACGGACCGCCGAGCTGTCACCAGGGGCGGTGATCACGAGGTAGGCACGCGTGCCGGCCACCCAGGTCGCACTCCGGGAAGCCGGCACGGCGGCCGGAGCGTGGGCCTTGGCGGCCGTCGCGGTGGAGGGGGCGACGGGGAGCGTGCCCGCGAGGGCGCCCGGGGCGCCGAACGCGAGGACGGCGCCGAGCGTGGCCGCCAGCACCAGCGTGCGTCTGGATCGGCCGGATATGGGGGGTATCAATGCGTCCTCCGGAGACGGCCCGGCCGCGCTGAGGGCACCGGCGGGGCCGTACGAAACGAATGGTGAATGCAAGATGTCAGGTGCATGCTCCTGTGCGGAAGTACCTTTCCGCACAGGGAAGTCATAGGGTCATGGCTGAAAAGAGACGCACTCCGGGCATCGAGGGGTCGAGACCCCTCGGGAGTCCGGCGCCGCCGACCGCGCCCTGGCATAGCGGCCGCAGTCCGGACATGCCGCCCCAGCCGCGCGGCCTCCAGCCACCACCTCGACCGTGCCGAACGCGGTCGCGGCCGACGTGCGGACCGCGGCGGCCGCGGTCCTCGTCCAAGACGGCACCCTGGAGGTCCGCTGCCCGGTCGGCACGGCCGAGACCGTCACGCCGGCGCCCGATCCAGGGAGAGGGGCCGACGTGAGCGCCGACGCGTGACAGGTGCGGGCCCCGGACCCGGTCCGGCCGCGGCGTCGCTTGCGGCCGGGCCGGGGGAGCGGGCAGGGTTCCGTGCCGTGGCCACTTTGCTGATCGTCCATCACACCCCCTCGCCCAACTGCCAGGCGCTGTTCGAAGCGGTCGTCTCGGGCGCGACGGCGCCGGAGATCGAGGGCGTCCGCGTCGAACGCCGAGCCGCCCTCGCCGCGACCGCCTCCGACGTCCTGGCCGCCGACGCCTACCTGCTGGGCACGCCGGCCAACCTCGGCTATATGTCCGGTGCGCTCAAGCACTTCTTCGACCAGGTGTACTACCCCTGCCTCGACACCACCCGTGGCCGGCCCTTCGGTTACTACGTGCACGGCGGCAACGACGTCACCGGCGCGGTGCGCGGCATCGGGACCATCACCACGGGCCTGGGCTGGCGACGCGCGGCCGAGCCGGTCACCGTCACCGGGGAACCCGGCAAGGCGGACGTGGCCGCCTGCTGGGAACTGGGCGCGACGGTCGCGGCCGGCTTGATGGCATGAGGGCCTGACGGGCGCCGACCGCCGTGCGTCAGTGCCCGCCCGGTCCGGGCAGACACGTCCCCTCGACCGTGCGCCCGACGACCTCCGCCGTCGCGTGACCGCTGCTGTCGACGGTCCCGTTGACGCACACCCGGCCCTCGCCGCCCCCTACGAGCATGTCGTGCAGGGGGACCAGGAAATCGCCCCGCACCTCGATCTGCCGCGGCTCCAGGCCCAGCGCCCCGGCGGCGGCCGTCCGCAGCCCGTCCAGAGTGGTCCCCTTGTCCGCGAGTTCCCGGAGTGCGGCGGCCAGTGCCGTCGCCCGGGGCTGTGCTGCCTGCCGTTGCCCGGCGGTGATGGGCTGGGCCTCACGGAAGGCGTGGTTCTCGGCGACCCGCTGGTCCCAGCCGTAGCTGATGCACGGAGAAGGCGACGCCAGGGTGTCCTCGGGCGGCGGGCAGAAGCCCTTCGCCGAACCGGAGGGCGAGGTAGCGGCCGAGGCGGCCGCCCGGGGGTCGCTCGGCTGATCGGCGCATCCGGCGGTGAGGACGAGCAGGGCGAGCAGAACCGGGGCGCCGAGCCGTCGCCGTATCCGTGTCATGTCTCGATCATGACAGGCGGGTGGGACACGCGGGCGTCGGCACGAGACGGCGGAACGTGGAGACCTGCCACCACCTCAGTTCCAGAGCGGGTACGTCACCACTCGCCCGAACTGCTCCGGCCTGTCCCCGAGGTAGGTGAGGGTGATCCGGCTGTAGTGCTGCACCTGCGGGTTCTTCTTCCACGGCTGCGGCCGGTCCAGCTTCACGACGACGGCGTACGGGTGGAAGGCGCCCGCCGCGCAGTACGGATCGCAGTCGTTGACGACGTTGACCCCGGTGGCCCGCGCCGAGTTCGAGCCCCAGCTGTCCCAGTGCAGCGAGACCAGACGGCTGTTGCCGTCGCCGCACGCGAGGATGAAGTCACCGGGCCGCACCTTGGCGTGCCAGAGGCAGTCGACCAACACGGGCGGTGTGGCCTGCCGCACCGCGGCCGCGCGCGCCGTGGGCGGCGACGCGGCCGGCACGGCCGAGGCCGAGCCGACGGCCGCCGTGAGGCCCAGCGCCGCACAGAGCATGACCGCTGTTCTCGTCGTGTGTCGCATGTCCGCTCCCGCCCGACCGAACCGGGAGCCGTCTGTGTCCGCGCCCGGATGAACTTCTCTACCGACGCTACGACGGCGAGCGGAAGGGGACCACTCGAACGGCCCAGCCCCGCGAGGCGCGGCGACGACCGGGCCGGACGCG
Source organism: Streptomyces zaehneri (assembly GCF_032248645.1). Taxonomy (NCBI): domain Bacteria; kingdom Bacillati; phylum Actinomycetota; class Actinomycetes; order Kitasatosporales; family Streptomycetaceae; genus Streptomyces; species Streptomyces zaehneri. Next base: position 143,256 of record NZ_JASTTJ010000005.1, read on the forward strand.
CTGGGTGGTGTCCGCGAAGTTCCGCCCGGCTCGCGACGCCCGGCACGCGCTCCCTTTGAGGGAGACTCCCGGCCGCGTTGTCGGGATCGCCCTGTCGGGATCGCCCACGGACACCCGGTACGAGGGCGCCCTGCGACCGCACCCACCGACGCCGCGAGCCCTGTCCTGCGGGCAGACGACGCTGCTGCGCGGATACGACCTAGGAGGCGTCCACCCGCGCCACCTGGCTTCCTTCCGCCCTGCCGCCCTCGGCCGTGCCGTCCCGCACGACCACGACGATCTCGTCCGTGCGGCTCCAGACCCGTCTGCCGGCCTTGGCGGGGTTGAGCCGGACCTCGTGGCCGGCGGGCGCGGCGGCGGTGTCGTGACAGCGGTAGCCGATCGCGCATTCGCTCCGGTCACGCGCCGCCGCCACGACCGTGGCGAAGGAGGCGGGACGGTCCGGGAGCACATAGTGATGTGCCGGACGCAGCCGCAGTGCGCTGCCGCCGGCGGCGAACAGTTCCTCGAACACTGCGGCAAGGTGTCCGTTCTGCGAGACCTGTGCCATCAGCAGGCCCGTCAGCTGTCCGCCGACGACCGCCTCGGAGCCCGGTCCGAGCGGGGCCAGTGCCCGGTTGCGTTCGTCGGCGAGTTCCGCGATCACCGGCACGGAGTGCCCCGTCTCCTGCGCAAGCGACCGCAGGATCAGCAGGACGACCAGGGTGCGGTGGTCCGGCCGGTCGGCGTCGTCGCCGGTGTCCGGCCCGAGCACGATGATCCGGTCGTAGGAGCCCGGGTCGAGACCGCGCAGGGACGAGGGGTCGGTCGGATCGGCGGTTGCGCAGGTCACCGCGAGCCCGTCGACGAGCGAGGCTTCCCTGCGCGGTTCCGGCAGCGGCAGCGGGAGCGTCGGGGGCGCCTGCTCCGCCGGGTCGGTCACGACGTGCAGGACCGAGCCCGGCCGAGCGCAGCGGCGCAGCTGGTCGACCAGGTGCGCCGCCCGGCGGTTCCAGCCCAGCAGCAGGAAACGCGACGGTCCGACCGGTCCGGCACCGTGCTCGGCCAGGGCTGTCGGCTCCACGAGGTCCCGGCAGTCCTCCCACCGCGCGGTGTCCTCGTCCGGCGCCACGACCACGAGGCGGTCTCCCGGCGCGACGACGGTCGCCGGCGGCGGGCTGAGCAGGGGAGTGCCGTCGGCCCGCACCAGCCCGGCCACGGCGGCCGTCGCGCAGTCGAGCAGGACGTCGCCGAAAGGGCGTCCCACGAGCTCGGGAGCGGCGGCGAGGTAGAACTCGTCGCCCGCGAAGTCGAGGAGCTCCCGCAGCACGGGCGTCAGGCCCGGGTGAAGCGCGGAGTGCGCGATCAGTCCGGCCGCCGTCCGGTCGGACTCCAGCACGATGCCCCGCGGACCCGCGGCCAGCCGCGCCGCGGTCCGGTAGCGCTCGTCCCGTACACAGGCGACGACGGGCGCGCCCGGGTGCTCGCCGAGGACGGCGCGCAGGGCCAGCAGGGTCCGTACCGTCTCGGCGTCCCCGGCGGCCTCCGTGCCGGGCAGGACCAGCACCGCGTGCGCCGATCCCGGACTGACCAGCCCGAGCGCGTCGGGATCGGCCGTGGAGCCGCTGCGGCAGATCAGGCGCGTGGTGCCGGTGGGTCCGAGTACGGCCGCCAGCGCCTCCTCCATCTCCGTCTTGTCCCGGTCGGCGAGCACCACGACCGCGCTCCAGCGCTGATCGGTGCGTGCCGCGACCAGTTCGCCGACCACCGTGAACACCTGCTCCGACCAGCCGAGCACCACCGAGTGGCCCGTCTCCACCACGGTGGAGCGGCCTCGGCGCAGTTCGGTGAGGCGGTCGGTGAGGCCGGTGGTGATCACGCCGATCAGGGTCGACACGTACAGCAGTGCCATCAGGCCCAGCAGCACGGACAGCAGCATCCGCAGCGGGGCGCCGGTCACCGCGCCCAGCCGCAGGGTCTCCGCGCTCACCCGCCAAACCGCGGTCAGCCGGCCCGACAGCGACCGGGGCGAGGACGGGTCCGTCCACACCAGCAGCGCACTCGCCGGGACGACGATGCCCAGGCAGGTCACGGCCAGCCATCCGACCAGCCTTCCGGTGCTGCGGGCCAGTGTGTTGTCGAACCGGTAGCGCATCCGCTCCCGTAACGAAACCGGCCCTCGCCGCTGCCCTTCCACCGCGCCCCCTGTCTCCTGCCGACTCCCGTCGCCACCTGAACTCGCAGGGTGCAGCCCGCGGTGCCGCGACACGCCGTGTGAGTCCCCGTATTCACCCTTTCGGGAACGGGGCCGCTCTCGCGGCTGAAAACGTGTGCCGAGCAGGGCGGATCCCCAGCAGGACATGGTCATTTCCAGCCGTTGTTTTGGCATTCCCATGACAAACCTGTGCACGCGGTGCCACGCTGCTGCCGAAGTTCACCCTTCCTTCACACCCGCATCATGCGGGGCATCCCACCCCACCCCCCACCTCCTTCCACCCGCCTGCCGTGCAGCGCTCCGGACCGGCCCCATCCCGTCGGTCCGCCCCACCTCGGCCCCCACCGCGGGCCGACCGTCGCACAGAAGGAGAACCCGTTGCCCCGGCGACACCACCCCACCCTCCGGCGCAGACGCGCCACCGCCCTCGCGCTGACGACCATCGGGACCCTGCTCGCTCTGGGTGCCCCCGCCGGTACCGCCGGCGCGGCTCCCGCCGACCCCGGCCCCGCCAAGATCACCGCCACGCCTCGCGCCGGCGCTGCGGCGACCACCCTGTCTCCGGCCCGCCGCGCCTCGCTGATCAAGAGCGCGCAGACCACGGCCGGCACCACGGCCCAGCGGCTCGCCCTCGGCGCGCAGGAGAAGCTCGTCGTCAGGGACGTCGTCCAGGACGCCGACGGCACCACGCACACCCGCTACGAGCGCACCTACGCCGGACTGCCCGTCCTCGGCGGTGACCTGGTCGTCCACCTCAAGAGCGGCCGTACCACCGTGTCCAAGGCGAGCGGCGCCACGCTCACGCTGCCGTCCCTCAGCCCGAAGCTCACCGCGGCCAACGCCACCGGCAAGGCTCTCGCGGCCGCGAAGGGCGCCGACGTCACCGGCACCGCGACCGAGCGCGCGCCCCGTCTCGTCGTCTGGGCCGGCGTCGCCAAGCCCGTCCTGGCCTGGGAGACGGTCGTCGAAGGCGTCCAGCAGGACGGCACGCCCAGCGAACTCCAGGTGGTCACCGACGCCACCACGGGCAAGCAGATCCTCGCCGCCGAGAAGGTGCACACCGGCACCGGCACCGGCCAGTACGTCGGCACGGTTCCCGTCGGCAGCACGCTGTCGGGATCGACGTACCAGCTCACCGACGGCGACCGCGCCGGGCACAAGACGTACGACCTGAACCAGGGAACCTCCGGCACCGGCACCCTGTTCACGGACGACAACGATGTCTGGGGCACCGGACTGCCGTCCAACCGCCAGACCGCCGGTGTGGACGTGGCCTTCGGCGCCGCCGCCACCTGGGACTACTACAAGGACGTCTACGGCCGCAACGGCATCCGCAACGACGGCGTCGCCGCCTACAGCCGGGCCCACTACGGCAGCAACTACGTCAACGCCTTCTGGCAGGACAGCTGCTTCTGCATGACCTACGGCGACGGTTCGGGCAACACGCACCCGCTGACCTCCCTCGACGTGGCCGCCCACGAGATGAGCCACGGCGTCACCGCCGCCACCGCCAACCTGACCTACTCCGGCGAGTCCGGCGGTCTCAACGAGGCGACCTCCGACATCTTCGCCGCGGCCGTCGAGTTCCACTCGGACCTCGCCGCCGACCCCGGCGACTACCTCGTCGGCGAGAAGATCGACATCAACGGCAACGGCACCCCGCTGCGGTACATGGACAAGCCCTCCAAGGACGGCTCCTCCCGCGACAGCTGGAGCTCCACCCTGGGCAGCGTCGACGTCCACTACTCCTCGGGCCCCGCGAACCACTTCTTCTACCTGCTCTCCGAGGGCAGCGGCGCCAAGACCGTCAACGGCGTCGCCTACGACAGCCCGACCTACGACGGTCAGGCCGTCACCGGCATCGGCATCGAGAACGCCGCCGCCATCTGGTACAGGGCGCTGACGACGTACATGACCTCGTCCACCAACTACGCGGGCGCCCGCACGGCCACCCTCCAGGCGTCGGCCGACCTGTTCGGCGCGTACAGCCCCACCTACCTCGCCGTCGCCGACGCCTGGGCCGCCATCAACGTCGGCAGCCGCATAGCCCTCGGCGTCAACGTCGCCCCGATCGCCGACCAGACCAGCGGCGTCGGCCAGGCGGTCGGCCTTCAGGTGGACGCCTACACCACCAACTCCGGTGCGGGCCTGACCTATGAGGCCACCGGCCTGCCCGACGGCCTGACCCTCAGCGCGAGCGGCCTGATCTCCGGGACGCCGACCACTCTCGGCACCAGCGACGTCGCCGTCACGGTCACCGACAGCACGGGCGCTTCCGTCACGGACACCTTCACCTGGCGGATCGCGTACATCTACGCCACCGCCACCCGCGTCGACATCCCCGACAACGGCGCCGCCGTGGAGTCCCCGATCACCATCGCGGGCCGCGACGGCAACGCCTCGGCCACCACCTCTGTCTACGTGAACATCGTGCACACCTACCGCGGTGACCTGACCGTCGACCTCGTCGGTCCTGACGGCACCGTCTACTCGCTCCTCAACCGCACCGGCGGCTCCGCCGACAACGTCGACCAGACCTTCACCGTCGACGCCTCGGCCCAGCCTCTCACCGGTACCTGGAAGCTGCGGGTCCAGGACCGCGCGTCGATCGACGTGGGCTACATCCAGCGCTGGCAGCTCACGCCCTGACCGGTCGGTCCACTCCCTGAGTTCATTCCCTGACCGGTTCACTCTCTGATCGGTGCGTGCCGCTGCCGGTTCACACTCCGACCGCAGGCCGATCGACACCGCCGCCCGGGTCCTCCCAGACCCGGGCGGCGGTGTCGTCCGTGCGGGTCCGGCGCGGCACGCCGTCCGGCGGAACGCTCAGGCGGTGCGGCAGAGCACCGCCGGGTCGATGGGCGCCGCGGCGCGGACCACGGGCACGTGCAGGGGATGGGCGGTGCGGACGGTGGCCGCGGCCCGCGAGGGGTTGCGTGCGAAGACGACGAGGCGCAGCACCGCGAACCGTGCGGCACCGGCGAGTGCGGAGGCGGACAGGTAGACGACCTGCTCGAGCACCGCGCCGGGCGCCGGCACCGACTGACGCAGGACGAGCATCGCCACGCAGGTCGCCGTATACGCGGCTGCCGCGGACCCGGCCGACTGCGCATGCTGGCGCCAGGACGCGCGCTCGCCCGCACCGAAGGTGAAGCGGGCGTGCAGCTCGGTGGCGAGCAGCGTGGAGCCCACGGTGATCAGTGTGTTGGCCAGGATCCAGGGAATCCGGAAGGCCAGGGCCGCCACGGCGAAACTGGAGGCGAGCCCTACTCCGCCGCCGCAGAGTACGAAGCGGGCGAAAGAACCGAGGGCGCCGGGTGACGCCCGCCGCAGGCCGTGTGCTGTCTCCATGATCCGCCCCCTGGGATCGCCCCTTCGTGAAACGCGCGCCGCCCGACAGGTGCAAGGCCGTCGACCCGCTGTTTCTTGATGCGGAAACGCTACGTTGCATTCACGTGTTGAGCAACGAGTTAATCGCAGAATTCCCCTATAAAGCCAGCTCGTGGCGATGAAATCGTTGCAATGGCTCGAGCGTTAATGCAACAAGCATCTCGCGTTCATTGCAATGAGTTTGACGTGAACGCTATGCCGGACGCGTCCGGCCGGGCCCGGATGTCCTCAGCGGCGCTTGCGGTGGGTGACTTGGTCCGGCATCCGGGCCTGGCGTCGGCCCTGCCGGCCCGCGTCGTCCGTCACGGCGTGTTCGTGAAGGACCGGCGGTAGGAGCGGGGCGGCACTCCCCGGCGGCGCACGAACTGTTCGCGCAGGACGGCCGCGCTTCCGTATCCGACGCGGCGGGCGACCTCCTCCACCGGCAGGTCCGTGGTCTCCAGCAACTCCTCGGCGCTGCTCAGCCGGAGGCTCCGCAGCCACGCGTGGGGGGTGGTGCCGGTCGCGGCGGTGAAGCGGCGGGCGAAGGACCGTTTGCTCATCACGGCACGCCGGGCCAGTTCCGCGACGGGAAGCGGTTGGTGGAGGTTCTCACGGGCCCACGCGAGCACCTCGGCGAGACGCTCGTCGCGGCAGTCCTCGGGGACGGGGGTGGCCAGGTACTGCGCCTGCCCGCCATCGCGATGCGAGGGCAACACCACATCCCGGGCAACGGCGTTGGCCATGGCGGCTCCGTACTCCCGCCTCAGCAGATGCAGGCAGAGATCGAAGCCCGCGGCGGCTCCCGCGCCGGTGACGACGCGTCCTTCGTCGATGTAGAGGGCGTCTGGTTCGACGGTGACGTTCGGATGGCGGCGGGCGAGCAGTTCGGCGAACCGCCAGTGGGTGGTGGCCCGCCGGCCGTCGAGCAGTCCGGCGGCGGCGAGCGCGAAAGCGCCGACGCAGTGGGCCGCGACCAGTGAGCCGCGCTCGTGCGCGGCCGACAGCGCATCGAGCACGGCGGGCGCGGGCGGGGTGCGGAAGCCGGCCCAAGGCAGGGCGATCACCAGATCGGCGGAGGCGAGCTTGTCCAGGCCGTGCGTGAGGGTGAGCGCAACGCCGACGTCGGTGGGGACCGGCCCGGGACGGTCCGTGCACAGGGCGAAGTCGAAGCCCGGCAGCTCCCCGTGCGGACCGAAGACCTCGGTGACGATGCCGACGGCGAGCATGCCGACTCCCGGCGGGGTGTACGCGGCGACGGTCGTGAATCGAGGCACGTGTTCAGTGTGGCACCAATCCTGCGATCGCTGGCAAGTGTGCCACTCGTGAACGACCGTCCTGCCCGGAAGGATTGAGGTCATGACAGACGCACCGCTCGGCCGCAGCGCCGTGTACACGATCCTGACCACCGGATACGTCGGCTCCACCGGTCCCGGAGTCGCCGCCACCGTCTCCTACGTGTCCGACGCCGACCGGCATGTGATCTTCGACCCGGGCATGGTGGCGAGTCGCGACCGGATCCTCGCTCCGCTCGAGGAGCTGGGACTCGGCCCCGACGACATCACCGACGTGGTGCTCAGCCATCACCACCCGGACAACACGATGAACGTGGGCCTGTTCGGACGGGCCCGGGTGCACGACCACAAGGTGGAGTACCTCGGCGACCAGTGGAGGAACCGGGACGCGGAGGGCTACGGACTCACCCCGTCGCTACGGTTGATCCGCACCCCGGGCCACAGCGCGGAGGACATCACGCTGCTGGCGGGCACGGAGTCGGGCGTGGTCGCCTTCGCCGGTGATCTGTGGTGGCACGCGGAGGGCCCGGCGGACGATCCGGTGGCCCCCGACCGTGACGTGTTGCGCGCCTCCCGGCTCCGGGTGCTGAGCGCCGCGGACCTGATCGTGCCCGGCCACGGCGGCCCGTTCAAGGCCGACGACAACACGCCACGCTAGCCGCTCTGTCCGGTGCGGATAGCGGACTGCGGACTGGGGACCGCTGACGGGGACCGGTCGTCGGCCGGCCGCCCGACCGCGACGCGGAACCCGCGTGGCCCGCCCTGACGGAACCGGGTGGGTTCCGTCAGGGCGGGCCGGACGGTTACGGCTTTCCGCCTGTCCTGCACCATGCCGCCACGGCGCCCTCAGGTCGGCCCCGGCGTTGTGCGGCCTGACGGTCGGCGGTCGTTCCGGCCGGCGATCGCAGGGCGGGGGCCGGCGGTACGCCGGGTGTCGTGGGCGGGTGGGTGGAGTGGATCACCGGGTGTAGGTGGTCCGGTGTTCCTTCAGGGAGGCGCAGTTGGAGCCGATCACCTGTACGTAGGTGTTGGCGATGCCGCCGCCCCAGTCGACGCAGTGTCCCTTGCCGATGACGTAGGAGGGTCCCGCGTACGAGGTGTAGGACCCGTAGTCGTCGTCACCTTCGTTGGTGTCGGGGACGTAGATCCAGGCGGACATGTCCACACGGGTGCCGGGGTTGTTGCGGATGGTGACGACGCAGTTGTTGCCGTTGGTGGCGTTGTAGGCGAGGTAGACGGTGCCCAGCGAGCCGACGGCAGCGGAGTTCACGGTCTTGTAGCCGCTTCCGCACACTTTCTGCGGGGTGGTGTTGGGTGCGGCGGAGGCGGGTGCCGCCAGGGCGGTGGTGGCCCCCACCGACAGAGCGGCCAGTGCGGTGGCGCCCAGTATGGAGTGAGTGAGACGCATATTTCCCCCTTGAATGCTTAGGAGTTGGTTGCTCCTGTCTTATGTGACGGGCGGGGTCTTCGGATGGTTGTGCCGGAGTTACCGGTGTTTTCAGACATAACCGGCGGCGTGGTTGGCCGAGTCGGGACGCAACCGTGAGCGCGTGAGCGGTGCGCGCCAGGTTCGGGCCGTTACCGGGCACACGACGTCCTGGCGACGCGGTCCGCCGTGTGGCGACGTCAACTCGCTTTTCCAGAAATGCTGTTGGCCCGTTGAGGAACGGGGCGGGCGGCATCCCTTCTCGCTCGGGAGCAGCTCGGGGTCCGTTGGGGGCACCTCCCGCGGCAGTCCAGACCGCGCGGCGCCCAGCATGCCCGGCTACCGGTCCCGCATCGAGCGGAGGGGCCCTCAGCGCAGCCGTCGCGCCCGCAGCACCAGGTCGTCGGTATGGTGCGCGCCGGCGCCGCCGTCCGGCGCCACCCGCGGCCGCTGCTCGTTCAGCTCCACCTCCCAGTCGTCGTCGAGCAGAGCGGCGACCATCGAAGGCCAGACGTAGTCAGCCGGGTCGAAGCCGCTGTGGTGCGCCTGCTGGGTGTCCATCCCCGCGTGATGTACGAGCAGCAGCACGCCGCCGGGCGCGACGGCCGCGAGCAGCGCCCGCTCGGCTGCGGCGTCGGGGGTGCGCAGCAGGGCCGGGTACTGGGCGGAGACGAGGTCGAAGGAGGCCGGCGGGAGTGCCGCTTCCGTCAGTGCGGCGTGTACCCAGCGCACGGCGAGGCCCGCGTCCCGCGCGTGTTGAGCGGCCCGCTCCAGCGCGACGCCCGAGACCTCGAGCGCGGTCACGTCCCAGCCGGTGCGCGCGAGCCAGACGGCGTCCGCGCCCTCTCCGCAGCCGACGTCGAGCACCCGCCCGGGTGTGAGCCCGGCGACCTCGGCCACGAGCGCACCGTTGGGCCGGCCGCTCCACAGCTGTTGCCGGTCGGCGTATCGGTTGTCCCACTCCGCCCGCACCGCGGGGTCTCCGACGTATCCGTCGGCAGGCAAGGGGGCGTCGGGCGCGGGCGGTCCTGAGATGTTGTCGGTCACGGGCCCACCGTCGCCCATCGTCCGCTGATCACGCCAATGCTGTTGCCGGTCCGGCAAAACGGCGTCCAGGGCGCGAGGAAGAGCCGGGAGCAGGAGCGGCGACGGTGAAGTCGGGCGGGGGCGGCAGGTGTTGCTGACCGCCCCGTCCCATAACCTCGTACGTGGGGACGTCAGATGCCATGGATTTCCGCGGTGAGGAGGCGATGGTGCCCGGTAGGGGAATGCGTCTGCTCACAGGCGCCTTGATCGTGGCCTGCGTGGCGCTCGTGGGCCACAACGCACGCAGTGGTGCCCCCTCCGCCAGGTCACTGCCCGTCGAAGCCGTCCGGGATGTCGTACCGAACCGGGTCATGACGTGGAACATCTGCAACCCCTGCGAGGAAGGCGACGTCGACCGGGCGGCGGAGATCGCCACCTATGCACCACAGGTCATCGGCCTGCAAGAGGCGTGCGTACGTGACGTCGAGAGGATCCGGGACGAACTGGAGAGACGCCACGGGCTGGTCTACCACGTCGAGTACGGGACGGTACTGCGCAACTGGGGGCGTTGTGGGGGAGTGCCGTGGAGTCCGGGGGCCTACGGTCAGGCGATACTCTCGGCGGCTCCGATGACGGACCTCGTCAACGTGGAATATCCCGACGGCGGATCCGAGGACCGTGGGTATATGGCGGTCACCACCACTGTGGGCGGCCGGCCTCTGCGGGTCTTCAACACACACCTTGCCGAACGGCGCCAAGAGGCGGTCCGAGCAGACCAGACCGGCGTACTCGCCGCTGACGTCGCACGGCACAAGCGCGCGATCGTTCTCGGCGACTTCAACGCCGTGCCGGACGCTGCCGAACTCACCGCGATCTGGGAACTGGCCGCGGATGCAGACCCCCAGTGCCGTCCCTCGCTCGCCGGCGACTGCAAGACGACCACCGACTGGCAGAGCAAGTTCGACTACATCTTCCTGCGCGGCATCGTCCCGCTCAAGCACGGTGTGCATCCGACCTCGTACTCGGACCACGATCTGGTCCACGCCGACCTGGACACGACATGAGTCTCCTCGGCACGTCACCCGCCCAGGCCGGTCCCGCCGCGGACGACGTCGCCAACCCCACCGTCGGCGTCCCGCCGGCCGGCGGCCACGGCCGCTCGGCGCCGCCGATGAGAGCGGGACGACAGGACGGGTGACATGACCCCGCATCCGGCCGTACAGGTCCTTGATCATCGCCTGGGCGTGCACGTCGAGGGGCAGGGGTAGGGGAAGGCGCGAGGGCGGAGGAGCATTGATGAGTGAACGTCAGGACTGCGAGTGGTCGGCGATGACGCCGGCGGACTTCGACCGGGACGTCCCGTTGCGTCTGAACGTGGGGACGGGACCCACCCCCGTGCCGGCCGAACCCGACGCGTACGGCACGGTTCCCCTCTTCGGCAAGGAGCCGCCCGCCCGGCAACCGGTCCGGCGCACCGGGGGCCGGACCGGCCCCGTGGAGCAGGACGAGCTGTTCTGACCGAGCCGGGACGGCGACCGTGAACTGCGATGCCACGCGGGGAAGTCGGCCGTGAACGGGCTGCGTGCGGGCACGGGGAGGGCCGTCGGGGCCAGCCTGTGCCCTCGCACAGCCCCGCCGCGGCCCCGCTGTGCCAACGCCTCCCGCGCGCCCCGTCCGCTGTACGCGGCCTCGACCGGCTGATGGCATGACCGCCATGTCTTCCGCATCCCCTCCGCCGCCAGGCCCGCACGAACCGAGCGACCCGTACGAACCGTTCGAACAGAACGACATGTACGAACCGATCGGCCCACACGCGCCGATCGGCCCACACGCGCCGAACGGCCCACACGCGCCGAACGGCCCGTACGCGCCGAACGGCCCGTACGCGACGAAGGCCCCCTCCGCTTCGCCGACTTCGTACGCGGCCACGGCACCGGAGGGCCGAGCATGAGCACCGGCGACGGACACTCGCTCGGCGTCGTGGTCTTCCTCGTCTTCGTCGCGGTGTCCCTGCTGATGTGCGGGCTGGCGGCGGCCGACCTGGACGACCCCGAGCACTTCTACGCGGGGGGCAGCGCCGCCTTCGGCCCGGTCGGCAGCGGACTCGCCATCGCCGGCGACTACATCTCCGCGGCCACCCTGCTCAGCACCACGGGCTCGGTCGCCCTCGACGGCGCCGACGGCATGCTCTTCGCCTGCGCCACCGTCGTCTCGCTCTACCTGGTGATGCGGATCCTGGCCGAACCCCTGCGCCGCGGCGGCGTGTTCACCCTGGGGGACTTCTTCGCCGACCGGCTCGGCGACCCCTCCGTGCGCCGCGCTCTCGGCGTCGCCACCCTCGTCGTCCTCACACCGCTGCTCCTGGTGCAGCTCTCCACCGCGGGTCACATCATGGTGGCCATGTTCGGCCTTCCCGACGGTGCGCTCACCGGCTGCACCGTCGCCGCCGGGACGCTGATGGTCTGCTACGCCGCGTTCGGCGGGATGCGCGGCATCGGCTACGTACAGGTCCTCAAGGTCGGTGTCGTGCTGACCGCGGTGCTGCTCGTGGCCGGGCTCGTCCTGGCCCGGTTCGGATGGTCACCTGCGGGCCTCTTCCACGCCGCCCAGGACCGCTCCGAGGCGGGCGCCGACTACGCGCACCCCGGACTGCACTTCGGCCACTCCTTCGCCGGGCGCCTCGACCTGATCAGCTTCGAGACCACCCTCCTGCTGGGCGCCGCCTGTCTGCCGCACCTCACCATGCGGCTGCACCCGCTGCGCGACGCCCGTACCGCTCGCCGTGCCGTCGGCTGGGCCGTGGGCCCCGTCACGGTGGTGTGCGCCGCGGTGGTGGTGGCCGGACTCGGCGCCTGCGCGCTGATCGGCCGGGACCTGCTGCGGGCCGCCGACCCCGGGGGAGCGACGGCGCTGCTGATGCTGACGGGCGCGCTCGACCCGGTTGCCGGGGGAGTCCGGCACAGCATGGTGTTCGCCACTGTCGCCTGCGCCGTCTTCGTGACCACGCTCGCGGCCGTCGCCGGTATCACCCTGGCGGCCGCCTCCAGCCTCGTCCGCGACTTCGGCGGCCGGCCCGTCCACAAAACCGCGCGCCGCTCGCCCGGCGGCGAGATCCGCCGTGCGCGGATCGGCATCGTCCTGGTCGGAGCCGCCGCCGTCGTGCTGGCCGTGATCGTCCAGGACCGCGGCCGACTGACACTGATCTCGCTGTCGTTCACCGTCGCGGCCTCGGTGCTCGCTCCGGTCCTGCTGTACGCGCTCTTCCTGCCCGGCCACACCGCCACCGGGGCGCGCTGGACCGTCTACGGGACCCTGCCGCTGATCGCGCTGCTCCTGGCGGGATCCCCCGCCGTCTCGGGCACGCCCACCGCGCTCTTCCCCGGCCGCGACTTCCACTGGTTCCCGCTCCAGACCCCGGGGCTGATCACGATCCCCGCGGGCTTCCTGCTCGGTCTCATCGGACGTGCCCGCCCCGAGGCCCCGCGAGAATCCTGGCACCACGGGACGGGAACCGTGCGCCGTGACGCACGCAGCCGCGATGCCGCGGGACGTCCCTGACATCTGGTCCGCCGTCGCTCGGCAGTGACTCGTGGAGGCGATGGCACCGCCCGTGATCGGCGGTTTCGTGCCCGGGGCGCCGGGCCAGGACCGGCGCCGCCGACCTGCCCGGGCAAGGGGGTCCGTTGCCCGGCCGGACGCCCGAGGTGCCGGGCGCGCAGCCGTGAGCAGCGGGTTCCGTCAGGTGGCGCAGTCGTGTGACGAGATGGGTTTGGGGGCGTTCGGGTGGTTCGTCGCCTGCCCTGCAACCGTCGACCGGGCAGGCCGCCTCCTGGACACCAAGCGAACGCCGAATGCTGGAGGTTGTATGCAGGAGTGGCAGTACTCACCGACCGCCGTGACGGTGCCTGAGCTGATCCTGGACCCCTACCGCTGCGGTTTCGACGCGCACACGACTCTGAGCGGCGCGGACTCCGGCGTCCTGTGGGGGGACGAGGACTGGCGCGTGCCGCCCCAGGCGCGGGCGGCCGAGGAGGAGACACCGCGGCCAGCTCCCGACCCGGGCCGGCGGCTGCCCGTGGTGATGGCTTCGGCCGACCGGCGCCGCCTGGAGCTGCACGCGGCACTCATCCGGGCGGGAGTCGCGCCCGCCCCAGGAGACCTGCACGCCGTGGACGAGTTGAGCGCCCTGGACGACACCGTCAACGAGGCCGTCCGGCGCTGGATCGCCGCTCACTGAGCCTGGAGGCCTCGCGGTGGGGTCGGCGTGCGGGGGCATCCTTCCCGGGACAAATGGGTGTTGACCCCGATGGCGCCGACCCCCACCGGCACGTGATCGTGGAGAGGCGCCCGGAACGTCGGGCGGCGTCGAGGCGGACCGAACGCGGTCGTCGGCGCATCCGTCCACCTGTCACCATCCGTGAAGGAGAACCGCCCATCCACTCCCGCGCCGTGCCACGAGCCCGACTCCGCCTGCCCGCAAGGGAGGTGACGCATGGGGCACGCTGACGCCCTGCTGGCCATGGGCGGCGCCTTCCTCGCCGCGGCCTTCCTCGCCCGTCTCGGCAACCGCATCGGGCTGCCGACCATCCCTCTGTTCACCCTCGCCGGCATGCTGCTCGGCCCGCACACACCGGGCTTCGTCCTGGTCGAGGACGCCCACGACTTCGAGATGCTGTCAGCACTCGGCCTGGTGCTGCTGCTGTTCTACCTGGGTCTGGAGTTCCACCTCGACGACCTGAAGACCGGCGGCAGACGCCTGGCCCTGGCCGGCGGAAGCTACCTGCTGCTGAACGTCGGCGCCGGACTCGGCTTCGGCCTCGCACTGGGCTGGGGAACCCGGGAGGCGCTCGTACTCGCGGGCGTCCTCGGGATATCCTCCTCCGCCATCGTCACCAAGATCCTCATCGACCTGGGCCGTCTCGCTCGTCCGGAGACGCGCCTGATCCTCGGCGTCATCGTGGTGGAGGACGTCTTCCTCGCCCTGTACCTCGCCGCCCTCCAGCCCGTCATCGGTGGCGCGCACGGGGCCGCCGAGGTGCTGGTCCAGGTGTCGAAGGCGTTCGGGTTCCTGCTGGTCCTGGCCGCCACCGCCCGCTGGGGCACGCGGCTCATCGGCCGGCTCATCCATGTGCGCGACGACGAACTCCTCGTCATCAGCTTTCTGGGCGCCGCCGTACTCGTCGCCGGAGTCTCCGAGCTCCTCGGCGTCGCGGACGCCATCGGGGCGTTCATGGTGGGTCTGATCCTCGCCCAGACCCCGTCGGCCGCCAGGATCCGCCGGCTGGTGCATCCGCTGCGGGACGCCTTCGCCGCGATCTTCTTCTTCGCGTTCGGACTGGCCATCGACCCGGGTGACTTCGCGGACGTCCTCGTTCCGGTCGCCCTCGCGGCCGCCCTGACCCTCTGCATGAACGGGGCAGCGGGACTGATCGCGGCCCGTCTCCACGGCTACGGTCCCGAGCCCGCCGCGAACATCGCCGCCACGCTCCTGGCCCGTGGCGAGTTCGCGCTGATCCTCGCCGCCATGGCCGCGAGCGCGGGACTCGACGACCGGCTCGCGCCCTTCATCGCCGGGTACGTCCTCGTACTGGCCGTGCTCGGTCCCGTGGCCGCGGGGCGCGCTCACCTCCTCGTACGCCTGGCCACCGGAGGCCGCACACCGACCGCTCCGACGCGTCCCACACCCGCCGTCGACGCCGAGCCGGGCCCGCCCGACGAACCGGCCGCCGCGCCGGCCGCCCGGCGGGGCTGAGTGACGAACGGGGATCACGCGCGGCGAGGGGAGGGGACGAGCCCGCCCGCCAGCTGGGTCAACGGCGTTCCGCACGCCCACAGTCGAAGACGAGGACCGTCGATCAGATACGTGTGGGGTTCGCGCGCGGCCCACACCTCGTCCCGGTGGGTGAACGTGCCCCGGTGCACGACGAGCCGCAGCGGGGGTCCGGCCCACCCCCGTACCCGCAGCCGCGCCCGGCAGGAACAGGCCGACTCCTCGTCGGGCAGCGGCTCGGCCACGGGACGGAACGCCACGTCGAGCAACCGTCCGAGGCCGTCTCGGGCGGCGAGATGGTGGGTGTCGTGCCGAGGGGGCGGCAGCACCCGCCAGCCGTCCCGACGGAGCATCCGGGCCACGGCGAGCACCAGCTCCGGCATGTCCAGCTCGGCCAGCTCCTGGGCGGTGTAGTACCCGCGCCGCCGCCGGGCCGGCCGCCTGGACAGCCGGCGCAGGACGGCGACCACGACGACCAGCGGAGCGAGCGACAGCGCGCAGGCCGGACCGCCGAACTCTCGGTAGACCAGCGCCAGTCCCCCGAGGGCGGCGCCCACGACGACGACCGTGCCGGTGAGGGCGGGCAGCACCTCGCGCAGCCTTGGTCCGTAACGGCCCGACGCGCGCAGTTCGCGCACGGTCCGTCGCCGCCGGTCCCGCGCCGAACCGCCGGTTCGCGCCCGCGCCCGCTCCCGCCTGCGTGCCATCAGGGCCGGCCCCCCACCCCATACACAACGTTGCGTAGGGGGTGGATACCCGGCCGGGTCGGGGATCGCGCCCGGATGCCACTTTTCCGCCATGGCCTTGGCCGAAGAGTGCTCAACGGGCCGTTGTCAGTGGTGGGTGACAAGCTGCTGGTCATGGACGAGGTTGAGTTCTTGCGGGGCCGGGTCTACGGCGCCGACCACGACGACGCGGGACCCCGCCAGGACCGCACGTACGCGCAACTCGTGGGCGGTCCGCTGGACGGCCTGCTGCTGGACGTCACGGACCGCACCCGGCACGAGCTGCGCGAGGTGGCGCTGATCACGGAGATAGGCCGCTACGGGCCCGGCGGCCGCGCCCTGTACGGGCGACGTACCGGCGACGACCGCCGTTTCGACTGGCTGGGCGACGCGCCGGGCGCCCCCTGAACCAGCCCCGGTCCCGCGGCGGTGCTACTTCAGATACGGCCCGTCGGCGCCGATCTTCCCGGGCCCGTTCAGTACGTACACCCGCAGGTTGCCCTTGCCCGGGGCGGCCACCGAGAGGGTGCCGTTCGAGACGCTCCGCACGTCACCCGTGACGGCGTCCGTGTACGTGCCGTTCGGGATGCCGGTGAAGCTCGCGCCGCCGGTGACCGTCACCAGCGCGAAACTGTCCGTGCCGCCGCTGGTCCAGCGGCGTTTGAAGGCCATCTGGCCGCTGATCCCGTCGGTCGAGTACTGGCCCGTCTGCAGGGCCGGGACCGCCCGGCGGATCTGGTTCAGCCGCTGGAGGTGCTTGACCAGTGGCTGGGCCAGCGTGGTGGCGACCGTGCCGCTCGCACTCGCGACCGTGCCGAAGTCCGAGGCGGTGACGGAACCGGCCAGATGGTCGCCGAAGTAGGCGCGCCCGGTGGATGCCAGCGGGCAGCTCGGCCCGCAGTCGATCTGCTTGCCCTTCTGGAACTCGACCTCCGAGCCGTAGTACAGCGTCGGGATGCCGCGGAAGGTCCACATGAGCGCCATGTTCTCCGCCCAGGCGTCGGTGCCGCCGCTGTAGCGCGTGCTCGACTTGTTCGGCCCGTAGTCGTGGCTGTCCACGTAGACCACGTTGTAGGTGGCGTCGTTGACGCTGTCGTCGGAGTCCTTGCCGTTGCTGAAGGCGTTCTGCGCGTCGCCGAAGTTCATGTGCATCCGCATGTCGATGATGTTCATGCCGGAGAACTGGCTGCGGTCGGGCGTGTGGTAGCTGTTGCCGCTCAGGAAGGCGTTGGCCGACGTCGGCTGGTCCGCGGTGCCGAGGCCGTTCTCGTAGGTGAACTGTTCGATGGCCGCCGTCTCGTCGTCCGCGCTGTACTCCTTGCGCTCCTTCCAGGTGAAGAACTGCGCGGAGTGGTTCACGGAGCCGCGGTTCCACTTGTCGTTGACGAAGGCGCCGACCTCGCCGAAGACGAAGAAGTTGCTGGCCGCCTCCGTTCCGAACTTCCGGGCGACCCGGTCGTAGACGGCGGGCAGGAAGCGGCGGTTCCAGGTGACGCGCGGGATGTGGACGGCCGTGTCGATCCGGAAGCCGTCGACGCCCATGTCGATGTACTTGTCGTAGGCGCCGATGAGGTAGTTCTGCACGGGCGTCGACTCGGTGTCGAAATCGGCCAGGTCCTCGTGCAGCCAGCAGGAGCGGGAGTCCTCGCCCTCCCAGTTGCCGATCCAGCACCGGTGGTAGTAGGCCTTCGGGAACATGCCCGAAGTGGGGCTCGGCCACTGGCAGTTGTAGAGGGTGTAGCCTTCGGCGCTCTTGCCTCCGGTGGGCTTGCCCCAGTTGAGACAGGTGTTGCCGGTCGGCTCGGCCGTCGACCACAGGTCGCCGTTGTAGTACGACTTCCCCGACTTGGGCTCCACGGTCAGGCCGTCGTACGCGAAGCCTTCGGCCCTCTCGTCGTAGTACCAGCTCCACTGGGAGTCGCGGACCCCGTACACGGTCGGCGTGAACAGGCCCTTGGCACCCCAGCGTGAGCTGTGGTTGTACACGACGTCCTGGTAGATCTTCATGCCCTTGGCGTGCGCCGCGTTGATCAGGTCCTGGTAGGAGGCGCCGGCGGACTCCAGGCGCGGGTCGACCTTGTAGAAGTCGTAGCCGTGGTAGCCGTGGTAGTCGTAGTCCGAGCGGTTGAGCACGACGGGCGTGATCCAGATCGCCGAGAAACCGAGCGCCTTGACGTAGTCGAGCTTCTCGACCAGGCCCTTGAAGTCCCCGCGGAACATCGGGTCGTCGTTCGCCGAGTTTCCGGACTTGACGTGCTGGCTGCCGCCGCGGTCGTTCGAGGTGTCGCCGTCGTTGAAGCGGGCGGTGAGCACGAAGTAGACGGGGTCCTTGCGCGGATCGGTGCCCAGCGGGGTGCCGGCCGCCGGGGCCGGTGCGCGCTCACCGGTCGTCGCGGTCGCCGCGGCGGAGGCGGGCGAGGTGTTCCCGGCCGCGTCGACCGCCTTCACCGTGTACGTGTAGGTGGTCTTCTCCTCGAGCCCCGCGTCGGAGAGGACGGTCGAGCCGACATCGGTGACCACCGTTCCCGAGGTGCCCCCGGTGCGCGTGACCTGATACTTCGTCACGCCCTTGTTGTCGGTGGCCGCGTCCCAGCTCACCACCACCGACGTGTCGGTGGCGGTCGCCGTGACCCCGGCAGGGGCGGCCGGCGGCTCGGTGTCGGGCACCTCGGCCGCGCAGGGGTTCGCCACGCCGGAGGTGACCGTCCGGTCCTTCACGGTCGTGGTGCCGAGCGGGATCGGGTAGTCCGCGCTGTTGTTGTCCCAGACTCCGTTGCCGTTGTTGAACGCGGCCTTGAGCGACGTCGCCGTCCCGATGTCCAGGGTCTTCTTCCACCAGCCCGTGCAGGCGGCCTCCATGCCGACGCCGGGGGCCGTCGTCCAGGAGCCGCCGGTGGGCGCGTAGTGGATGTTGGCGGTGGTCCATCCGGAGGTGGCGGTCGAGTAGTAGACGGTGGCCTGGTTGCCGCTGCCCGTATCCGTGCCGGCGCACGGATCGCTGTGGGCGATCACCCCGTCCTTGACGGTCACTGCGCCGGTACCCAGCGCGTAGTTGCCGCCGCCGTTGTTGTCCCAGGTGCCGCTGCCGTTGTCGAAGGTGGCCTGGAGCCCCGCGGCCGAGCCGAGGTCGACGGTCTGCTTCACCCAGTCGGCGCAGGCGGCCTCCATGAGTACGCCGGGGACCGTGGTCCAGGCGCCGCCGTCGGGGGCGTAGTGCAGATAGGTCGCGGGCCAGTTCTTCGTTCTCGTGTAGTAGAAGACGGTCGCCGTGTTGGAGGCGGCGGCCGTTGTCCGCAAGGGGACGGGGTCGGGTTCGGACGGGCCCGCGAGCAGGCCGAACAGCCCGGCCGCCGCCACCGCGGCGGCGAGCGGACGTGGTGGTCTGCGTCTGCGGGGCGTTGTGGGTGCGCGCCTCATGGCCTCTCCCGGTACGGGCAGCGGATGGAGGGAGTCGCCATGAAAGAGCAACCGGCAACTTCCTGAAAGGACTTGCGCCCGGAAGTTACAGGGGCATGACACCTCCGTAAAGGGATCGCGCGGTGCGGGAGAAGGGGCGGGTCACCTGCGCCGGAGCGAACGGAACGATCGCTTCCAATCCGGGAGGGTGATCAAATGTGCGAATGTCCACAGGATTCACGCCCGCTTCCCGGGTGACGAGCGCGGCGCCGACGTTCCGCCACGGCTGGCACAAGCTGCTTATCGGCCTTGTTCTGCTGGGGCGGGTCGCGCGCGTCCCGGCCGCCATGGACGCCACGACCGGGGCGACCCCTTCGGGCTGGTGGCATGTGGTGTGGGAGGTGCTCGCCCTGGTGCTGGCCGCCTTCGCGGTGAGTGAGTGGGAGATCCTCCGGGCGGCGGCCTGGCGCATGTCCGTCACGCAGTGGATCTGCATGGTCGTCTTCCACGTCGGCCTGCTCGGGTTCCTGGCCTCTCAGGTGCTCCAACTGTTCTAGTTTCCGGCCCGCGTGACGGTGGGTCAGTGGCAGTGGGGCCGTTTGTTCGATCGCACGAACATCGCTTCGATGGGTTACTTCTGTCGCCGAGCCTTGATAGGAAACTTTCCTGTCAGTCGCAGTGCAGCGTCACCCCACCCCCCACTCCTCACCTGGAGCCACTGTGGTGCACATGTCCCGGCCGGTCGACGACCCCGGCCCCACCTCCCGCCGCCTCTTCCTCGCCCTCGCCGGCGCCCTGGCCGCCGCGCCGCTCCTCGACGCCCGCCGGGCGACCGCGGCGACCGCGGCGAAGAGCCTCGACGACCCGGCGAAGAAGGAGATCGCCATGAAGCTGGTGTCGAGCGCGGAGAACTCCTCGCTCGACTGGAAGGCCCAGTACCGGTACATCGAGGACATCGGCGACGGCCGGGGCTACACCGCCGGCATCATCGGGTTCTGCTCCGGAACGCACGACATGCTCGACCTCGTACAGCTCTACAGCGACCGCAAGCCCGGCAACGTCCTCGCCAGGTACCTGCCGGCTCTGCGCGAGGTCGACGGCACCGACTCGCATTCCGGGCTCGACCCGAACTATCCGAAGGACTGGCGCAAGGCCGCCCAGGACACGGCCTTCCAGCAGGCCCAGAACGACGAGCGCGACCGCGTCTACTTCAACCCCGCCGTCCGGCAGGGCAAGACGGACGGCCTGCGGGTCCTCGGCCAGTTCGCCTACTACGACGCCATCGTCATGCACGGCGACGGAACCGACCCCACGAGCTTCCGCAACATCCGCAAGCGGGCGCTGACGAAGGCGAAGCCTCCGGCCCAGGGCGGCGACGAGACGACGTATCTGAACGCCTTCCTCGACGCCCGGGTCTGGGCCATGAAACAAGAGGAGGCGCACAGCGACACCAGCCGGGTCGACACCGCCCAGCGCGTCTTCCTGCGCAACGGCAACCTCGACCTCGACCCGCCCCTGGACTGGAAGGTGTACGGCGACAGCTACCACATCGGCTGACCGCCTCCGCGTGATCCCGGCTGGACGCGGCGCGCCAGTCTGCGGCCCCACGCCTGACCCGGTACCTCCACGTACCGGTAGGTCAGCGCGCACAGCGGCAGCAGCACGGCGAGGAACGCCGCCTCCAGCGCGGGCACGTCCCGCCGCCACCGGCCGACCGTGCCGTCGGTCACCGCCAGCAGCACCGGATGCACCAGGTAGACCGAATAGCTGATCGTTCCCAGCGCGGTCAGCGATCGCGGTACGCGAAGACGGCGCGCCGCCAGTCCGGCGCCGAAGGTGAGCCCGGCCGCCAGGAACGCCAGGATCCAGCCGCGCCGGGTGAAGTGGGCGCCGCCGCCCTGCCCGTACGCACTCCCCACGGCGCAGGCGAGCACCACGGCGGCCGTGCCGGCCACGCACCACCGTCCGCCCCGGCCGTTCTCGACCCGGTGGACCGCGGTGCCCAGGAACATCACGGCGAGAATCACCAGCCCCTCCCACATCGCGACCGTGCCGTTGAAGGCGACCAGGACGAGCGCCGACACCCCGCCCAGCACGCCTCCGGCCACACGGAGCACGGGTGCGCCGACGCTCGCACAGCAGATGGCGAACACCACGGCGACCGTGGCGAACGCGACCAGCGGGCCGGTACCGACCGCGCCGGAGAGCGCGGAGGCCGGCAGCGTGCCCCCGAGTGCCGCGCTCACGGCAGCGAGCGCGGCGAGGGTGCAGGCGATCGCCGCCGATCGACGGTGCAGACGGACCGTGAAGAGCGCGACGGTCAGCAGATAGAAGGCCATCTCGTAGGAGAGGGTCCACAGGACGAGAAGGGCGCTCGGCGTCCCCAGCAGCTCCTGGAGCAGGGTGACATGGGCGACGGCGACCGTGGTGAGGCTCTGCCGGCCCAGGCCGGAGCGCAACTCGGCGACGCCCAGCAGGTCGAGCGCGAGCACCGCGGTGACGGAGGCCGCCCACAGCGGGTACATGCGGAACACCCGTCCGATCCAGAACGACCGGACGCACCCCCGGCGCTCCAGTGACGCGGGGACGATGTACCCGCTCACCAGGAAGAACAGCATGACGCCGTACCGCCCGATGGTGAACTGCGGTATCAGTTCCTGCCGGAACTCCGGCAGGAACGCGTACGACGAGTGGTCGAGGACCACGGCGAGAGCAGCGACGGCGCGCAACGCGTCGAGCCAGCCCAACCGCGTCGACGGGAGCGGCTTGCGTGACTGTTCGATTACCGAGGGTGACTTCTCCGGGCGTGGAGGAACCAGGGGCGAGGGTTGCATGCGTGGACCGAATTCTGTGCGGGTGAGAGGTTCGTCAGGCCGGGACGGGCTCTAGGCGTCGGGCAGGGTGACCTTCATCGGAACGCAGGGCTCGGCCTGGCTCCTGGTGGAGTACAACTCGACCGCACGCGGCCGGGACATGCCCTCCATGTTCTCGAAGGTCAGTACGTTGCCCCGGCGCAGGGTGAAATCCCAACCGGCCTTGATCGGGATGACCGGGACACGGTTGCCGAGCCGGTCGACGGCCCGGACCGGAAACGGGGTGAACCTGCTGCGCTCGCAGACATAGCCCGGAGCGAGCACGTCGATGGTCACCTCGATGCCCCACGCGCGCATCCTCGTCGCGAGCTGGTTCCGAGTGAGAGCGTGGCACTGTTGCGCACGCGACCGGTCACCCGGTACATGACGGGAGCGGTCCATCCGAAACGGTGCGTGCGACACCTGCCAGGCGCGGTGACCCAGGGCGCCTCTCCGGGTGACGCCGCGGACGACGAGCGGCACGATGAGCGAGTGAGTGGTGCGGCTGGTGCGTAGGGGGTGGGTTCGCGGGTAGTCGCGCCGATATGAACGGGGTACTGAAGGCGGTCCGGATGGAACGTGTCCCGCCCGACCAGGGGTCTTCCCCCCTCGGCGGGAACCCTGCCGAGACGACTGTGGCGCTGGACGGCAAGGACGGTTGTATCGCCCGCGCGCGCCGCCTCACGGGCGACTTCCTGCGTCACGTGCGGGGCCGGGACGGCCTCGCCGTGTCGGACCGGGCCATGGACCTGTCCCAGCTCGTGGTGAGCGAGCTGGTCACGAACGCGCTCAGATACGCGCCCGGTCCGGTCCTGCTCCAGTTGCGTATCGCCGGGGCCGCGGTGGAGATCGTCGTCTGGGACAGCGATCCGGTGCTGCCGGTGCCCCAGGCGCCTGATCCGACGCGGGTGGGCCAGCACGGCCTGGAGATCGTGAGAGCGGTGGTGGAGAACTTCGTCGTAGCGCAGGAGCCGGTCGGCAAGCGGATCGTCGCCCGCCTGGGCCTGTCGGACTGACGCGGGCGGAGCCCGACCGACGCAAACCGAGGCCGACCGACGCGGGCCGACGCGGACCGGCTCGGTCGACTCCGACGGACGGCCGTGCGCCTGTGCCCGGCCCGCATCCGTGACCCGGCGGCGGCCGGTACGTCGCGACTGCGCGTACCGGTCGCCGCCGGGTGACTCGTGTCAGGGCCGGAGCATGTCAGGGCTGGAGAGGAAGGGTGGCGCAGTTGGAGGTGACCGGCTTGGCGTTGAGCCGGTCGGTCAGCCAGGAGATCGCGTCGCCCTGGTCCACGAGCAGTGGTGTGAAGTGGTTGATCAGGGACCGGCCGAGACCGGGCAGGATCACGGGCTTGTAGGTGACGTCGGCGCCCTTGGCGCACCATGCGACGGCGAGGGCGCGCGCCTGTGCGTGCGGTACCAGGTCGTCGGCGGTGCCGGTCGCCACCCGGACCGGAGACGCCGGCTCGAGGGTGCCGATGCGCTGGTCGGCCAGGAACGCCTTGAGGGCCGGCTCGGCCTGGACGATCTCGCTGAGTGAGCGCCCGTCCGTGGTCCAGTCGGTGCTGCTGGCCGAGTTGTAGGAGAGGAGGGCGTCGCCGACGCACATCGTCGACAGGTCCTTGAGCGCGGCGCGGCCGGCCGTGTTCAGGTGTGATTCGGCGATCGGTACGAGAGCCGGATCGGACTCCAGGAAGCCGTTCACCGACCAGCCCAGCGCGCCGGCCAGGTCGCTGCCGTCGATGGCCTTGGTGACGGCGGCCAGGTCGGCCGGCGGCGCCCCGCTGTAGGTCCCGGCGAGGGTGACGTCGGGGGCGTACGAAGGCTGGAGTTCGGCGGCGGCGGCCGTGGCCCCGCCGCCCTGGCTGTAACCGAACAGGGCCACCCGGGAGCCGGACGTCAGTGACGTGGCGTCGAGGGAACGGACGGCGCGGACGGCGTCCAGGACGGCGTGTGCCTCGTCGATCCGGTTGACGTAGGTGTGCAGCCGGTCGGTCGCGCCCAGCCCGGTGTAGTCCGTGACCACGACGGCGATGCCCCGGGCGAGGAGACGGTAGATCGCCAGGTCCTCGTAACCGACCGACAGCGTCTGGCCGTTGACGACGAGCGGGTGTTCGAGGCCGAGGGAGGCGGCGCACTGGTCGCCCTGGCCCATCGTGCCGGGTGCCACGACGACCAGAGGCCGTGGGCCGGTGCCCGTCCAGCGGGCCGTCGGTTCGATGTACGCGCCGGTGACGGCCATGGGCCGGCCGGCCGAGTCCGTGGACTTGTACATCAGGCGGGTCGCCGTGCCGGGCAGTGGTCCGTCGATGCCCGGCAGGCTCAGCGCCAGCGGGAGCGGTTCGGAGCGGATCAGGGCTCCGTCGGCCGCCGGAAGGGCGGCGGGCGGGTTGTAGAACGTGGGGATGGTGACGCCGCGCGAGACCACGGCGTCCGACTGCGTGGTCGCGTCGGCGGGTACGGCGGTGACGCCCAGGCAGGCGGCAGCGGTGACGGCTGCGGCCAGCAGGCGGGTGGGGGCGGGCATGGCGGACCTCCGGTGAGGGGGAGGCCGAGCCTTCGTCTGCGGCTCGGGTGGCGGACGGCCCGGTGGGGTGCGGGCCGTGACGACCGAGCGGCACGGGGTCCCGGTCGTCCACCGTTGCCCCGTACCGCTCTTAGACGAACTGTCAGGACCGTAGCGAGAGCTGGGTTACCTCGGGTAGCGGTCGGCAGGTTACGTTTCAGTAATATGACTGCCGAGTAGCAAGTTCGAAGCCGCCCTCCTGTCGATCACTCGCGTCACAACAAGCGGCATTAATAGGCCCATTAGCGGCAATCTCTGACAAAACAAGAACGCGGGGTCGCCTGTCGCTAGCGTCCCGAGCCATGAACACCGACCGCACGCGCGGCGCGCAGCTCGGCGACCACGACTCCCGTGACGACGCCTTCGTGCCACCCCAGCCCGGCACCCACCACTCCTCGACGCAGACGGCGACCGCGAGCGGCAGCGCCAGGATCACGCAGAAGAACACCCAGATGAAGTTCTCGATCCCGGTGATCGGGCCCCTGCTCAGCATGGCGTTCGCCCATCCGCTGATCGCCGGGCTCACCGCCGTGGCGGTCGTCGGGGGAGGAGGCGCCGCGGTCACGGCGGCCCTGCCCGACGCGACGTCCTCGCCCTCGACCGCGCTGGTGCGCGGCTTCGTCATGGAGCAGTCGGACGGTCAGAAAGCCCCCACGGGGTACGACTTCACGTCCACGCCGCCCGTGGTCGCCGACGCCGGCACGGACGCTCTCTACGTCCAGGGCGGCTTTCTGATGTCCACCAACGGCAGGCTGGCATCATGGGGTTCGTCCGGGGTGCCCACGGCGGAGGGCTGCCGCAAGGCCGTCTCCGAGGACCCGGTGCGCAAGACGTCCGTCTCCGTCGGCTACGCGATGTGCTACCTCGACCGCAACGGCGATCCCGGCTACATCACCGTCACCGCCTCCGACACCGCCTCCGTCACCGTCGACACCGCTCACCTGGGCTGATCCGAACGCTGTCAACAGGCCCGTGGCGCCCGTGTGGTTGACTACGCTCGTGCTGAACGAGTCGGTCTTCCGCACCACGGACCTGCCGGTGAGCGACCGGTTCGAGGCGTGGGCGGAGCGCATGGGCCGGACCCACGCGCCCATGCGGCTCAGCAGCGATCGACACGCGGACTACCGCGGCTCCCAACGCGTGATAGCCCTGGGCGAGGTCGTCGTGTGGCCGGCCACCTTCGACCAACTGGTATTCCGCCGTACGCCGAGACTCATCCGCGAGTCCGACCCCGAGACGTACCACCTGTCCCTTCTGCTGAAGGGCGAGGGAGCGGCCGACTGGGGCAGGCAGCAGGCGGCCTACCGGATGAACGACTTCCACATCAACTCCTCCTCGCGGTCGTGGGAGGTGCTCACCGGCTCCGAGCCCGTCACCGTCCTCGGCGTCGAGGTCCCGCGTGCTCTGGTGGCCGTGCCAGGGCACCGGGCGGATCAGGTGCTGGGGAGCCTCCTGTCGGGCCGCGAGGGGATCGGCGCGCTGCTCTCGCAGTTCCTCCGCCAACTGGTCGCCGACACCTCCTCGTACCAGCCCTCGGACGCACCGCGGCTCGGCACGGTCGTCGCCGACCTGGTCACGGCCCTCTTCGCACACACCGTGGACGCCGACCTCCGCCTCCCGCCGGAGACCCGCGACCGCACCCTCGTCCTCCACGTCAAGACGTTCATCCACCGGCACCTGGGCGACCCGGATCTGACCCCCGCCGGGATCGCCGCCGCGCACCACGTCTCCCGCAGCTATCTGTACCGCGTCTTCCAGGCCGAAGGCCTCACCGTGGCCTCCTACATCCGCGACCAGCGGCTGGAGCACGCCCGCCGCGATCTCGCCGACCCCCGGCTGCGCGCCCTGCCCATCCGGGCCGTCGCCGCCCGCTGGGGCTACCCACGGGCCGCCGAGTTCACCCGGGCGTTCCGCACCGCCTACGGTCTCCCGCCGAGTGAACTGCGCGAACAGGCGCTGACCGAGGCGTAGGACGGGCTGCTTTCGGGTTTCCTGCGGCTGACTCGGCCGCTTCGACCGCCCCTTGACTTCCCCCGGTACCACCGGTGGACGCTCCGCCAAGCAGATGTGGACCGTCCGCCAACGACATGCCACCCACCCCGCCCGCATCATGGTGATCACCGCGGCGCACCGCCGCGACAACGGGGGCCGTGCCAGGACGACGGGGGAGTCCTGGCACGGCACGGACCCGCCCGCCCACGCGCATCGCTCACGGACGGCTCGCGGACGGCTCGCGGGCGGCCCGCGGATGGGCCACGGGCGGCTCGCGGATGGGCCACGGATGATCGAGTGGTGACGGTCCGGCCACGGGCGTACCGTCAAACGGTGGACCCGACAGCGGACAGCTCCGTCCACTGGCCTCTCCCCAGGGCCCGCTCCCCAGCGGGCGACACGTCATGAGCAGCCTCCCGCAGCCGACCTCAGCACCCCGGACCACCGCCCGACAGGGCGGCGGGGGCAACGCGATGGCGCTGCTGGTGATCGCCTCGTGCCAGCTGATGGTGGTCCTGGACATCACCATCGTGAACATCGCGCTGCCGGACATCCAGCGCTCCCTGGACTTCTCCACCACCAGCCTGGCCTGGGTGGTCAACGCCTACACCCTCACCTTCGGCGGCCTGCTGCTGCTCGGCGGCCGGGTCGGCGACATCCTCGGCAGACGGCGGGTGTTCATCTTCGGAGTGCTGCTCTTCGTCCTCGCCTCCCTGCTCGGCGGACTCGCCCAGAACGAGGCCCAACTCCTCGCCGCGCGCGCCCTTCAGGGC
This sequence comes from Streptomyces zaehneri, assembly GCF_032248645.1. Classification (NCBI taxonomy): domain Bacteria; kingdom Bacillati; phylum Actinomycetota; class Actinomycetes; order Kitasatosporales; family Streptomycetaceae; genus Streptomyces; species Streptomyces zaehneri. The sequence continues at coordinate 170,642 of NZ_JASTTJ010000005.1, forward strand.
GTCGGCGGCGCCATCGCGTCCCCGACCGCCCTGTCCCTGGTCAGCACGACGTTCCAGGAAGGACCCGAGCGCAACCGGGCGTTCGGGGTCTTCGCCGCGGTCTCGGCGGGCGGTGGCGCGATCGGCCTGCTCGCGGGCGGCATCCTCGTCGAGTGGCTGAACTGGCGATGGGTGCTGTTCGTCAACGTTCCCATCGGGCTGCTCATCGCCCTCGCCACGCCCCGCTTCATCAAGGAATCCGAGCGCCACCCCGGCCACTTCGACATCGCCGGCGCGCTGACGTCCACCGTGGGCATGGTGTTGCTGGTGTACGGGTTCATCAGAGCCGCGCAGGAGGGGTGGCGGGACACGCTCACGATCGCCTCGTTCGTCGCGGCCGTCGTCGTCCTCGCGGTGTTCATCCTGGTCGAGCGGCGCTCCCGGCAGCCCATCACACCGCTGCACATGTTCGCCGACCGCAACAGAGCGGGCACCTACGGCATCATGTTGTGCCTCGCCGCCGCGATCTTCGGCATGTTCTTCTTCCTCACGCTCTTCGTGCAGAACGTGCTGGGCTTCAGCCCGCTCGCGGCCGGGTTCGCCTTCCTGCCGGTCAGCGCGGTCATCGCGGTCGGCGCCGGCCTCGCCTCGCGGTTCCTGCCCACGTACGGTCCCAAGCCGTTCATGGTGGTGGGCGCGATCCTCGCGGCCGGAGGCCTCTCCTGGCTGACCCTGACCGACGTCCACTCCACGTACGCGGGCAGCGTCCTCGGTCCGATGCTCGTCTTCAGCCTGGGCATGGGCATGGAGTTCGTCTCGCTCACGCTGATGGCGCTCTCGAACGTGTCCCCACTGGAGACCGGCGCGGCCTCCGGACTCCTCAACGCCACCCAGCAGGTGGGCGGTTCGCTCGGCCTGTCCATCCTGGTCACCATGTACGGCACCGCCAGCCGCAACGAGGCGGAGAAGCAGATCCCCGACTTCCTGGCCCAGGCGACCCCGGCCGAACGCCTGGACTTCCGGCGCACCGGCCAACTCCCCGCGCCCTGGTCCGACGAGGTCCTCACGGCCGGCGTCTCGGCCGCCTTCGTCATGGCGGCGATCTTCACGGTCCTCGCCGCCCTGATCGCGATCATCGTGATCCAGGTCCGTCCCTCGGACCTGGAACGTCTCAAGGGCGGCACGGTCCCTGGCGGCGGCTGAGACGTGACTCACCGGCAGGCGCGGTGAGAGTGACGGGACATGAGGGTCGTCTGGTCAGCGATGCGTGCGGTGGGCGGTCGGCGCCCCGCCTCGTGCCGTTCGCGGTCGAAGGTCGTGGTCCGAGCGGGCCGACTGCCGGTTAGGGTCCGCACATGGGGCATCGAGACGTGGGAATTCTGCATCCGGGAGCCATGGGCGCCCGCGTGGCGGCGCAGGCGGTGACGGCGGGAGCCGCGGTCTGGTGGCTGCCGCAAGGGCGTTCGGAGGCGAGTCGGGACCGGGCCGTCGAGCACGGACTGCGGTCCGCCGCCGGCGTCCAGGAACTGGCCGAGACCTGTGAGGTCGTGCTGAGCGTCTGTCCTCCCGCCGCCGCGCTCGACGTCGCCGGACAGGTGGCCGCGGCCGGCTTCCGGGGCGTCTACGTGGATGCCAACGCGGTGAGTCCCGAGCGGATGGCCGAGATCACCGGCGTGTTCGCGGACAGCGCCGTGACCGTGGTGGACGGAGGGATCACCGGACCGCCCCCGCGCGAGACGGGCCGGACCCGGCTCTATCTCTCGGGCGACGACACGGCCGTGGCAAGGGTCTCGGCCCTGTTCGACGGCACCGTGCTCACCCCGGTCACCCTGGCGGGGCCGATCGGGCGGGCGTCGGCGCTCAAGCTGGCCTTCGCCGCGTACAACAAGATCTCGTACGCCCTTGCCGCCCAGGCCTGCGCCCTGGCCGACGGTCACGGGGTTCTGGACGACCTGCTCGACCTGGCGCGACAGATGCTGCCGGACACCCCGCTGGCCGGAACGGAACACCTGGCCGCCGCCGGGCCGCGGGCCTGGCGCTGGGAGCCGGAGATGCGCGAGATCGCCCAGGCCTGCCGGGGAGTGGGCGTACCGCCCGACTTCGCCGAGGCGGCCGCGGAGACGTTCGCCCGGTGGGAAGCGCACAAGGACGACCCGGCCGTGACCGGTGAGCGGTTGATCGCCGATCTCGTTCAGGGGACTTCGCCGTCCATGTCGCGCGACCGGACGGGTTTGCCGTCGCGGTGAGCGGCAACGCGATGTCCATGAGTGAACCGAACAGGAAGACGAATGAACAGTCCGCGGCCGAGCGGGTGACCGCGTCCAAGGCGCGGCGCACGGCGGACAAGGCGACCGCTCCGGCGGCCCGCGCCGCGAAGAGCGCCGCGACGAAGACGGACGACGCCGCGTCGGCCGCCAGGGCCGGAGTCCAGCGCTCGGCCGAGGCGACGACCGGTGCCGTGCAGAGCGCGGCGCACAGTGCCTCACGCGGTGTCGAGGCGGGCCGTCAGGCGATCGTCGCGACGTCGGGCCAGGTCGCCGCGACCGCCAAGACGGCCTGGACGGTCATCGCGCACCGGAAGCTGATCGCCGCCGGTGTCGGCGCCGGCCTCTCCGCGCTGACCGCGGCCTCGTACGCCGTGGGCCGTCGCTCCGGTCGCCACCCGCAAGGCCCTCTCACCCGGCTCACCGGCGGTCGGATCTGACCCTTTCAGGTCGCGGTCAGGAGATCGGCCCCCGGCGGGTTCCCGCCGGGGGCCGGGTCGTGCCCGGCCCGATCGCGCCCAGGTCGTCCGCGGCGGAGGCCCCGCGGCGGGAGGCGTTGCATTCCAGGCGCGACGGTGCGACCTTCGATGTGAGGCGCGCCACTTTCCGGGCGTTTCGGGTGGGGCATAGGCGATCGTGACCGGAATGGACGCTCGTTTCCTTGGCATCGCTGATCTGGTCGAAGTTCCGTCCGTGGCGGTCGTGGTGGATGTCATGCGTGCTTTCACGGTGGCTGCCTGGGCCTTTGCCCGCGGGGCGGAAAAGATCGTTCTCGCCGAGTCGCTGGACGAAGCCCTGGCGCTCAAGGCCCGCCACCCGGATTGGGTGGCGCTCAAGGACGGTCCGCCCGCGCCCGGGTTCGACGCCGTCAACTCCCCGGGCCTGCTGCGGTCTGCCGACCTCGGCGGACGTACCGTTGTACAGAAGACCACGGCCGGGACGGTCGGCGCCCTGGCGGTCAAGGACGCGTCGCTGGTGCTCTGCGCCGGTTTCGTGGTGGCGCAGGCAACGGTTCAGCTCCTGCGGACACGCAGGAGTGACACCGTCACGTTCGTCGTCACCGGCGAAGACGGCCAGGCCGATGAGGATCTGGCGTGTGCTCAGTACATCGCACGCAGGGTCACCGAGGGCGGGACGGGCGCCGCTGAGTTCCTCCGCCGCGCTGCCGAGTCGCGCGCCGCCGCCGAACTGGCGCAGGGGATGCGTCAAGGAGTCCATCCTGACGACGTCGCGCTCTGCCTCGAGCTCGACCGGTTCCCCTTCGCCATGGTGGCGGCCTCGGAAGGCTCACTCATGGTCCTGCGCCCACACACCATGCCTTCGCCGGCCGGCGATGCCCCGATCTGACGACCCGGAACGCCGAGCCGTCCCGGCAGCGCGCCGTCTCCGTCCTGGAAGAACCACTCCTTCGCCCGCCCGTCCAGGCACGAGTCGTCCACGGTGACCGGGCCGAGGGGTGTGGTCCGACGCGTGCGGATCCGCACCCGACCGCGCCGCGGTCGTCACCGTCTCGGTCCCGCGACGGCGTAGGCCGCGGTGCCGGTGACCGCGAGGACCAGGGCCGTCCAGGTGCCCGCTGCCGTGCCGGGCGGCAGCAGCATCCAGCTCATCACCCGCATCGGGGCACTCGCCGGGGGCGGGGCGAAGAACGCGAACGAGAGCCAGGCGAACGGCGGCGTCCAGGCGTACTGGCCGCCCGAGAGCGCCGCGCCCAGGGCGACCAGTCCCGTCAGGCCCGCGCTGTCCCGCACGACGAACGCGGTGGTGGCCAGGTCCTCACCCATCGCCTGCACGGTCAGCAGCATCATGCCGACGACCGCCCCGCAGAGCAGCACGTGTGCCGCTCTGCGGGGCACCCAGCGGATCGCGGCCGTCCGGTCCAGCGCGAGGTCCTGCCCGCTGAGCCCGACCGAGGCCGCCATCGCCCCCGTGGCGAGGACGAGCACGGGCAGCCGCGGATCACCGGGCCCCCCGCTGCCGTCCCGGGCGAGTGAGCACACCGCCACCGCGCTGATCAGCACCGCGGCGAGCGACGCGGGTACCTGACGCGAGCGCGCGTACAGCGTCAGCCATCTCACCTGGACGCACCACCGCTCAGCGCGTCGAACGCGTCGCCCTTGCAGGAGAACGCGGCCGTGCGCATCGCGTCGATCCGCGAGAGCTGTTCGGCGCGCGGCAGCGCCTCGAGTTCCTTCCACACCGGGCGGGCCTCGGCGTCGACCTCGCGGCGCAGACTCGCCGACAGGGTGCCGGGAAGCGGCCTGAGGTCCCCGAGGACCCAGCCCACCGCGACGGTCTGCGCGAAGTCGTCGTTCCCGAAGCCGCTCCAGCCGACGGGCGAACATCCCGGCACCATGCCCTTGGCGATCAGGGCCCGGGTCAGCTCCTCGCCCTTCGCGGCGGTGATGATGTCGTCGTCGAAGTCGAAGAGCACCGTCTTGCGGGTCCACCGGGGCGTCGAGCCTTCCGGCAGCACGGTGGCGTTCTCCCGGACCGCGACCGGCGCCCGGCTGCCCAGGGCGGCGTGCAGCCGGCGCAGCGCCTCCTTGCCGGGGCCCGCGAGGTCGGCGAGTCGCCCCTGCTGTGTCTTCGTCACGCACACCGGGCCGTCGCACACCGGCTCCGCGGCGGCCTCGTCGACGACGTATATCCGGTGCGGGTCGGAGGGCAGGACGAGCAGGGCGAGCGCCGCGCCCGCCAGGACGGGTGTCAGGGCGATCAGCCGGGCGCGCGGGGTGGCGGCGACCAGCAGCGCGAAGCCGGTCGTGGCCATGGCGAGCAGCCAGATCGTCTGCCCGACGTGCACGGAGGCGGAGAGCGTGAGGAGTGCGCTGCGTGCCTCCTGCACCGCCGGTGACAGCAGGGAGACCCGGTTCGGCTCCGTGCTCGGGACCCCCGTCGCCGTGGTCGTCTCCGTCCGGCCCAACGACATCTGCAGGAGAGCCGTGAACACGAAGGCGCCCATGGCCAGCGCGGGCGGCGTGAGCACGGACGGCAGGGCCCGCCCGGCCCCCATGCCCAGCAAGGCCCCCGCCACCAGAGAGAGTGCCCCCACCAGCGAGATCGGCAGCCATCCGAGGTGCGTGTACTCGGTGTTGGCGACCACCTGGACCCCGCCCACGAGGACGAGGAGAGCAAATGCCGAGGTCAGCGTGACCGCCGTGGGGCCTGCCAGCGCGGCCGCGCGGTGCCGGGCGGGCCGCGGCGTGCTCGTCAGCAGCTCGGACATCTTCGAGCGGTGGTCGCGCAGGCCCTGCAGCGCCCCGAGCCCCACGGCGAGCGGCCACAGGTAGAACAGCAGACCGCGGGTCCGCAGGGCCATGGACGTCCACTGGGCCGTCCACGCCGTGGTCCCCGTCCACCACGATCCGGGAATCAGGTACAGGAACGCCAGCGCCGGCACCAGGACCAGGGCACCGGCCCACAGGGCGACGGAGCGCCTCAACTCGATACGCAGAACGCGGACGTTCACCAAGTTCCCCTTCCCTGCTCGGGGTTGAGCAACAGTGCCGAGTAGCCGCGCTCCAGCGGGCTGTCACCCACGTGCTCGGGGCCGCCCACCGAGGCCAGTTCGTCCGGGGGGCCCTGGAAGACCAGCCGCCCCTCGGCGAAGAGCACCACACTGGTACAGGCGGCGGCGACGTCCTCCACCAGATGCGTCGAGACGACCACACAGGTGTCCGTGCCCAACTCCTGCAGCAGCTCACGGAAGCGGAGCCGCTGCGCCGGGTCCAGACCCACCGTCGGCTCGTCCAGCAGCAGGATGGCCGGGTCGTTCACGATCGCCTGGGCGATGCCGACCCTGCGCACCATGCCGCCCGACAGGGTCTTCATCCTCTCGTCGGCGCGGTCGGCCAGCCCCACCCGCTCCAGGGCCCGCTGCACGGCGGCGGGGATGTCCGCCCTGGGTACCTCCTTCAACCAGGCCATGTACTCGACGAACTCACGCGCCGTGAAGCGCTTGTAGTAGCCGAACTCCTGCGGCAGGTAGCCGATCCGGCGGCGCAGCGCACGATGTTCGCCCCTGCCGCCCGCGGACTCGCCGAGCATCTCCAGGGTGCCCTCGGTGGGGCGCAGTACGGTGGCCAGCGTCCGGATGAGGGTGGTCTTGCCTGCCCCGTTGGGGCCGAGGAGGCCGTGTACACCGGTGCCCAGCGACAGGTCGAGGCCGTTGACGGCCATCCGTCTCCTGCCGACCCTGACCTTCAGTCCGGTCGCCCGGATCTCCCAGGCGTAGGTCGTCGGTGCGATGTCGGCCGCACTCACCGCGGACGTCATGTGGTGTTCCTCTCCGCTCGTCATCGATGGACTCCCAGCACGGAGTACGCGCCTCTGCGGGCGATCACGACACCGATGCCGAGAGCGAGAACCAGCCCCCACGCGGGCAGACCGCCCGTCTGCAGGGCGAAGCTCGTACGGCTGGTGGCCAGGGTCGGCGCCACGACCACGGCGGCCCACACGGCAGCCAGCGCGACGGCGGCGCGGGTCACCCCGACCACACCGCCGAGCGCCAGTGTCGTCGTCGTGAAGGCCAGACACGGCAGCAGCCACTGAGCCACCATCACCCCCGTCACCCATCCGCCCACCAGCAGCGCGGGGACGACCACGGCGAGCACGGACGCGGTGCGTCGCAGCACCAGACAGAGCCCGGCCCTGGGCACCGAGGCAGTCAGTTCGTACGCCGGGTCCAGACCGCGCGACCAGGACGCCGCGACGCCGAGCACCGGCAGAACCGGAGCGAGCAGCAGCACCAGCGACACCTCGCCGTAGCCGGTGTCGGCCAGGTCGAGCAGCAGGGCCAGCAGCGTCACGCCCACGACCATGGCCAGCCACGGCACCATCGTCGGCGTCATCCAGCGCGAGAGCGGCGCCGACCAGCGCCGGCCGCGCGGCATCGTGGCGGTGACCGCCAACCGGGGTTCGAGGCCGGACCATACGGCGTCGACCAGCGCCGCCACGGCGGGCACCTCGGCCTCGACGGTGGCGGACAGCCGGTCACGGCACCCCCGGCACGTCTCCAGATGGGCCTCCACGGCCCACACCTCGTCGGCGGTGAGGTCCGCGCCGCCGCGCCCGTAAGCGTCGATGATCCGCTTCGACGCGTGTTCCCTGCTCATGCCAGCGCCCTCCGCATCGCGATCCTGGCCCGGCGGGCACGGGTCTTCACCGTTCCCTCGGGCAACCCGAGCAGGACCGCGGTCTCCCGGACGGACAGTCCGTCGAGCACCATGGCCTGCAGTACCTGTCTCAACTCCGGCGCGAGGCACCGCAGCGCGTCCCCGACATCGCCGCCGACGGTCGCCGCGAGGGCTTCCTCCTCGGCGGCGGGCGCGGCATCGGGCACAGCGGCGGCCGGCGGCGGCTCCGCGTGGTGGGCCCTGCGCCGGAACGCGTCGACGAGACGGCGCGCCGCGATCGTCCACAGCCAACCGGTGGCCGATCCTCCGGCGGCTGCCCCGGCGAAGGCGCCCGCCGCGCGCCACACCGCCAGATACGTCTCCTGCATGACCTCCGCGACGATCTGCTCGTCCACGCACCGGCGGCGCAGCCGCACCGCCAACCATGGCGACGTACGGCGGTACAGCTCCTCGAACGCGGCACGGTCACCTCTTGCCACCAGCCGGACGAGACGCTCCTCGTCCAGTGCGCGCGGTCCCTTGCTGATTGATCTCACACCGGCTAGACGCCCGAGCCGGACCGCAGGTTTTCCTCCCGACGTGATCCCCGCCACATGCGGAGGAACCCGCGGGCTCCACTCCACCGAAGCGTCACCCGTCGACGCAGCGGCTGTCCCGCCGGTCCGCAGGGGCTCGCAGGCGCCGCACGCGGACTGCCTGACGGGGAGCCCGGCGCCGCTTCCGCGCCGGCCTGCCGTCCCCGAACTCCTTCGGTATCGCCTCCCGTCCTGCGCAACTTCCCCACCGCAAAACAGGCGTCGTCGTCACCCGTCACCCCAGGGCTCACCGAGGACCTCGCCGCGATCGAGCCTCGAAGTCCATCGCGCTCGCCCCCCCACCCCCGTGATGTGCCCACCACCCCGCCGTCACCCCGCGCCATCTCCTCGACTTGATCCGTCCGACATCTTGACCTTGCTCCGAGCCGAGGCTTAGCGTTCCCGCGTTCGAGTCGGATTGAAACGATTCAAAACCAAGAACGATCATCTGGGAGCGCTCATGCGGGAACCGGTCGAGCAGGTCGAGCAGGGCGGCGGAATGTCACGGCGGGCGGTTCTCGCCGCCGGGGCGACGGTGGGCATCGCGGCCGGGATCGTGGCCGCCCTGGGATCCGGGACGGCGGCCGCTGCGGCGCCCTCCGTCACCGGGGAGCCCGGTCCGGCCGCCGACTGGTTCGCCGCTCCCGCCCGTTCGGTGCGGCCCAAGTTCCGCTGGTGGTGGCCGGACGGTCTGGTGAACACCGACGAGATCGCCCGCGAGGTCGACCAGATCGCGGACGCGGGGTTCGGCGGCGCGGAGATCGCCGCCGTCCATCACAGCATCAAGGACAAGTCGGTCCTGGACACCGCGCACCACGGGTGGGGCAGCGGGCCGTGGCGCGACGGCGTGGAGGCCGCGCTGCGCCGGGCGGCGAGACGGGGCCTCACCATCGACCTCACGCTCGGCCCGAGCTGGCCCGTCGCGGTCCCCGGCGTCACCCCGGACGACGACGCGGCCGCCAAGGAACTCGTCCACGGCCGGGCCTCGTTGAGCGCCGGAGCCACCTTCCAGGGGCCGGTGCCGCCACCCGTGCACGCGCCCGCCGCCGGCGTGACCCGGCAGCGACTCCTCGCCGTACAGGCCGCCCGCGTCGAGCCCGCGTACTCCACGCGCAAGGAGACCGGACTCGACCCCTCCAGCGTCCGCGACCTCACCTCCACCGTCGCCGAGGACGGCACCCTGACCTGGACGGCTCCCGACACGGGGGAGTGGACGCTGATCTCCTACTGGACGCGCGGCAGCGGTCAGCAGCCCGAGTCCGGCCCACACTCCGCGCCCGCCGCCTACGTCGTCGACCACCTCGACCCGGCGGGGACCGCGGCCGTCACCGGCTTCTGGGAGCGGCAACTGCTGACCCCGACCGTGCGGAGCCTGCTGAAGGCGGCCGGCGGCGCCTTCTTCGAGGACTCCGTGGAGCTGGAGACGGACGGCCTGACCTGGACTCCTTCCCTGCCGGACGCCTTCGCCGAGCACACCGGCCGGCCCCTGCTGCCCTACCTGCCCGCCCTCGTCCTGAGCGACAGCAACCAGGTGTTCGCCTTCGAGGCGCAGCTGACCCGGCAGATCAGACACGACTTCTGGGAGACCTTCTCGGAACTCTTCAACCGCCACCACGTGCGCGCTCTGCGGGACTGGGCCCATTCCCTCGGCATGACCCTGCGCGCCCAGCCCTACGGACTCCAGACCGACGCGATCGAGTCCGCGGCGATCCTCGACATCCCCGAGGGCGAATCCCTCGGGTTCAAGAACCTCGACGACTTCCGCTGCCTCGCGGGCGGCAGGGACATGGCGGGCCACACGGTGCTGTCCTGCGAGTCCGGCGCCTACAACGGCTCCGCCTACAGCACCACCTGGGACCGCTTCCTGCGCACCATGGGCGGCGCCTACGCGGCGGGCGTCAACCAGACCGTCGTCCACGGGTTCTCCTACGCCACCGCGCCCGGCGTGAGCTGGCCCGGCTTCGCCGCCTTCAGCCCGTACAACGGGGCCTCGGGGTACGGCGAGTCGTGGGGACCCCGGCAGCCCAGCTGGCAGCACGTGGCGGACATCGCCGCCTACCTCGGCCGGGTGCACGGCGTGCTCCAGTCCGGCACCGCCCGCGCCGACGTCGCCGTCTTCCGCCAGACCGGTTACGCCGCCACCGGCATCGGCGCGTCCTGGTTCACCGCGACCGGCATCCCGCTCGGCTGGACCCACCAGTTCCTCAGCGGTCCGCTGCTCGACCTGCCGAACGCCACCGTCTCGGGCGGCCGGCTGGCTCCGAACGGGCCTGCCTACAAGGCCCTGTTCGTCGAGGGCGACTTCTTCTACTCCTCCACCCCCACCCTCGCCACGGCCGACGCCCGCCGCCTGCTGGCGCTGGCCGAGGCCGGCCTGCCGATCGTCCTGCTGGGCGCCTTCGACCAGCCGCTCACCCCGGGGGTCCCCGACGACGGCGAGACCGACCGGCTGCGGGAGCTCCTGACCCGGCTGCTCGCCCTGCCCCACGTCACCCGGGTCACCGACAAGGCCGCCGTGGGCGACGCCCTCGCCGGGCTCGGTGTCACCCCGGACGTACGCCACGCCACCGCCTCCACGCTCTTGAACGCACACCGTGTCACGCGGGACGCCGACTTCTACTACCTCTGCAACGGCAAGCACGCGGAGACGGTCAAACCGCCCGTGGCCGCGATCGACCACCAGGTGACACTGCGGCACACCCGCCGCACACGGGGCGCGACGACGATCCCCTATCTGCTCGATCCCTGGACGGGAGAAGCCACGCGGATCGCCCGTTACACCGAGGACGACGGCGACGTCACCGTGCGGGTCGCCCTCCAGCCCGGCCAGGTGATGATCGTCGCACTGGGACGTCCGGGACTCTTCGGCGACCGGAACGGGGCCAAGCCGCACGTCGTCGACACGGACGCCTCCGAAGTCCTCTTCGACGGGAGCTCGCTGACGGTCCGTTCGGCCGAGGCGGGCACCCGTACGACCCGGCTGTCGTCGGGCCGTACGGTCACCACGGCCATCTTGTCCGTACCCGCCCCCATCACCCCGGGCCGCTGGCAGCTGGACGTCGACGACTGGTACCCCGGATCCTCCCCGACCCGGACCGACCACGTCCACCGCACGCTGACCCTCGACACGCTGCTGCCCTGGTCGCGGATCCCGGAACTGGCCGACTCCGCGGGCATCGGACGCTACCGGACGACGATCGACCTGCCGGCCGGGTGGACCTCCGCGCACGGCGCCCACCTGGAACTCGGCCAGGTCTCCGACACCGCCCGCGTCACCGTCAACGGCACCGTGGCCCCGCCCCTCGACCGTCTCCATCCGGTCGTCGACGTGGGCCCCCTGCTCCGGCGCGGCCACAACGTGATCGAGATCGAGGTGGCGATCCCGCTCGTCAACCGGCTCCGGGTCGCCCAGCCCACGGTCTTCGGAGCCGTCGCCCGACAGGACTTCGGTCTCATGGGACCCGTACGGCTCGTCCCGTACGGGCAGGGCACGATCGGCTGAGCGGACCGGGGGCCGCGGCGCGACACCTTCCGGGCGACGCCTTTCGGACGTGTCCCTGCCGCCGGGACGACCGCGGGCCCGGCCCCCTCACCGACCTTCGTCGCGCCGGCCCCGGCCATCGGCGGACCGCGGGCACGAGGCGGGCGACGCCCCCCGGCTCCAGCAGCACCCGGCTGCGTTCCGGCCGCTGCCCTGGCCGACGCATGGAACGGCCGGTCGCGGTTACTCCGTTGTCATGGCACGCACATCGAAATCCGACCATGACGACACCACGCCGTCGGCGACCGGTCGGGCGGGCAGGTCGGGGCCGGACGAGCAGGTGGAACGGCGCACGCCGGACGGTCCTGGACAGTTGCCGAAGCGCTCCTGGCCGGCCGTGCTCAAAGGCACCCTGCGGGAGTTCAAGGACGACGAACTCACGGACCGGGCCGCGGCACTGACGTACTACGGGGTGCTGTCGATGTTCCCGGCCCTGCTGGTGCTCGTGTCGCTCCTGGGACTGGCGGGGAAGTCGGCCACCGACGAGGTCCTGGACAACCTCCGCAAGGTGGCGCCCGGTTCGGCCCGCGACATCATCAGCGACGCGGTGCAGCAGTTGCAGGGCCGGGGCGGCGTCGGCTCGGTCATGGCGATCGTCGGTCTGGTGCTGGCGGTGTGGTCGGCTTCCGGCTACACGGCGGCCTTCATCCGCTGTGCCAACGCCGTCTACGACATGCCCGAGGGGCGGCCGGTGTGGAAGGTGCTGCCGCTGCGCGTGGGGGTGACGGTGGTGCTTCTGGTGCTCGCGGTCGCCAGCGCGCTGATCGTGGTGTTCACCGGCGGTCTGGCCCGGCAGGCCGGCGCGGCGCTGGGCATCGGGGACACGGCGCTGACCGTGTGGTCCCTCGCGAAGTGGCCGGTGCTGGTGCTCCTGGTCACGATCATGATCGCCCTGCTGTACTGGGCGACGCCGAACGTCCGGGGGCGCGGACTGCGGTGGATCACGCCCGGGAGCGTGCTGGCGTTGGTGATCTGGCTGGTCGCCTCCGCCGGCTTCGCCTTCTACGTGGCCAATTTCGGCTCGTACAACAAGACGTACGGCACGCTCGCCGGTGTCATCGTCTTCCTGGTGTGGCTGTGGATCAGCAACATCGCGATCCTGCTCGGCCTGGAGTTCGACGCCGAGCTGGCCCGGCAGCGGGCCGTGGCCGACGGGCTGCCCGAGGGTGAGGAACCGTACGTCCGGCCCCGGGACACCCGTGCCTGGAGCGAGGACGACCGGCGCGACGCGCAGTGACCGCGCGTTCAGCGCACCGGGAAGCCGAAGGAGTACCCCTGCTGCCGCAGCCACGGCAGGATCTCGCGCAGGGCCGCCACGGTCTGCGAGCGGTCCCCGCCCGCGTCGTGGAAGAGGATCGTCGGGCCGCCCGACACCTCGCTCTTCACGGTGGCGACGATGGCGGCGGCGCCCGGCCGTTCGAAGTCCTTGGTGTCGACGTTCCAGCCCAGCGGCCGCATCCCGCGGGAGGCGGCGAGATCGCGGCTGTAGGGCGTGAAGGCGCCGCCCGGCGCCCGGTAGTACACCGGGCGGACGCCCCCGGAGGCCTCGGTGATCATCCGTTCGGCGTCCAGGATCTGCTGCGACTGGTAGGAGTCGGGCTTGGTGTCCATGGTGGTGTCGTGCGAGACCGTGTGGTCGCACAGCCGGTGGCCGTCCGCCACCACGGCCTTGACCAGGTCCGGGTGGGCCTGGGCCTGCGTGCCGACCATGCAGAAGGTCGCCTTCACGCCGTTCTCCCGCAGCACCTCGAGGACCTGCGGCGTCCAGTCGGGGTCCGGACCGTCGTCGATCGTGATGTTGACGCCACGGGCACCGTGGTCAGAGGCATGGGCGATGTCCACCGACACCCGGGACGGCACGGAACCCGCGGAGGGGTGCGCCGAGGCGCCCGCTCCCGCCTGCCCTGCGTCCACCGGTCCGGCCTGCGCGGTCCATACCGAGGTGACGGCGGCCATGGCCGTCACACCGACCGCCGCCGCGATAACCCGGCCGTACCATCCCCGCCCGCCATGCCGCGCCATGTCTGCCCTGTTCGTGTCGTGTCGGCGGATCCCGTGCCCCGGTGATCCCGTGCAGTTGTCAGGACGGGGAAACGGCCCGGCGGGATCCGCCTGTTACCGAGCACGGACAATTTCGCAGGGGTTCCGGGACGCAAGGACGTCCACGCCCCCAACGGGCGGCTGTGAGCAGCCCGTTGGGGGCGCGCCGGTCACGGCCCCAACGGGACGCACAGCAGGGCGGCGGGGCCCGGTGCGCTGCCGAACCGGGTGGTGAAGGCGATGCCCGCGGCGTACTCGTCGGCGGCGCACTGGCCCTTGTAGTGGCCCTGGGCGAAGTCGCCGCCGGTGTCGGCGGGCCGGTTGTCGGACCGGTCGAACCAGACGGTCCGCCCGGCCCGGCCCAGCGCGGTGCGGGCGGGCACGCACAGGGCGGCCGACACGCGCTCCCCGCGGCGGCTGTAGCCGATGAGGAACTGCCCATCGGGGCACTGGAGTTTGGTGTACCCGCCGGCCCAGTCGCCGCCGGCGGGGACGTGGCGTTCGTCGGTGACGACCGTCTGCGTGCCGTCCGGGGCCCGCAGGTCGCCGCCGGTGGTGTCGGTGCACATACCCCGGCCGCCGGTGTGGCTGAGGCCGATCAGCCGAAGGCCGTCCGGGCAGGCGGCCTTGGAGGCCCCGGGATCCCAGTCCCCGCCGGCCCGTACCCGCCGGGACTGCACCGCGTCGCCGTGGTCGGTGGCGAGCATGCGCCGGACCGGCACCGGCGGGACGGTCCCGGTGCGGGTCGCGGACGTCATCAGGTGGTCCCAGGCGGTGGCGCGCCAGTCGGCCTGGTCGAGGATGCCGAACCGGCGCCCCGACGTGTCGTAGCGCAGCAGCGACCAGTCGTCGTGGCCCTCCCAGCCGACCAGGGGCCAGTACGCGAAGTCGGCGTCGTGGTCGGCGAAGTAGTCGGTGAGGTTGCCGAACCAGGTGCGGGCTGCGACGCCGGTCTCCTGGGCGCCGATGCCGAACTCGCTGATCCACACGGGGGCGGAGTAGTGCTGCCCCTCGGCGGTGACGAAGAAGGCCTGGTCGGTGAGGACCTGGGACAGCTGGTCGCGGGTCAGGTCCTGGTAGCGCGGGTCGTGGGTCTCGCCGATCCCGGTGGCACCGCTGTGCCGGGGGCCGGTGTAGCCGTAGAAGTGGGCGGAGTAGACCAGCTTGTGCGCGTCCAGGAGCGTGTGCGAGAGCGTGCGGACGGGCGTGAGGGTGGGGCGCTCGTGGGGCAGCCCGTCCACGGGCAGCCCGGTCCAGTTGATGCCTTCGACGACGATGAGGAGGTCGGGGTCGGCCTCGGTGAGGATGCGGTCCGCCGCGAGCTGGGCCGCCGCGTACCAGTCGTGGTCGTCGCCGAGGCCCCAGTTGGGGTCGTCCAGGACGTCACGGCGCACCTCGTTGTAGAGGTCCGCGCCCACGACACGGGGGTCGGCGGAGTATCGGCGGGCCATGAAGACCCAGTCGTCCGTCCACTGCCGGGTGGTCCGGCCGCTGTTCCAGCGTTCGTTGCCGTCCAGGCCGCAGCACCAGCGGGTGGTGTTGGTGTGGTTGTTGAGGATGACCGCGAACCCGTCGCCGGTGAGGGCGGCCACGACGGCGTCGAAGATCTGCAGGGGTGTGCTGCCGCGCAGTCGCGGGTTGGCCGCGACCGCGGTGTCCGGCACCGGGGTCGTCGTGCGGATCATCTCGTTGGAGAACGGCAGCCGGATGCTGTTGATGCCGAGCCGGTGGAAGTCGGCGAGCAGCTCGGACAGCGGGGCGCGGTCCAGGCCGAGGGGTATGCCGGAGGAGTCCTGGCCGGCGTGGTGGTTCGCGGGATCGGCGGTGCTGCCGCTTCCCGACCACGACCCCTGGGCACCGTCCCAGTTGGCGGACTTCAGGCGGAAGCGGCGCCCCTGCGCGTCGACGATGTAGCGGCCCCGGGTGGACAGGGGTGGCTGCCAGTCCTCCGCCGCCGGGGGAGCGGCCTCGGCGGCGGACGCGGCGGCGTCCTCGGCGGCGGCGACCGGGATCGCGGCTGCCGCGGTCGGTGCCGGGGCCAGCAGCGTGAGAACCACGGCTGCTGATGTCAGGTACTTGACAAGTCTGAAGGTCTGCATCCGGTCCTCTGCGGGGCGCGGTGGGGGTGGCGAACGGCGACCGACAGCCTACGAAATCCCGGCCGGGATGTCCCGGGGGCTGCGAGAACACGCGCTCGCGACGGGCGTACCCTCGCCGCGCCCGGCGCCGGCCCCTGGAGGCCGGGCGCCGGGGACGGGCCGGACGGCCGGTGTCACCAGGTGTGCGCGACGTCCACCACGAGGTGGTCGGCCAGGCGCTGCACCCGGAACGGCAGGCGCGCGCGAACGCCGAGCCCGAACTGCGTCACCCCTTCGAAGCTCCCGGCGTACCGGGTGTCCCGGAAGGTGCTGTATCCCGTGAGGTTCACGCCCGGCAGCGGCTGTGCCACCCGGCCCGGATAGGTGGGTGTGCCGGTCTCGGGGTCGTAGGAGGGCGCGTTGACCCGCACCTCCAGGATGGCACCGCCGCCCACGGTGATGGGGCGGCCCGAGCCGTCCTGGTAGAGCCGGTCGACATACGCGACCGAGAAGCCGAGTTCGGCGGCGCCCGCGCCCGGCACGTCGACGACGAACCGGTCGTAACAGTCGTGGCGGCCGGTCCTGACGTTCGTCAGCGGCGTCGCCGTGCCGGCGGAGTAGGTCTTGTCCAGGCTGCCCCAGCCGGTGGGGCAGGCCGTGGCGGCCCGGGTGGCCGTGGCCGGGGCGGCGGTTGCCGGGACCGCGGCCACACCCAGGGTGGCGGCCAGCAGAGCGGCGGTGGCCCAGAGTGTTCTGTTTCGCACCATGATCTCCCCCGAAGGACGTGTGTGGTGATGTGTCGGTTAAAAACAGAGACAACCTGATTGCCCCATAGGTTGCACTGTTTTCCGTCTCGATGTGGCGTCGGTGTGCCCGGCCGCCTCGGGCGGTCGCGCGGGCTCCGGCGGGCCGGGCGCCGGACGCGCGTCACGCGCTCGTTCACACGACTGACGCGCGGGTCGTCGAACTCTCCGGCGGCCGGCGGGCCGGCGACGTGGCGGTGACCGGCGACGAGCGGACGGTCGCCGCCGAGGTGCGCCGCCACCGCGACGCCGGGGCGACGGAGGTGGTGTTCTCGGGCACGGGCGTCGCCGGGGAGGCCGCGCGCCGCCGCACCTGGGCACTCCTCGGAGAACTCGCCGGCTGAGCGCCGTCGCGCCCCGGCTCACCAGCCGGTCAGCAACAGGTGGTTGACCAGCAGGGCCAGGACGGCCTGGGCGGCCAGCCAGGCACGCGGGCGGGTGAGGAACGCGCAGGACGGGAGGAGCCACAGGGCGAAGGGGAGCCAGATGCGTTCCGTCTCGGCCTTGCTCATGCCGGACAGGTCGGCGACGAGCAGGGCGAGCACGGCGGCGGCCACGAGGAGGGCGAGACGGGCGTCCGCGCCGGAGCGGTGCGGACCGCCGGGCCGCGCGGGGCTCTCGCCGCGGTGGTGGCGGAGCGTCGCGCCGGTCCGCCGAAGGCCGGCCGCCGTCGCCAGGCCCGTGATCAGGACCGTGCAGGCGAGATTGGCCCACACCCAGTAGCCGTAGGGGCGGATCCCGCCCGCCCCCTGCCGGTAGCGCGTGACCAGCAGCCGGTACGCCTCCCACCAGTCGAATCCGGCGAGGGTGAACGCCGTCGGCACGACGGCCGCCCCGGCCAGCAGGAGGACGAGCAGTCCGGGGCGCTCCCGGACGCGCCCCCGGCCGAGCAGCAGCACCGCCGCGCCGATCAGCGCGAAGAGCGTGAGGCCGTAGGAGAGGTAGCAGCTCAGGCCGAAGAGCAGGCCTGAGCCCAGCGCCCCGCTCCTGACCCGCCGTCCGGTGACCGCCAGGGCCAGCAGCGCCACGGACCACGCGGCGACCGCGGCGAAGTACGCGTCCGCCGACGTCCCCATCCACACCGCGGCCGGAGCCAGCACCAGGAAGGGCGCCGCCCGCCGCGCGAGCCCCTCGTCGGCAAGCGCCCGCACCGCCACCAGGACGGCCACACAGGCCGTCGCGCCGACGGCGACGCACCAGGTTCCGGCCCAGCCCCCGCCCCGCAGCCCGATCCGGTCGAGCAGGACGAACGTCAGCGTGGCCGCCGGGGGATGACCGGCGACATGCGCGGGCCAGTTGTCGGGGGACTCCAGAAGGATGTGGTGGGTGAAGTCGCGCAGTGCCGCCGGGACGTCGTGGAAGCGGCCGACGACCTGGAGGTACTCGTGGCGGGAGGTGAGCCGGCCGGCGACGCCGCGCTGCCAGCCGTCGATCAGGGCGAGGGAAAGGATCCAGGCCGTGGCGGCGCCCCAGGCCGCAGCGAGCAGGGCCCGCCAGGGCAGGCGGGCGGCCAGGGCGGGACCGTATGCCACGGTCGCGACCGCCAGCACGACGGCCACCGGCGTGCCCGGTCCCAGATGGGGCCCCCAACTTCCAAGCAAGGGAGGCCAGTTGACGCGCAGGGTGTGACGGGTGTGCTGGATGTGGTGGCCGATCAGCACGGCCGCCGTCACGAGCAGGACGGCGGCGCCCACCGCGTACAGGTCGCGGCGGAGGTCGCGGGTGATGCCGCCGGAGCGCCGGACACGCGGCTCGGCGGAGCGCAGGGTGCTGTTCACACCGGCACGCTAGGCCGGGCGGCGGGCCGCGGACCGCCGTCCGGGGCCGGACGTCAGCGTTTCGTCATGGGTCGCGCACCCGTTTCCGGGGGTGCCGCGGCCTACGGTCGGATCATGCGAGACGACGCACGGCTCCCCACCTCCCCCGGCTTCTGGCGCAGCCCGCTGCGCGGCCCCTGGTTCACCTCGGTGCTCGGCCTGGTGCTGCTCGCCGGCATCACGGTGCTGTTCGTGACGGGCCTGCTCTCGTACGCCGCCTACAACCCGGACCTCTCCCCGGTGAACGACAAGACCCCGGACAAGGGGATCCTCGGCTTCTACCTCTTCTCCTGGCCGACCGGCCCGCACTGGCTGTACCGGGTCAACCAGGGCGTGCACGTCACCCTCGGCGTCACCCTGATCCCCGTCCTGCTGGCCAAGCTGTGGTCGGTCGTGCCGAAGCTGTTCACGCTGCCGCCGGCCCGCTCGCTCGCCCACGCGCTCGAACGGATCTCCCTGCTGCTACTGGTCGGCGGCGCGCTGTTCGAGTTCACGACCGGCGTCCTCAACGTCCAGCTCGACTACGTCTTCCCCGGCTCCTTCTACCCCCTGCACTTCTACGGCGCATGGGTCTTCTTCGCCGCGTTCGTCGCCCACGCCGTGCTGAAGGTCCCGGCGGCCGTCCGCAATCTGCGCCGCCTGCGGGCGCAGGAGCCGGCCTCGTCGCAGGAGCCGGCCTCCTCGCAGGAGCCCGCGCCCGAGCAGGAGCTCGTCTCCCCGCGCCCGGACCCCGCGACCGTCTCCCGGCGCGGAGCGCTGTGGTTCGTCGGAGGGGGCTCGCTGCTGCTGTTCGCCACGACGGCCGGCCAGAGCTTCGACGGACCGCTGCGGCGCACCGCCCTGCTCGCTCCGCACGGTGGACCCGATCCGGGGAGCGGTCCGAACGGCTTCCAGATCAACAAGACGGCCGCGTACGCCGGGATCACCGCGCCTCAGACGGACGAGGACGCCTGGCGCCTCGTCGTCACGGGGCGCACCGGCACCCTCCGTCTCGGCCGCGCCGAGCTCCGTGAACTCCCTCTGCACAGTGCGGCGTTGCCCATCGCCTGCGTCGAGGGCTGGTCGACCTCGGACCAGTGGTGGCGGGGCGTACGGCTACGGGACCTCGCCGCGCTCGTCGGCTACGACGACCCGCCGGACGTGTTCGTCGAGTCCCTCCAGCGGCGCGGCGCCTTCCGCCACGCCGCCCTGCGCGCCAACCAGGTCGCCGACCCGCGCTCCCTGCTCGCCCTGTACGTCAACGGCGAGTCCCTGAGCCCCGACCACGGCTACCCGGCGCGCGTCATCGTGCCCGCCGCTCCCGGCGTGCTCAACACCAAGTGGGTGGCCCGGATGACCTTCGGAGAGACGCGATGAAGCCCGTGCTGCGACGGCCCGTGCTGCGACGGCCGGTGATCGGCAGCCCCTTCCAGATCCTCCTGCTCGCCTTCTCGTTCGCGCTCGCCGCCTACGCGGGCGTACGTCTCCTCGCCGACGACTGGTTCGGCGTGGCGCTGTGGTGGGCGGGGGCGGCGTTGCTGCACGACCTGGTGCTGCTGCCCATGTACGCCGTGGCCGACCGGGCTGTCGTACAGGGGCTCGGCGCGACCGGCCGGCGGCGCCTGACGATGTACGTCCGGGTACCGGCCGCGCTCTCCGCGCTGCTGCTGCTCGTGTGGTTCCCGCTGATCAGCGGGAAGGTGGAAGTCCGCTACCGGTCGGCCACCGGCCGCTCGGCGGACGGGTTCCTCGCCCACTGGCTGCTGATCACCGCGGTGCTCTTCGGCGGCTCGGCGCTGCTCCTCGCGCTGCGGGTGCGCAGGGCGAGGAAGCAGCGGTCGCCGGCCGTCCACTGACCGGCCGTCCGCCAGTCCCCGCGGCCCGCGTACCGCAGCAGGGCCGGCGTGCCGAGCCGCGCCCAGGGGAACGCGCGGCCGGTGCCGCCCGCCCCGGGCGGGCCGACGACCTCGACCTCGGCCCGCTCGTCCACGTCCACCGGCGCGGTCTCGGCGATCAGCAGGCCACCCGGGACGAGCAGAGCGGCCGTCCGGCGCAGCAGGGCGAGCGGATCGCCGCCGATGCCGACGTTGCCGTCGATGAGCAGCACGGTCGCCCAGCGCCCCTCGCCCGGCAGCGGGTCGAAGACCGACCGCCGCAGCGCCTGGCCGCCCAGCCCCAGCGTGTGGGCGACGGCGGCCTCGCTGACGTCGATGCCCAGCACGGGCCGTCCCCGGGCGGCGAGTTCGGCCACCAGCCGGCCGGGCCCGCAGCCCACGTCGAGTACGGCTCCCTCGCACCGGTCCAGGATCGCCAGATCGGCCGCGTCGGCGCGGGCGCACCACCGTTCCACCTCCAGCGGCAGCAGCCAGCCGTCGGCGCGGCGCAGGAACAGCGGGCCCCGGCCGGTGCGCAGGGCGGCGCTGTACGGGTCGGCGGCGGCCCAGTCGGTGGCGGCCCCCGCGACCCTCGCGGCCTCGGCCACGCCGACGTCGGCGGGGTCGGCCCCCGTGAGGTCGTACGCGGTGCTCATCGGCCCACCGCCGCCGTGCACCCGGCGAGACGGTCGGCGAAGCGGCTGCGCGGGGCCAGCGCGGCGACGGCCGTCGCGTCCGCGGCGGTGTCCACGTCCCGCAGACACGGCAGGTCGCGCACCCGCAGCCCCGCGCCGACGAGCCGCGCCCGCTGCACGGCCCCCGTCGCAGGCGTCGACATGGGCACGCCCCGCAGCAGAGCGGGATCGGGCTCGGCGAGCCCCAGCGCCCAGAAGCCGCCGTCCCTCGCCGGGCCGAAGTACGCGTCACAGCCGTCGAAGTCGGCGGTCAGCAGCTCCGGCGTCACCTGCGGGGTGTCCATCCCGATGAGAAGGGCCGGGCCGTCGCACCGGGCGAAGGCGTCCGCGAGCCGTTCGTCGAGCCCGCCCGCGCACTGCGGTACGACCTCGAAGCCGGACGGCAGCCAGGGTCCGGGGACGCCGTCCAGCACCAGGACACGGCGGGAGGCGGGCGTGGCCGCCACCGCCCGCAGGGTGTCGGACAGCGCCGCCTCCGCCAGCGCGGCCGCCTCCCGTGGGGTGAACGGCGGGGTGAGCCGGGTCTTCACCCGGCCAGGCAGCGGCTCCTTGGCGATGACGAGCAGCGTGGTCACCGTGCGACTCCTTCGCGCGCCGGAACGCCGTTGAGGACGCGGCTCATGTCCCGGACCGCCTGCCAGGTGCCACGCCAGGTGCCCGTCACCTTCGACACGCCCGTACGGGGCAGGTAGGGGACGTCGTGCTCGGTGATCCGCCAGCCCGCGTCGGCCGCGCGCACCACCATCTCCAGCGGGTAGCCGCTGCGCCGGTCGGTGAGACCGAGCGCGAGCAGCGGCTCACGGCGGGCGGCCCGCAGCGGGCCCAGGTCGTGCAGGCGCAGACCGGTGCGGCGGCGCAGCAGCCGCGCGAGCGCGAGGTTGCCGGCCCGGGCGTGCGCGGGCCACGCGCCCCGGTCGGTGGGCCGCCTGCGGCCGAGCACCAGATCGGCCGTGCCGCCGCGGACCTCGTGGACGAACGGCGCGAGCAGCGCCGGGTCGAGGGAGGCGTCGCAGTCGCAGAAGCAGACGACGTCGGCGGTGGCCGCGGTCAGTCCGGCGTGGCAGGCGGCGCCGAAGCCCCGACGGGGCTCGTGGACGACTCTCGCGCCGAGTGCGCGGGCGATCTCCGGCGAGCCGTCGGTCGATCCGTTGTCGACAACGATGGCCCGCCAGCCCTTCGGAATGCGGGCGAGCACCCAGGGGAGGGCCTCGGCCTCGTTCAGACAGGGGAGTACGACATCTGCTTCTGCGTCCGTGGTCACGGTCTCACCCTACGAACGCGAATCGGGCAAACCGGACCTCGGCTCCTTACGAAACGCGGACGTCAAGCCGCCTGGGCGCCCCCGGACGCCGCACGGAGCCGGGCGCGGTGCGAGGCTGGGCGCATGGAGCAGCCGCACGAGTCCCCGCCCCCTCCACCGGCATCGGCCCGGGTCCTGGTCGTGGACGACGACCCCACGGTCTCGGAGGTCGTCGCCGGATACCTGGACCGGGCCGGCTATGTCGTCGACCGGGCCGACGACGGCCCGTCCGCGCTGAGCCGGGCCGCCGCGCACTGGCCCGACCTGGTGGTGCTGGACCTGATGCTGCCCGGCATGGACGGTCTCGAGGTGTGCCGCCGGATGCGCGGACACGGGCCCGTGCCGGTCATCATGCTGACCGCGCGCGGCGACGAGGACGACCGCATCCTGGGCCTGGAGGTCGGGGCCGACGACTACGTCACCAAGCCCTTCAGCCCCCGTGAACTCGTGCTGCGGGTGGAGTCGGTGCTGCGCCGCAGCCGGCCCGCCACCGGTGCGCGGGTGCTGGGCGCGGCCGGCCTGTCTCTCGATCCCGGAGCCCGCCGCGCCACCAAGGACGGCGCCGAACTCGCCCTCACCCTGCGCGAGTTCGACCTGCTCGCGTTCTTCCTGCGGCACCCCGGGCGGGCGTTCGGCCGGGAGGACCTGATGCACGAGGTGTGGGGCTGGGAGTTCGGTGACCTGTCCACCGTGACCGTCCATGTGCGCCGGCTGCGCGGCAAGGTCGAGGACGACCCGGCGCGGCCGCAGCTGATCCGGACGGTGTGGGGCGTGGGCTACCGCTTCGAACCCGGACCCGACCGAGAGGGGGAGTGACTGTGCGCGACACCCTGCTCATCGCCCTGTTCGCCTTTCTCGGCGCCCTGCTCGCCGGGCTGCTCGGCGCGGGGGCGCTGTGGCTGCTGCGCCGCCGTTCGCTCACCGCGTCGCTCACCGTGGTGGCCGCCGTCGCCGTGACCGCGATGCTGGCGGGCACACTGGCCGTGGCGCAGGCGATGTTCCTGTCCGGGCACGACCTGAGCGTCGTGACGACGGTCGTTGCCATGGCCGCGGTGGTCTCGCTGGCCACCGCACTGCTGCTCGGCCGCTGGGTGGTCGCCCGCAGCCGTGAACTCACCCGTGCCGCCCGTTCGTTCGGCGACGGCGGAGCCTTCACCGCCCCCGACGGCCCGACCACCGCCGAACTGGACGCGCTGAGCCGTGAGCTGGCGGCGACCAGCGGGAAGCTCGCCGAGTCCCGGGACCGCGAACGCGCGCTGGAGGCGTCCAGACGCGAACTCGTCGCCTGGATCTCGCACGACCTGCGCACTCCGCTGGCCGGACTGCGGGCGATGTCGGAGGCGCTGGAGGACGGCGTCGCGGCCGACCCCGGCCGCTATCTGCGCCAGATCCGCACCGAGGTCGAGCGGCTCAACGACATGGTGGGCGACCTGTTCGAGCTCTCCCGCATACACGCCGGCGCGCTGGCCCTGTCCACCTCCCGCATGTCCGTGTACGACCTGGTCGGCGATGCCCTCGCCGGCGCCGACCCGCTCGCCCGCGAACACGGCGTACGGCTCGTCGGCGGCCGGGTCGAGCCCCTTCCGGTCGAGGTGGACGGCAAGGAGATGAGCCGGGTGCTGGGCAATCTGCTCGTCAACGCCATCCGGCGCACGCCGGCCGACGGCACGGTCGCCGTCGCCGCCGAACGCTCGCCCGCCGGGGTCGTCGTCTCCGTCACGGACGGCTGCGGCGGCATCCCCGAGGAGGATCTGCCGCGTGTCTTCGACACCGGATGGCGCGGCACGCACGCCCGGACGCCGCCGGCCGGCGCGGGGCTCGGCCTCGCCATCGTGCGGGGGATCGTGGAGGCCCACCAGGGATGGGCCACGGTACGCAACATCCCTGGCGGCTGCCGCTTCGAGGTGACCCTGCCGGCGGCCCGCTGAGACCCCGCCGACGCCCGGCTCACGGCGCCCGGGGCGCCGTCAGCCGGGCGCGGTTCAGTCCCCGCGCAGTCCGGCCCGCGCGAACTCGCGCATTCCCTCCTGGAACCCGACCTGGGGCTTCCACCCCAGCTCGGCCCGCAGCCGGGCGGAGTCCGCCGTGATGTGGCGGACGTCGCCCAGTCGGTACTCGCCGGTGACGACCGGCTGGGGCCCGCCGTACGCGGCGGCCAGGGTCCGGGCCATCTCGCCCACCGTGTGCGGCTCCCCGCTGCCGGTGTTGTACGCCGTCAGCATGCCCTTCGGCATGTCGGCGTCCAGCGCGGCGAGGTTGGCGGCGGCCACGTCCCGTACGTGCACGAAGTCCCGCCGCTGCCGCCCGTCCTCGAAGACGCGCGGGGCCTCGCCCCGGGCCAGCGCGGAGCGGAAGAAGGAGGCGACTCCGGCGTACGGGGTGTCCCGGGGCATCCGGGGCCCGTACACGTTGTGGTAGCGCAGCGACACCGCGGTCCCGCCCGTCGACCTGGCCCAGGAGGCCGCCAGATGCTCCTGGGCGAGCTTGGTCGTGGCGTACACGTTGCGCGGGTCGGCGGGGGCGTCCTCGGCGACGAGCCCGGGGGCGAGGGCCCTGCCGCACGCCGGGCACGGCGGCTCGAACCGTCCCTCGTCCAGATCGGCGACGGCCCGGGGCCGCGGTCGCACCACCCCGTGCTCCCGGCACTCGTAGCGTCCCTCCCCGTAGACGACCATCGACCCGGCGAGCACGAGCCGCCCGACGCCGGCCGCGGCCATGGCGGCGAGCAGGACGGCCGTTCCCAGGTCGTTGCGCGAGACGTATTCCGCCGCGTCGGTGACCCCGTCGCCGAGCCCGACCATCGCGGCCTGGTGACAGACGGCGTCGACGCCGTCGAGGGCGTGGGCGACGGCGACGGGATCGCGCACGTCGGCGGCGGGGTCCTGCCGGACGTCGTACACGAGCGCCTCGTTCCCGCGCGCACGCAGGGCGTCGACGACATGGGACCCGATGAATCCGGCACCGCCGGTGACCAGTACACGCATACGGCCACGCTAGGGCCGCGGCCGGGCCGGACCCCGCGACCCGCCCGGCACGTCATCACTCCGTAAGACGCAGAGCGCGCGTCGGACCGGGACGGAACGGACCCCCCGCGAGACGCTTCCCAGGCCTTCAGCAAGGGAGACCGTCATGGCAGCCTCGCCCTCCTCCGGCGACACGTACCGCTTCGCCGACCTCAGCGCCCTGTTCGTCAACTGCACCCTCAAACCGTCTCCGCAGCTCAGCCACACCCAGGGCCTGGTCGACAAGAGCCGGGCCCTCATGGACGCGCACGGGGTGACCACCGACGAGATCCGGGCCGTCGACCACGACATCGCCCCCGGCGTCTACCCGGACATGACCTCACACGGCTTCGCCACCGACGCCTGGCCGGCCCTGTACGAGCGGGTGATGGCGGCCGACATCCTGGTGCTGGCCGGACCCATCTGGCTCGGGGACAACAGCTCCGTGACGAAGAAGGTCGTCGAGCGTCTCTACAGCTGCTCCAGCCTGCTCAACCCGCAGGGCCAGTACGCCTTCTACGGCCGGGTCGGCGGCTGTCTGATCACCGGCAACGAGGACGGTGTGAAGCACTGC
This sequence comes from Streptomyces zaehneri, assembly GCF_032248645.1. Taxonomy (NCBI): domain Bacteria; kingdom Bacillati; phylum Actinomycetota; class Actinomycetes; order Kitasatosporales; family Streptomycetaceae; genus Streptomyces; species Streptomyces zaehneri. Next base: position 196,301 of record NZ_JASTTJ010000005.1, read on the forward strand.
GCGATGAACCTCCTCTACAGTCTCCAGCACCTCGGCTACACGATCCCGCCGCAGGCGGACGCCGGCTGGATCGGTCCGGCGGGTCCGGGGCCTTCGTACCTGGATCCCGGCTCGGGCGGTCCGGAGAACGACTTCACCAACCGGAACACGACCTTCATGACGTGGAACCTGATGCACCTCGCGGCCCTGCTCAAGCGCAACGGCGGCGTTCCCGCGCACGGCAACCAGCGTTCGGAGTGGGACGCGGGCTGCCACGTCGACGCGCCCAACCCCGACTACCGCTGACGCCCGCCGTCGACTACCGCTGACGTCGGACGTCGACAACCGCCGACGTCCGACTTCGAGGAGCTGATCCCGCGACCGGCGGGCATCCGGCCGGCCGGCGAGGTCCCTCGCGTGCGGTCCGACTCGTCAACGGCATCAAGAAGCTGCCGGTCGAGGTGACCCTGGCCTGACCAGGTCGAGCGCGCCCGTGGATCCGCGCATGCGCATCCGCTGCGGTGCATCCGCGCCCGGTACGACGGCGCTCGCGCCGCCGGCCGGGGGCGGACCCCCGGCCGGCGGCCGCTCGATGCCCCGGTCAGAGCTGGCCGGACTCCGCGATGGTGATCTTCGCCGAGGTCTTGCCGCTGCCCGAGCCGTAGGACTCGATCTTCCTGACGAGAGCCATGCTCTCCTCGTCGGCGACCTCGCCGAACACCACGTGCTTGCCGTCGAGCCAGCCGGTGACGATCGTGGTGACGAAGAACTGCGAGCCGTTGGTGTTGCGGCCGGCGTTCGCCATGGAGAGCAGGCCGGGCCGGTCGTGCTTGAGCGTGAAGTTCTCGTCGGCGAACTTCTCGCCGTAGATGCTCTTGCCGCCCGTGCCGTCGCCGCGGGTGAAGTCACCGCCCTGGAGCATGAACTCGGGGATGACCCGGTGGAAGGAGGAGCCGGCGTAACCGAAGCCCTTCTCGCCGGTGGCCAGCGCGCGGAAGTTCTCCGCGGTCTTGGGGACGACGTCGTCGAACAGGTTGAAGTTGATCCGCCCGGCGGGCTTGTCGTCGATGGTGATGTCGAAGTAGATCTTGATGGTCATGGTTACATCCTGCACGCTCCGGCGAGCACTGCCGAATCGAGGGGTCGTGTCGGCCCTCACAGACCCCGATCGGGGCGGTCGGCGAGGGGCGCCGCTCAGTCGACAGGCCAGGTGTGAGCAGGGGCGTTGAGGTGCATGTAGTCGATGTAGAGCTGTGTCATCCGCCGCAGCGCCTCATGGCGGCCGGTCCGGGCGGAGCCGGCGATGCGATGGAACATCTCCTTCTGCCAGACGGCGCCGTTACGGCCGGTGACGCACCGCTGTTCGATGATTCCGAGCAGTGGCTCCCGCCAGGCCGCGTCCATCCCGGAGAGTTCCAGCCCCCGGTGGGCCAGCGGCAGCAGCCGCCGCAGGACGAGCTCGGCCACCGGCGCCTCGCCCATGCCGGGCCAGTACAGCCGGGCGTCGATGCCGTCCCGCGCCGCCGTGTGCAGATTGTCCTCGGCGGCCCGGAAGGACATGCGCGACCACACCGGCCGCTCGTCCTCCACCAGGGCCCGGGTGAGGCCGTAGTAGAAGGCGCCGTTGGCCAGGGTGTCGGCGACGGTCGGACCGGCCGGCAGACAGCGGTTCTCCACCCGCACGTGCGGCTGGTCGTGGGCGACGGCGTAGACCGGACGGTTCCAGCGGTAGATGGTGCCGTTGTGCAGGGTCAGCTCGCCCAGTTCCGGCACGTCCCCTCCGGACAGCGTCTCGCGCGGATCCTGCTCGTCGCACAGGGGCAGCAGCGCGGGGAAGTAGCGCAGGTTCTCCTCGAAGAGGTCGAAGACGCTGGTGATCCACCGCTCCCCGAACCACACCCGCGGCCGTACGCCCTGCACCTTGATCTCCTGCGGGCGGGTGTCGGTGGCCTGCTCGAACAGCGGGATACGGGTCTCGTGCCACAGTTCCTTCCCGAACAGGAACGGTGAGTTGGCCGCCAGCGCCACCTGGACGCCGGCGACCGCCTGCGCCGCGTTCCAGTAGGCGGCGAACTCGTCGGGGGAGACCTGGAGATGGAACTGCGTGCTGGTGCACGCGGCCTCCGGGGTGATCGTGTCCGCGTACGTGCGCAGCCGGTCGACACCGTCCATCTCGATGTGCAGATCCTCGCCCCGCGCGGCGAACACCTGGTCGTTGAGCAGCCGGTAGCGGGCGTTCTCCGACAGCGCCGACTCGCCGACGTCCTCCTGCCGCAGGGTCGGGAGGATACCGATCATGATCAGATGCGTGCCGACCGTCCGGGCACGCTCCTCGGCGTGGTTGAGCGCGGCACGGATCTCCGCTTCCCAGGCGTCGGGACCACCCTGCGTCAGACGGCGCGGCGGCAGGTTGATCTCGAGGTTGAAGCGGCCGAGCTCGGTGGACCAGGCGGGATCCGCGATCACGTCCAGCACGTCGCTGTTGCGCATCGTCGGCTCGGCCTCGTCGTCGACCAGGTTCAGCTCGATCTCGAGACCCACCTGGGGCCGCTCGGACTCGAACCGCGCCTCGCGCAGCATCTGCGCGAAGACGTCGAGGCACTCCTGCATCTTGATCCGGTACCGGCGGCGGTCCTCGCGGGTGAAGACCAGCGCCGGGACATCACGTCCCATCGGCCCTCCCGGCTTGCCCTGTGTCGGACGCCCTTGCCTCCAGCGTCGCACCACCGGACGCCCCCCACCATGCGGGAAGCGTGGCCGCGGGCGCGTCCCGCCCGGCGCCCGGACACCAGTGGGCCTACGTGATCGGCTCGGTCAGCCGGGCCACCTCCTGCGCGGCGTCCCGGGCTGCCCGCTCGGCCCGGTCCACCGCCTGAGCGGCGGTCCGCAGCCGTTCCTCGGCCTCCTTCCGCTCCTGCTCGGCCTGCCGGAGCTCCTGGCGCGCCGCGCGCAGCCGCTCCTGCGCCGCGGACTCGCGCTCACGGGCCCGGTCGTGCCGTTCGCGGGCCTGCCGGAGCGACGCGTCGGCATCGGCCCGTCCGGCGCTCAGCGCACGCAGCCGCCGGTCGGCCGCTTCCGCCGACCGGCGGGCCTGGCCCAGCTGCCCCTGCCGCAGGCGGCGCCGCTCGGCGAGTTCGTCCTTCGCCCGGGACCGCGTATCCGGCGCTGCGGGCGCCGGACGGGCCGGCCTGTGCGCAGGGCCGGCGGCCGCCGGCCCACGGGAGGGGAAGTCGGCCGGCGGGGTGAGGGCACTCTCCAGACGTCCGGTGGCCCACCGCTGCGCCGCGTCCTCGTCGGCGAGCACCGCGCGCAGGGTGGACTCGACGTCCTGCCGAGCCGCGCCCGACAACTCGTGCCCGGCCTCGCGGGCCAGCTCGGCGGCCTGCCGGGACAGCGCGGAGACGATGCTCCGGCGCTGCTCGGACAGTTCCCTGATCCCGTCGGAGTCCAGGGACCGGTACGCCTCGCGCAGTGCCCGCCCCAGCTCCAGGAACCGCCCGCTCTCCTGCGGCTGCGAGCGCAGCAGCAGGTTCGCCGCCCAGGCCGCGAGCGTGGGACGCCGGGCGGCATGGATCCGACGGGCATCGTCGCCGCGCCCGTCGCTCTTGGCCTCGACGGCCAGCTGCTCCCTTCGGGAGACGAAGCCGGACGGCGGTGCGGCGTAGAGCTCGTCGAGTATCCGCTCCACGTCCTGTCCCGCAGCGGGCCGAGCGGATCGTGCACCCTTTCGCGCCATGATCAGCAGCGTCCACCCGGCCGGGCCCCCACGCATCCCGACGCCGGGGGACCGGCGCGGGGCCGGGGGGTTCCGGCCGACGAGCGGGCCCGCGCGGCCGTACGGACCCCGCGTCCACCGCTCGCGGTTCCCACCGGTTCTTCCCTGCTCCCCGCCCTGCGCGTGGCCGCCGCCGCGGCCGCCACGACCGGTCAGGTGCCCGTGGCGGGAGCGCCTGCCCCATCCGATGACGTGCCCTCCTGACGCCGATGTGCACCGGATGCGTCGTCAGCTGACCCGGTTCAGACTGAGGGCGTGACTGGCATGTACACCAAACAGCCGGCGGGGAGTGCGCGGGAGGGACCGCGCAGGCCTTCGCAGTCGGTGGCACTCGCGGCCATGATGTTCGCGGTCGCGATGACGTTCATCGACCAGACCATCGTGGCGATCGCCGCACCGGACATCGTCAACGAACTCGGCCTGTCCGCCTCCGGTATGCAGTGGGTCGTCAACGCCTACCTGCTGGCGTTGGCGGCGTTCTTCGCCCTCGGCGGACGGCTGGCGGACCTGCTCGGTCCTCGGCGCGTCGTCGTGGCGGGCACCGTGGTGTTCGTCGTCTCGTCGGTCCTGTGCGGCTGTGTACCGAGCGGCGACTTCGCGCTGGCCTGGCTCGTCGTCTTCCGCTCGACCCAGGGGCTCGGCGCGGCCCTGCTCTTCCCGGCGGCGCTCGCGGTGGTCGTGGCCGTCTTCCCGGTGGAGCGACGCGGCCGTGCCCTGGCCCTGTTCTTCGGTGTCACCGGGGCCCTGACCGCCGTCGGGCCGCTCCTCGGCGGCTGGCTCACCGACTGGACCTGGCGGGCGATCTTCTGGGTCAACGTGCCCGTGGCCGTCGTCGCGTTGATCCTGACCGCGCTCGCCCGTGTGTCCGACCGCCGCCGTGACGAGTCCCTGGACGTGCGGGGCGCGGTGCTGATCGCGGTCGGAATGGGTGCGAGCGTGCTCGGCTTCCAGCAGGCGTCGGCGTGGGGCTGGGACAGCGTGCTCACCTGGGTCTGCGTCGTGGGCGGTCTGGCTGTGCTGTGGCTGTTCTGCCGCTACGAACTGCGCACGGCCCACCCGTTGGTCAACCTCGGGGTCTTCCGGGACAGCGCCTTCGTGGCGGACGGACTCGTGCTGTTCTTCGCCATGCTCGCGTTCGTCCCGCTGTTCTTCTTCGCCTCCGTCTACGCGCAGGTGTCCCTCAGCGCCTCGCCCAACCAGGCGGCCCTGTACCTGCTGTACTTCTTCGTGGGCTTCGCGCTCGCCTCGCAGTGGGGCGGGCGGATCCTGGACAAGCGAGGCGCGCGGCCGGCCATGAAGATCGGCTGCGTGGTCGGAGCGGTGGGCTTCGCGCTCTGGGCCGGGAAGCTGACCGACCTGTCCATGCACGACCAGTGGCCCTACGCGGCCCTCGCGGGGGCCGGAATCGGCTTCATCCTCGCGCCCGCCTCCACCGACGCCGTGAACCGGGCGATCGACGCCTCCTACGGTGAGGTCACCGGCATCACGCAGACGATCCGCAACTACGCCGCGAGCGTCGGCCTGGCACTCTTCGGCACCGTGCTGACCCATCGCACGACCGACAACGTCACCGACACGCTCCAGTCGCGCGCAGTGCCGTCCGGGGCCGCGGAGAGCGCGGCGAGGAACGTCGCCGAGGCGATCACCGGCAATGCCGACGACCGGCAGCTCGGCGGAGGCGGCCCGGTCGCGCGGACGGTGCAGGACTCGATGGCGGCGATCCGGATGGACTTCGCCGAGGCCAACCAGTGGGTGTTCTACGGGATGGCGATCGCCCTGGGTGTCGGATACCTGTGCGCGCTCCGGCACCCGGGCGGAACGAGCGGCGCGGAACGGGCCGACGTGCCGTCGGACGATCGCTCGCCCGTCCGTGACCGGGCTTCCTGACGACGTGCGACGTGTGCTGGGCGGCGGGCGGCGGGCGAGGGCGGGCAGCGGGCAGCGGGCAGCCGGGAAAGCCGGAAGGCTTCCCCGGCTACCGGGTCTCAGCGGCTGCGAACGGCGCTGGTGGTGAAGAAACCCGTGGCCGCGGCGCTGAGCAGGGCGCAGACGGCGAGGAAGGCGGTACGTCGCATCGGGGGGCCTTTCCGGTGATGACGGATGGGATCTGCACAACGCCGGTCGGCCCCCTGTCGCTTCGCCCCGGGACCGACCCCACCCGTACGGCCGCGGCCAAGCGTGTATGCGTGCCGCCCGGCGCGCCCGCACCCGACTCCGGCGCGCCAACGACTTTGCTCCCGGCGGCGCCCGCGCAGGCACCGGAAGCCGGTCACGCCTCCGCGGGCGCGCCCGAGGGCCACTGGCCGCCGCCCCGCAGGGTGCCCCGGCCGCCGGACGCCGGTGTCGTGGCCCGGTGCGCGACACGCCGCGTCCGGGGGCTCAGGCGTTCAGGCGTTCTGGTCCTCCACCCGTACCGGCCGCCGGAGGAGATAGGCCCCCGCCGCCGATACGAGGACGGCCATGCACCCGATGAACACCAGCCCGGCACCCTCCAGGCCGAGCGGCCCCACCAGCACGCCGACGCCGATCACCGGCACCGAGATGCCCGCGTAGGCCACCACGAAGAGCGTCGAGATCACCGCAGCGCGCCGGTCCTCGGGAGATGCTCCGGCCACCGCGGACAGTGCCCCGCGAAACGCCAGCCCCTGCCCGGCGCCGCCGACGATCGCGCTCAGTACCACCAGCGCCAGCACCTCCCACCGCAACGCGCCCGCGAGCAGCGCCAGCCCGGCCAGAAGCGCGGCGCAGCCCAGCGGCAGGGAGCGCCCGACCCCGACCCGGCCGACGAGCAGCTGCCCGGCGGTGGAGGCGAAGAAGGCCAGTGCGACGACGAGACCGCTCACCGCGTGGTCGCTCACGTCGAGGGAGTCGGCGAGGAACGCCGGGCTGACCGAGGTGAACACGCCGAACAGGGCGAATCCCACGAACGAGGCGATCGCCGCCGGCCCGAACACCGCCCGCACCTCGGGGGGCAGGCCGGGCCGCTGCGGCCGTACGGTGTTCAGCGCCCTGCGGTGCCGTACGGTCTCCGGGAGCCACGCCACGACGCCGACCGAACAGGCCACCAGGGCGAGATGCACGGCGAACGGCAGGTACAGCGGCCAGTCGGCGTACTGCGCGAGCACTCCGGCGAGCAGCGGACCGCAGCCCAGCCCGCCCATGTTGGCGGCCGTCGCGACGAACGTGGCCCGGGAGGCGCCGCCGGGTGGAGCCAGGTCCATCACGTACGCGGTGGCGGCCCCGGTGAAGAGCCCGGCGGACAGCCCCGACAGCAGCCGTCCCGCGTACAGCCAGCCCAGCCCGGTGGCGGCCAGGAATGACACGGCGCTCGCCGCCGCGCAGCCCAGGCCCGCCATCAGCACCGGACGTCTGCCCACGGTGTCCGAGGCGTTGCCGGCCAGCAGCAGCACACCGATGACCCCGAAGGCGTAGACCGCGTACACGACGGTGACCGTCAGCTCGGAGAACCCGAACTTCTCCTGGTAGAGGGGGTAGAGGGGGGTCGGCAGCGTGGTGCCGGCCATGCACACGGCAAAGACGGCTCCGCCGAGCAGACAGGGGAGCCATCCTCGGTGATCACGGTCCATGGCGGCGACAGTAACCCCGCGCGGGGCCCCGCCGAGGTCCGACGTGCCCGGCTTCGCGTGAGTCGCCGCGCCGTCCCGGCTTCCCCGCCGGAGCCCGTTCGGGGGCGCCGGTCCGCCCCGGCATCCGACGATGATCACGCGACGGTCGGCTCCCGCGGCCGGCGGGCGATTCCGGGCGTCGCGGCGGCGGTGTCCCCGTACGAGAGAAGGTGCGGAGCACCGGGAGTGAGTGGCGGGGCCGCACCGGAACACGGGACCGTCACCTCCTCGGCGGTGCGGTCCACGCGGTCGGTGGCGACATCAACGCCGGTCGTCGCGCCGTGACTTACCGCGACAGCACGGGCTTCGAGGCTTCGGTCGGTCCGGCCGGCGGGAGCGGCGCCCGGTCGAACCACTGTCTGGTCGCCGCACCGCCGGCGAGGGCCACCAGCAGCGCACCCAGGGCGGCACCCGCGCTCCAGGCCGCGTGGTGGGCCAGGGCCGCGACCGAGCCGCTCACGACGATCACCCAGCCGACGACGACCGCGCCCCTGCGCACCGCCCCACCGCCTTCGGCGAACCTCGCCGACACGACCAGCGACGTCACGGCGAGCGCCGCGCACGCGGTCGCCGCGAGCAGCAGCAGCCCGACGGCCGGCGCGCCCAGCGCGCCGGACTCGAAGACGGCCGCGGCCGCGGCCAGTCGTACCGAACCGGCGATCCCCGACAGGCCCAGCACGACGAGCAGCGTGCGCGCATATCTGGCCGTAACAGGCATTCGCGTCATAGGGATTCCTTGTGCCGTGCGGACGTCGGTCGCCGGGTGCGTGGGACACGGCGGGCCGGCCGGGTCACCGTAATCGCCCTGGCCGTCAGGGCGACACCCCTGTGACGCCAGGCGGCGACGACCCGTCGCGCAGCCCGGGAATCGCGAGAGGAAGGCCGATGCCCCGCTCGCGATGTGACGGGTCCCATTGCACTCATGGCCCCGCACCCGCGACCCTCTCCTCGCACGAATTTCCGAGGAACCGTTATCCGTTGCTTCCGCGGAGATCCCCCATATGACGGACAGCATCATTCGGCGTCGAGGACAGGGAAGTCTCCATGAGTACACGGCACACGGTGGAGGCGGTGGCGCTGGTCGCCGCCGCCCGAGCGGGCGATCAGGCGGCCCAGGACGCGCTCGTCGGCGCCTACCTGCCGCTCGTCTACAACATCGTGGGCCGGGCGTTGAACGGTTCGGTGGACGTCGACGACGTCGTGCAGGACACCATGTTGCGCGCCCTTGACTCGCTGGGCTCGCTGCGGGATCCCGCGAGCTTCCGCTCCTGGCTGGTGGCCATCGCGATGAACCAGGTCCGTGCGCACTGGAACCGGCAGCAGCCCGTCCAGGGCGCCATGGAGGAGGCCGACGACGTCGCCGATCCGGGCGCCGACTTCGTCGACCTGACCATCGTGCAACTCCAGCTGTCCGGCCAGCGGCAGGAGACCGCACGGGCGACGCGCTGGCTGGAGCCCGACGACCGGGGACTGCTGTCCCTGTGGTGGCTGGAGTGCGCCGGTGAACTGACCCGGGCCGAGATCGCCGCGGCCCTGGAACTGACTCCGGAGCACACGGCGGTCCGCGTACAGCGGATGAAGGCGCAGCTGGAGGCGGCCCGGGTCGTCGTGCGGGCGCTGGACTCGCGGCCCCAGTGCCCGCAACTGCGCGGCGAACTCGCGGGCTGGGACGGCCGGCCCTCGGCATTGTGGCGCAAGCGCACCGCCCGGCACGCACGCGGTTGCGCACGCTGCTCGGGCCTGTGGAGCGGGCTGATGCCCGCCGAGGGGCTGCTGGCCGGGCTGGCGCTGGTCGCGGCCTCGTCCGCGCTGCTGGCGCGGACGAACGCGGCCACCGACACCATCGCCGTGGTCGGTTCGGCGTCCCCGCTCGCCCGGGGCGAGGAACCGGGCGGATCCCTCCCGCCGGTGAACCGCCGTGCCTCGAAGGACCGGACCACCTCCCGCACCGACGCCCGTCGCCGGCGGCGTACCCGCCGACGGGCGGTCGGCGGCGCGGTCGTGGCCGCCTGCGTGGCGGGCGGCGGCCTCTACTACTTCGGCACGCAGCCGGACGGCGGGACGGGGGAGAGCGCCGCCGTACAGCCCGCTGACGACGTACTCGCCTCGGACCGCCCCACGCCGGACAGCGCCCGCAGCACCTCACCGTCCCCGTCCCCGTCCCCGACGGCGTCCGCGTCGAAGTCGCCGCGTGCGAGCGCCTCGCCGTCTGCCCGCGCCAGCAGGACCGTGGTCGCGGCGGCCCCCGCGAAGTCGGCCGAGCCGAAGCGGACCGCTTCCAAGACGCCGACCGCGCAGGCGGGTTCGTCCGATCTCGCCACCCAGGTGATCGCCCTGGTCAACAAGGAGCGGGCGACGGCGGGCTGCGGCCCCCTCACGGACGACAGCCTGCTGCGTGCCGCCGCACAGGGCCACTCCGACGACATGGCCGCCCGCGACTTCTTCGACCACACCAACCCCGACGGCGCCGACCCCGGCCGGCGCATCACGGCCGCCGGGTACCGCTGGTCCACCTACGGCGAGAACATAGCCAAGGGGCAGCAGACGGCCTCGTCGGTGATGACGTCCTGGATGAACAGCGAGGGCCACCGGGCGAACATCCTGAACTGCTCCTTCAAGAACATCGGCATCGGAATCCACGACGGTGCCGGCGGCCCCTGGTGGACCCAGAACTTCGGCGCCAGACTCTGACCCGCGCGCCGGCCGCCGAGGGACCTGGGCCGCGGAAGGCGACGGGATCGTCGTCCACCTCCGCGGCGCCCCGGCCCGGCAGGACGGATCCACCGAGACCGACGCGTCAGGCCAGGTGGCCCCCCGGATCCCGCAGCCGCCCGGCGTTCGCCGCGTCGGCCAGCATGCGCCGCACCGCGGGCGCGGGCATCCGGACGACCACCGGCTCCGGCAGCGTGACCTCCTGTACGGCCGTCCCGCGGCGACCCGAACGCACCCGGTCGCTCACCTCCGCCACCGCCCGCACATCCAGCGTGAACTGCACCAGCACCGACTCGGCCTTGGGCTTGTGCAGCGGTATCGAACCGGCGGCGTCGGCGGCGGTCGCGGTGGCGCTGCCGGAACCGTCCACGGTGCCGAGGAGCTGGTTCAGCCGGAACTCGTCCGCGTTCAGCACCCCCGCCCCCACCAGGCCGCGCGCCGACCGTCCGTGCTCGTTGGCCTGCTGGCCGTCCGTACCCGCCGGGCGCGGCGCGTCCAGCCCGCTCTGCGCGACCGTCTCGAAGGTCATCTTGTCGCCCACGCCCAGCACCCGGCCGCCGCGCAGCCGGGCGTGCAGCGAGGCACGCAGATCCTGGCCCGACGCGCCGGTCGCGTGCACCGGCGGAAGGTCGACGCCCGCGGCGGTCAGCAGCGGCAGCGCCGCGATCAGCCACTCCGTGGAGACGGCCTCGCGCAGCAGGTGAGAGGCCGCCTCGCCGCCGGTGCGGAACCGCGCGCCGCCCCCCGCCCGCCGGACCGCGTCGTCGACCGCCTGCTGCACCCTGGGCGTTCCCCGGAACCCGTTGACCTGGGCCTCCATCGGCAGCCGGACCCCGGAGTCACGCCAGGGACCGAGCCGGTCGGCACCGGCGTCCGCCGCGTCCACCGCGTGCACGCCGACCTGCTGGGGCGGTACCGGGGCCAGTTGCGACAGCGCACGCAGATCCGCGGCGAGCACCCGGTGGGTCAGGCTCAGGCCCTTCAACGGCGCGAGGGCCACCCGGCGGTTGCCGGAGAACACCTCCAGGGTCGCCTCGATCGGCACGTTCATCCGGGCCGACGGGGCGGAGCCCGCCTCGGCGACGGTCTTCACGCCCAGCTGGGCACGCCCGACGCCCACGGAGCGGCGCGAGTCGCTCACGCCGAGACCGAGTCCCGCGGCGGCGCCGACGCTCTTCAACTGTCCCGCGCCCCCGTCGGGTTTCCCCGAACCGGCCAGGACCGCCTCGACGCCCCGGCTGTCGCTCTCGTCGTGCGCACCGGCCCGCTGGGCGGCGGCGGAGGTGATGTACTCCATGTCCCGGCCGTCGGACGCGGTCTCCACATAGCTGCCGCGCCCGGTCCTGCGGATGCGGAACAGCGCCCGGTAGGGCCGTTTGCGCCCGTCGAGCAGCTCGACGCCGACCCCGCCGTCCATCGCGCTCGACAACAGGCCCGCCGAGCCGTCCCGGTCGAGCACCCGCAGCAGCCGCTGCACGTTGTCGTTGCGGTCCGTCAGCCGGGTACGCGGCAGGAGTTCGTCCGCGAGGGAGGCGCCGAGGCGGGCCCGGATCCCCTCCAGCAGGGGCACGAAGTCGGGCAGGTCCTCGATCATGCCGAAGCCGAGCGGGAGCGACTCGGCCAGGGCGGGAACCGGGGCCGGGGGAACCAGGGGCGCGCTCTTCGGGGCACCGCCCGAAGCTGACGTGTCCGCTGCCGTGGTCTCCGTCTCCTGGCCGGCCCGTACCTTCCCGGCGGGCCGCGCGGACCGGCCGGTCTTCCCGGTGTCCCCGTCTTCCCTCGTTCTCCCGGACTGGCCGGACGTCCCGGCCGACGTCGTGCCCGAACCGGAGGCCTTGTCCTCGCGCCCCTGTTCGCCCGGTACCTTCAGTCCCGCCGCCCGCAACTGACGCTCGGTCAGCCACACCGCGACCGCCCCCGGCACCGTACGGCCACCGCGCGCCACGTACGGCCCCCCGCCCGTCACCGCGACCTCGGCGACCATGCGTACCACCAGATCGCACTGGACCAGATAGAGCGGGCTCTTGCGGGAGGTGTGCGCGTTGCGTTCGACGGTGCCGACCAGCGTGGACGCCGTCGTGTCGCCGCTGCCCAGGGTACGGCCGGCCGCCACCCCCTCGGCGAGCCGCCACTCGGCGCCGTTCTCCGCGCCCGTCAGGCCGCCCTGCACGGAGACCTGGTGACTCGTGCCCTCCTGACCGGTGACCTGATGCCCGCCCAGCACGAAGGTCTCGGTGCCCGCCCCCGTGCCCTGGTGGACGACCCGCCCACCGGTCAGCGCGAACCGGGTGCCGACCGCGCCGGTCAGTCCGGCCAGCCGCCGCGCGTGCCGCAGGTTCTGCACCACCCAGCCGGCCGAGACGGCCTGCCGCAGCGCCGCCGTCACCGCCTGCGGGCTGAACCGGTCCTCGATGGCGAGCCGCGGCGCGAGCCCCTCGGTCTCCAGCGCCCGGTCCTCCCGCGCCTCCTTGTTGCGGGCGGCGGCCCGCGCCAGCAGCTCGAAGGCCAGGTCCCGCACCGGCTGCCCGTCGCCCACGGTCTCCACCAGCGTCCAGTCCCGCACGCCCCGCCTGCCGCCCAGCTGGCGCGACGCCAGTCCGGCCAGGTCACCGATGCCCGCCGCCGCGAACTCCGTCCGCGTGTCACGGTGGCCCGCCCTGCTGGCGGCGGTCGACTCGTCCAGCTGCCGCTTGGCATCGCCGTCCAGGGTGAACGCGCTCGGGGTGAGCAGCCGCACGTCCTGCGCGTCGAGGGGCAGCGACCCGACCCGTTCGGCGGCGGGCGCGTCCCGGCCCGGCGCACCGGGGGTGAGCGCGCGGGCCGCCTTGCGCTGCCGGGACGTCATGGTGACGTCGACGTTCAGGCTCAACGCCCCGCCGAACACGCTGGCGTTTTCGGAACCGTTGGTGAGCACGTCGGTGCGCAGGGTCGGCCCGGCCAGGCCGCGCCGGGTCGTCGTACGGCCCTTCTCGGCACGCGCCGACAGGGTCAGGGCGCCGGGGACCAGCCGGAACTGGCCGAGCGCCATCCCGCCGACCGTGCGTGAACTCGCCCGCCCGCTCTGGAGGTTGCTCGTGACGCCCGCGTGGCTGCGGACGAGCCAGTCCTCGGTCTCACCGAGGTGACCGGTCTCCCGCAGCGAACCGGTGACCTTCAGCTGCACGTCGTGCGCGTGGAAGCGGGACTTGCGGCGCAACCGCACCCGGACACCGGTGGACAGCAACTGGTCCTTGTTGACCCGCAGGTTGGTCTCCGACAGTACGCTCACCAGCTCGCGGTAGTTGCGCCGCTGGACCTCGGCCTCCTCAGGGCTGAGATCACGCGGCTGCTCCTCCTCGCCGAAGGCGGGAAGATACCCGGCGAGCCGCGCATCGGTGGCGAACAGCCGCGTCACGGCCCGCATCATCGGCGCGGTGTCCAGCCGGCTGATCGCCACGCTGGAGCCCATCGCGCCGAACGGCAGGTGCCGCACGTCGTGCTCGGCGGCGCCGTCCTCGCCCGCCCGGTCGCGGTTCTCCGCCGGGTCCCGCTCGGTCGCGGTGGCCCTCCCCTTGCCCTTGACGTCCTTCCCGGCGCGTTCCGGACGCTTGACGAACTCGCCCGCCGTCACCCCCTCGGGCAGCGGCAGCCCCAGCTCCTGGGCCTCGTCGGCCCGCAGCGAGACCCACACCCGCATCGTGTGGTGCGCGGTACGGCCGCCGCCCCGTGCCCTGGTCAGGGGCGAGGTCGGACCGGTGCCCTCGACGGTGAACAGCACGGTGCCCAGATAGAGCACCTTCTCGCCGCGGACCTCCGCGCCCTGCCGGCTGGACACGGTCTGCTCGGCCACGCTGAACCGCGCCTTGCGCGCCCCGGCGACCGGCATGACGGTGCCGCGGACGGCGGCCGCGTTGCCGAGGACACCGAACCCCGCCGCCGGACCGGCGCCGAAGGCGCCGCCCCGGCCCTTGCCCGCGGTGTCCGTCACCGCGTGCTGCGCCTGCTGGTGGGTGCGCAACTGCGTCTTGCCGGTACTCCAGCCGGGGGCCAGCTCCGTGATCGCGGCCCGCATCCGATAGGTGCCGGTGGTGCTGCCGTCCCTGCTGGTCAGATCCTCGCCGACGACCCCGTCACGCAGCAGCCGGGGCAGGTCCTCCAGCACGGTCGCGGTGGCGGTGGCCTCGTACAGCCGGGCCCGGCCGGGAGCACCGGGCCAGGTCAGGGACGGATGCAGCGCGGAGGCGACGGCGTCGAAGAGCCCCCCGCCGCCCTGGTGCGGCGCTGCCTGGTCCGAGACGGCGACCGGGGCCATGGAATCCGCCAGCGACACGGCCCGGGCGGTCTGGGGCGCCACCGGACGCGGTCGGGGCACCGCCCCGGCGGCCGTCGGGACCAGGTGCTCCACCGGCACCCGCATGGTCAGGGCGCCGGCCCCTTCGGCGCTGCGGGCCGAGCGTTCGCCGTCCTTCATGATCCGCACGCGGTAGCGGACCCGGCGCGGTACCTCGACCGATCCCTTGTCGCTGCGCAGCACCCGCGGCTCCGCCACGTTCCGCTGGCTGCGGGAGTCCCGGGACGACTGGAAGGGCTGGGCGTTGACGGTGGCCGCCCCGCCGACCCAGACGCCGGGTGCGACCGGGGCCAGTCCGAAACCGGTGAACGCCACGCCCTTCGACGCGGACCCGCTCGTACTCTGTGCCACGGTGGCGGCCGTGTTGTGCTGCACGTCGACCTTGGTGGCCGCACCCTCGCTGTCCGGACCCGCGGCCGAGAAGACGCCGGGGCGGTCGTCGTCGGCGGGCGAGAGGCTCACCGTGACGTCGTAACGGTCCGTACCCCGTACCCCGGTGACGGCGAAGGCCCGGCCGCGCCCGAAGAAGGACTCGGGCCGTCCGGCGAGCTCCGCGGCGATCTCGGCGACCACTCCGTCGCGCCGTCCGACGGCATCGGCCAGCGTGGTGGTGACGAACTCGTGGCCGGTGAGCCCGTACGCCGTGGACAGCCCCGCCGCCTCCATGTCCCGCAGATACGAAGGGAGTTCGAGGGCGTCGTTCTCGACCTCCTCGATGGCGGGCGGCACCTGCGGGGGCCTGCGACGGGCGGTGGACGGGCCGGCCCCGTTCAGCGCGGCGACGGTCGCCGCGTTGCCCGCGGTCTGCTGAAGCCCCAGGAGAGGGTTCGGGCCGCTGCTCCGACCGGACACGTGGGGCGTCCGGGTCGCCCGCGGGGACCGTTCGAGGGCACTGCCATGACGGTCGTCGCCCGCCTGCCGCTGTTGTCGCACGCGCGTCAGCGTAAGGACGCTCAGGCGGCTGGTCAGGCAACACGTCAAGTGTTCAACTGCCGTACGCCAGAAGGTCGTCGGACCCCGCCCGGGACGGGTTCGACCGTCCCGGGCAGGGCGTCCCCGCGATGTCCGAGCGACCAGGGAGGGGTTCCGCGCAGCGGGCGCGCACCGGGCGTACGCGGAAGCACGGAACCCCCCCCGGGCCGTCCCTCGCGGTCAGTAGGTGTGGAGGGTGAGCCCGTAGCGGCCGAGGATCTCGTTCACCGGCTGGAACCACGTCTCGCCGCCGCCGGAGCAGTTGCCCCAGCCGCCGGAGGTGACGCCCTGTGCCTGGTCGCCGCTGATGAACGAGCCGCCGGAGTCGCCGCCTTCGGCGCAGACGCTCGTCTTCGTCATCTGGTGCACCGCCCCCTGGCTGTAGTTGACGGTCTCGTTCTTCGCCAGCACCGCGCCGCAGTGCCAGTGCGTGGTCGACCCGGACCGGCAGACGGAGGCGCCCACCGGCGCCTCGGCCGAGCCGCGCACCAACTGGTCGGAGACCGTGCCCCAGCCGAGCACCACCGGCACCGTCCACCAGCCGCTGCCCACGTTGACCCAGGCGTAGTCGTTGTCGGGGAACGAGGAGCCCTGGAAGTTGCCGATGTACGAGCCGTCCCAGCCCCGGACACCCGCACCGGCCTGGCCGCAGTGGCCGGCGGTGACGAACCCGCCGTGGACCGAGAAGCCGATCGAACAGCGGACGTTGCCCGTGTAGTAGGGGTCGCCGCCGACGGTGCCCGCCGCGAAGGTGCGCGGGGCCGCGGCGACCGTCTCGACGGTCACGGGACCGGCGTCACGTGCCTGCGCCAGGAACCGCTGGACATCGTTGTCGGAGGTCTTGCCGCGGACGACCGTGACCACGACGGTGTTCGCCGCCGGGTCGACGTGCCAACCACCCACCGCCGAGGGGGCGGAGAGCCGGTCGATGCGTGACTTCGCGGCGTCCAGCATCCGTGCGCTGTGCTCGACGACCCGGACGCCGGCTCCCTGGGCGCGGATCGCCGCGCGCGTGGCCTGCGAACTCTGTGAGGTGACGGCCACCGTGAGGCGGCCGTCCGCGGCGTCGAACCAGGACCCGGCGTACGCCGCCCCCGCCGTGCGGCGCGCCCTCGGCTCGAGCGCGGTGGCGTCGCGCTCGGCCTCGAGCCGGGCGACCGCCTGCTCCTGCGTGAGCCCGAACTCCTGCCGCATGCCGGCGAGCAGTGCGGCGGAGGCGGGGGCGGCGTCGGCGGCCGACGGGGAGGAGGCCGTGGCACCGCCCCCGCTCGCCGCCGCGGGCAGCGTGCCCGCGCCGCCGAGCCCGGCCAGCGTGAGGAGCGCGGCCAGGCAGACGTGCTTGAACCTTGTGCGTCTCATGGGAGTTGCCCTTCGTCGTTCCAGGAAGTGGGGTGGAACAGCGGATGGGTGAGAGCGCTCTCAGATGTGGCGCGGCAGAGCCTAGCCGGGTCCGCTTGTCAGGTCTAGGCCAATGCGATCCTTCTTTCCGCCCGGTTTCCGCCCCGCCTCCGGCCGCCGAGCGGTCCGCTCGGAGCCTCCACGGGGCCCGGCCGGGCCGCGGTGGGGCCGATGGGGTGGTGGGATCCGTGTCCGGCCGGGATGGGCGGGTGCGGGACGTGCGGACGCGGTTGAATCCCACCGGCCCGAGAGTCAAGAGGAGGACGACCGCTATGACCGGCGAGGACATCCTCCTGGGTATCGCCCTGACCGTCGCCCTCGCCACGGGCTCGCAGATCCTGGCGAACAAGCTGCGTGTCCCCGCGCTGATCGTCCTTCTGCCGGTCGGCTTCGCGGCCGGTGCCCTGACCGACGTCATTCACCCCGCGCGGCTCGTCGGCCCCGACTTCCCCGCGCTGGTCTCGCTGTCCGTCGCCGTGATCCTCTACGACGCCGGCCTCGGACTGAACCTGCGCAACCTCACCGGCCGCACCCGCAGCGTCGTCGTGCGGCTGCTGATCATCGGCATCCTGGTCACCTTCTTCGCCGTCGCGGGCATCGGACCGGCCCTGTTCGGCATCCCGCTGCGGGTGGCGGCGATGATCGGCGTGATCCTCGTGGTGTCCGGCCCCACCGTCGTCGGCCCCCTGCTCGAATACGTCAGGCCGACGGACAAGCTGCGGCGCATCCTGATCTGGGAAGGAACGCTGACCGACCCGATCGGCGGCATCCTCGGCGCCATCGTGTTCCACGCGGTCGCGACCAGCCATCGGATCGACATCGGCCGGGGCTACCAGATCGGGCAGTTCCTCCTCAGCATGGGCGTGGGCCTCGCGGGCGGCGCGGTGGCCACCGTCGTCCTGTGGCTGGCCCTGCACAAGCTGAGGCTCGGCGAGACGCTCGGCACCCTCGCCCAGCTGGCGACGGTGATCCTCGTCTCCGCGCTCTGCGACGTCGTCCGCGACGACACCGGCCTCATCGCCGCCATCGTCACCGGACTCGCCATCACCAACCTGCCGGGGATGGACATGCCGGCCCGCAGACCGTTCCTCGAAACACTCGTCCAGATGATCATCGGTCTGCTGTTCATCTCCATCTCCTCCGCCGTCACCCCCGCGTCCGTGGTGCCCGTGCTCGTCCCCTCCCTGATCCTGATCGCCGTGCTCGTCCTCCTGATCCGGCCGTTCGTCGCGTACGCGGCCGCCCGGGGGTCCGATCTCACCGTGGGCGAATGGGGCTTCATCGGGTGGATGGCGCCGCGCGGCATCGTCGCCGCCTCGACCGCGTCCGCCTTCTCCGCCACCCTGGTGGAGAAGGGACTGCCCGGCGCGTCCAAGATCCTTCCGATCACCTTCCTCGTGATCGTGGGGACGGTCCTGCTCTACGCGCTGAGCGCCGCGCCCGTGGCCCGGAAGCTGGAGGTCGTCCGGTCGGCGCGGACGCGCCCCCTTCTGGTCGGCGGGGCGCCCTGGGTGATCGGCCTGGGACAGGCCCTGAAGACCGCGGGACTCGACGTGCTGATGTGGGCCGGACTCGACGAGGAACGCGAGCGGATCACCTCGGCCGGGATCGAACTCGCCCATGGCGAGATGCTGGCGACGGCGACCAACCCGCGAGCCCGCCTGGAGGGCGTGACGGCGGTGTTCCTGCTCACCGACGACGACGATTTCAACGCCCTCGCCTCGGTCGTCGTCAAGGACAACGTGCAGGGGCCCGTCTACCGGGTGGGGCCGCCGCGGGACAGCCACGGGGTGGTCGCCCCCTACACCGGCGGCGACATCCTCTTCGGCCGCGCACTCGTCCGGCAGCGCCTCGCGGCCCGCTACGAGCGGGGTGCCCGCTTCCACGTGCAGCCCGGATCCACGCCGGTCCCCCCTGACCACGACATCCTGTTCGTCGTCCGCGCCGACGGCCGGCTGGCCCCGGTCACCGCGACCCAGACCGTCACCCCGCTGCCGGGCGACACCGCCGTTGTGATGGGTTCCGTATGACCTCCTGGGCCGCCCGTTTCCGGCTGCGGCAGTACGTCAAGGCCAGCCTGTGGATCGTCCCGCTGTGCGGGCTCGTGCTCGGCGTCGCCCTGGCCGAGGTCGCGGCCTCCGTGGACGGGGCGTCCTGGCTGCCGACGAACTGGGACTACTCCGCGTCGACCGCGACCAGTGTCCTCAGCTCCGTGGTCGGATCGATGATCGCGCTGCTCGGGTTCGTCGTCACCATCGGCGTCCTCGTCATCCAGCAGGCCACCGGCACCCTCTCACCGCGGTACATGCGGCTCTGGTACCGCGACCGGTTGCAGAAGGCCGTGCTGGGCACGTTCACCGGCACTTTCGCGTTCGCGTACACGCTGCTGCGGAGCATCGAGACGGACTCCGTGCCCAACCTCGGCGTGTCCATGGCCGGTATCGGCGTCTCCGCAAGCCTCCTGCTCCTGCTGATCTACCTCAACCGCTTCACCCACAACCTGCGGCCGGTGGCGATCGCGGACATCGTGGGACGCTCGGGCGAACAGGTCGTCCATCGCGCGGCGGCACACCTGCGGAGCACCGCCGCGCCCGACAAGGCGCCGCCGACGACCGGCTCGGTGACCCGTATCCAGTCCGAACGCGGCGGTGTCGTACAGGCGTTGAACGCACCCGGCCTGGTCTCGCTCGCGGCCCGGCACGACTGCGTGTTCGTGCTGGTCGCCTCCGTCGGCGACTTCGTGCCGCCCGGCGGCACCGTCGTCGAGGTCCACGGCGCCGCGTCCCCGCCCGACCCGCACCGGGTGACGGACCTGCTCGCCCTCGGGGCGGAGCGGACGATCGAGCAGGACCCGGCCTTCGCCCTGCGCATCCTGGTCGACATCGCCATCCGCGCCCTCTCACCCGCCGTCAACGACCCCACCACCGCCGTCCAGGTGCTGAACCACATCGAGGCGTTCCTGCACACCGTAGGCCGCGCCGGCCCCCGCAGCCGCTACCAGCTCGCCGACGGCCGTGGCAGGCTGCGCCTCGTGCTGTCCGGCCGGCCCTGGGAGGACTACCTGGAGCTCGCGGTCACCGAGATCCGCGACTACGGCGCGACCTCCGTCCAGGTCTGCCGACGGCTCCGGTCCCTGCTCGAAGGTCTCCTCACGAGCCTGCCGGACGAGTGCGGGCCCGCGCTGCACGCCGAACTCCGCCTCCTCGACGAGGCTGTCGCAAGGGAGTTCGGAGACGATCTGCGCCGCGCCGAGGCACGGACGGCCGACTCCCAGGGCATCGGGGGACGGCGCACACGGGAGGCAGCCCCCGGTGCTTCGCCGCCCGACGAGCCCGGTCCGTAGCACCTCTCCCAGACCGGGCGCCGTCCGCTCCCTCCCGGCGGGCGTGCGGGCCGGCACGGTCATCGCGGACCGTGGGGCTCGAAGTCCGCCGGCGCGAACCCGCCGGCTCCGGCTCAGCCGAGCTGCCGCTGCCGGTCGATGGCCTCGTCCAGCGTCGATGCCGCCATGATGAGGGACAGATGGGTGAACGCCTGCGGGAAGTTGCCGAGTTGCTCGCCACTCGGGCCGATCTCCTCGGCGAACAGGCCGACATGGTTGGCGTAGGTATGCATCTTCTCGAAGGTGTAGCGCGCCGGCCGGACGCGCCCGGCCCGGGCCATGGCGTCGACGTAGAGGTAGGTGCACAGGCTGAAGGTGCCCTCCGAGCCGCGCAGGCCGTCAGGGGACGCCGCCGGGTCGTACCGGTACACGAGGCTGTCCGATACCAGCTTGCGCTCCATCGCATCCAGGGTGGAGAGCCAGCCGGGGCTCTTCGCGGCGAGGAAACCCACGCGCGGGATCAGCAGGAGGGAGGCGTCGAGGACGTCCCCGCCGTAATGCTGCACCAGGGCCTGCTCGGCCCGGCTCCAGCCCTTGTCCATCACCTGGTCGAGGATGCTGTCGCGGGCGTTGCGCCAGCGCGGGATGTCGGCGGGGCGGCTCAGCTCGGTCGCCATGCGCATGCCCCGGTCGAAGGCGACCCAGCACATCACCCGGCTGAACGTGAAGTCGTTACGGCCCCCGCGCGTCTCCCAGACGCCCTCGTCGGGGCGGTCCCAGTTGTCGCACAGCCAGTCCAGGGTCCGGGCCAGCCCCTTCCAGCCGTGGTAGCCCAGTTCCACGCCGATGTCCATGCCCTCGGCCATCGCGTAGAGGGACTCGCCGTAGATGTCGAGCTGCAACTGGTCGGCGGCCGCGTTGCCGGCCCGGACCGGCCTCGACCCCCGGTAGCCCTCCCAGTGGTCGAGGGTCTCCTCGGTCAGGTGCGGGTCCCCGTCCACCCGGTACATGATCTGCAGACGTTCGCCGGGCAGTTCCGCCCGGTCGTGCATCCGGTCGCCCAGCCACCTGGTGAACGCCGACGCCTCCTCGGTGAACCCGAGGTCGAGCAGGGCCCGTACCGAGAGCGATCCGTCCCGCACCCACGAGTACCGGTAGTCCCAGTTGCGCTCACCGCCGACCTGTTCCGGCAGGCCCATGGTGGCGGCGGCGACCGGCGCACCGGTCGGGTGGTAGGTGAGGAGTTTGATCGTGATGGCCGAGCGGTTCACCATCTCGCCCCAACGCCCCCGGTAGTGCGAGGTGCGCAGCCACTTCTGCCAGAAGTCCACCTCGCGCCACAAACCGGACGTCACGCCCTCCACCGTGGGCGGCGGCGGTGCCTCACCGTCGACCGCGCACGTGGTGAAGACGGCGACGGCCGACTCGCCGCTGCCGAGCGTGACCGCACCCCGCACGTCCTGCCCGTCCCGCGCGAGCGGGAAGCTGGCCTGCAGATGACCGGCGATCCCGGGGCCCCGGAACACCGCCTCCTGGGGCCGCAGATCGAGCTCGTGCCCGGCCCGGCCGTAGTCGAAACGCGGCCTGCACTCCAGCACGAACCGCACGGTGCCGCGCACCACGCGAATCACCCGCATCAGGCAGTGGCGGTCGGTGGGGACCCGGCTGGTGTTCGCCGGCATCCAGTCGATGACCTCGCCGACGCCCTCCGGTGACATGAACCTCGTGACCAGCACGCCGGTGTCCGGGTAGTAGAGCTGCTTGCTCGTCATGTCGGCATGCTCCGGTGCCACCCGGAAGTAGCCGCCACGGTCGTGGTCGAGCAGTGAGGCGAAGACACTGGGCGAGTCGAACCTCGGCGAGCAGAACCAGTTCACCACGCCTTGGGAGGACACCAGGGCGGCGGTCTGCAGGTCGCCGACCAGACCATGGTCGGCGATGGGGGGATAGCGGTCCATGAGCGTCCAATCCCAGGGGTGCCGTCGCCGTCCACTATCCGGCAGGCCATGCGGGGGCGCCTGTCGGAGCCGCCGCCGGCAAGGCCCGTCGGCCGACGGCCGGTCGCCGGCGCGCACGAGCCGGGCGCCCGAGGACACCGGCGGCCGCGCAACCCCAACGGGCCACCACCGATTGCGGCCTGCCGTGGTGCTGCGTCTGATGAATCCCATGCAGCGACAAGCCTCTCTCGCAGACGACGCCACACCCCCGATGGAGCGCTCGCACTGGGTGGCCTTCGCCGGGATCCTGCTGCTGGTCAGCGCTCTGTTCAACCTGCTCAACGGATTCGTGGCGATCTTCAATCACGGCTACTACTCGAAGGTCTACTCCCAGGGCAACCGGCTGCTCATCTTCAACTACACGGCCTGGGGCTGGATCTGGGTCGTCATCGGCATCGTGATGGCCCTGGCGGGTATCGGCGTGCTCGTGGGCTCCAGGGCGGCACGGCTGACGGGCCTCTGTCTGGCGGTGTTCTGCCTGGTCGGGCAGATGATCTTCCTGCCGGTGTACCCGTTCTGGTCGCTGGCCACCATGGTCGTGTCCGCGCTGGTCGTCTACGGGCTGATCGCCGAGCCGCGGCACGTGCCCGGGGCGCACGTCTAGGCTCTCTCCGGCGGATCGCGGACGGAGCCCTGAGCGGATCGCCGCCGCGGTGCCGGTGCCGTGGAAGACGTAGGCCCTCAGACGCGGGGCGGCGCAGGACGGCGCCGCGTCGAGGATCCACCCCACCACCCGGCGCCGGGTGTCGGGGATCCTCCCCACCACCCGGCGCCGGGGGCGCGGGCGGTGCCTCCGGTAGCGCGGCCCGTACCCCCGTACCCTGTTCCGGGTGTCGTCCTCCTCCCGCCTGCAGCGTGTCGCCGTCCTTGTGCTCGAGGGGGCCAAGCCGCTCGACGTCGGCATTCCCGCACAGGTGTTCACCACCCGCGCGAGCATGCCGTACGAGGTGCGGGTGTGCGGCGCGGCGCCCGGGCTGGTGACCGGCGGGGACGGGCTGTCGTACCACGTGGCCCACGGCCTGGACGCGCTCGAATGGGCCGACGTCGTCTTCCTTCCCGGCTACCGGTTTCCGGACCTCGACGACCCGCCCCGAGCCGTCCTGCGCGCGCTGCTGGCCGCCCACGCGCGGGGCACCCGGCTGGCCGCCATCTCGACGGGGGCATTCGCGCTCGCCGCCACGGGGCTGCTCGACGGCAGACGCGCCACGACCCACTGGCACTACACCCGGGCGCTCGCGGCGAAGCATCCGCTCGTCCAGGTCGACGAGAACGTCCTGTTCGTCGACGAGGGCAGCGTGCTGACATCGGCCGGCGCCGCCTCCGGGATCGACCTGTGCCTGCACATCCTGCGCCGCGACCTCGGGGTGGCCGCCTCGAACCACGCGGCCCGGCGCCTGGTCGCCGCGCCCTACCGCAGCGGCGGTCAGGCACAGTACGTGCCGCGCAGCGTGCCGGAACCGCTGGGCGAGCGGTTCGCCGCCACCCGCGAGTGGGCGCTGCACCGACTGGACGAGCCCCTCACCCTCGAGACGATGGCCAGGCACGCCGCCGTCTCGGAACGCACCTTCTCGCGGCGCTTCGTCGAGGACACCGGTTACACGCCCATGCAGTGGGTCATGCGCGCCCGTATCGACATGGCCCGTGAGCTGCTCGAACGCTCCGAGCGCGGCGTCGAGCAGATCGCCGGCGACGTCGGACTCGGTACGGGGGCGAACCTGCGGACGCACTTCCAGCAGATCCTCGGCACCACACCGAGCGAATACCGGCGCACCTTCGCCAAGGGCGAGTAGCCGGTCCGCCGGACAGGCGGGGCACGGCCGGACAGGCCGGGGACGCCGGGTGGCGAGATCCTTTCGAACCATGGCGCCCACGCCCAGGTCACCGACGGCCGCCACACGCGAGGCTGGTGGCGAACCGAAGGGACACCATTCATGACTCGCATCGCCGTCAACGGATTCGGCCGCATCGGACGCAACGTGCTGCGCGCGCTCCTCCAGCGCGACAGCGACCTCGAGATCGTCGCCGTCAACGACCTCACGGAACCCGCCGCGCTCGCGCGACTGCTCGCCTTCGACTCGACGGCCGGCCGGCTCGGCCGCCCGGTCGACGTCGACGGCGACGTCCTCGTCGTCGACGGCCGCCGCATCAAGGTGCTCGCCGAGCGCGAGCCGGCGCGACTGCCCTGGGCCGAGCTCGGCGTCGACATCGTCCTGGAGGCGACCGGCCGGTTCACCTCCGCCAAGGACGCCCGCGCCCACCTCGACGCGGGCGCGAAGAAGGTCCTGGTCAGCGCACCCTCGGACGGCGCGGACGTCACGCTCGCGTACGGCGTCAACACAGACGCCTACGACCCCGAGCTGCACACGATCGTCTCGAACGCCTCCTGCACCACCAATGCGCTCGCCCCGCTGGCCGCCGTACTCGACGACCTCGCCGGCATCGAGCACGGCTTCATGACGACGGTGCACGCCTACACGCAGGAGCAGAACCTCCAGGACGGTCCGCACCGCGACCCGCGCCGCGCCCGCGCCGCCGGCGTCAACATCGTGCCCACCACGACGGGCGCCGCCAAGGCGATCGGCCTCGTGCTGCCGAACCTCGACGGAAAGCTGTCGGGGGACTCGATCCGGGTGCCCATCCCGGTGGGTTCGATCGTCGAGCTCAACACGACCGTCGCCCGCGACGTGACGCGCGAGGACGTGCTGGCGGCGTACCGCACCGCGGCCGAGGGCCCGCTCGCCGGCGTCCTCGAGTACTCGCAGGACGCGCTCGTGTCGTCCGACATCGTCGGCAACCCGGCCTCGTCGATCTTCGACTCGGCCCTCACCCGTGTCGAAGGCCGCCACGTCAAGGTGGTCGCCTGGTACGACAACGAGTGGGGCTTCTCCCACCGTGTGATCGACACCCTCGAACTCCTCGCCGCGCGCTGACGGCAGGCTCTCCAGGCCGCTCCGGCCGTTCGCGGATCGCTCCGCGGACGGCCGGCGGCACGTCACCGGACGGTTTCCCGGCGCGACCGGCGGCAGCCGGACCTGCCGGACCTGCCGGACCTGCCGGACCTGCCGGACCTGCCGGACCTGCCGGACCTGCCGGACCTGCCGGACCTGCCGGGGTAACGGGAGCACATCCGAGGCTGGTCAGAAGGTGCGCGTCGGTGCGCTGTCGAGATCGGCGGCCAACGCGATCCGCGACCGGCCCGGCCCGCAACTCGGGCGACGGGGGCGGAGGGGGCCGGTGTGTGATCCGGCCCCCTCCGCCCGTTCGTCAGCTCTTGCCGAGGAGCTTCTTCATCTCGGCGATCTCTTCCGTCTGCGTGGAGATGATCGAGTCGGCCATGGCCGTGGCGGGGCCGTACAGCCCCTTGCCCTTCTCGGTGGTGGCCATGGCCACGGCGCCCTCGTGGTGGTCGATCATCATGGTCAGGAACATGGTGTCGAAGTCCGTGCCGGACGCCTTGTCCAGGTCGTCCATGTCCGATCCGTCCATCATGCCGGGCATCGCGGACCCGGCCGAGTGGTCCATGCCGGGCATGGACTCCGTCGTGCTGTCGGACGACGTCGGCACGTCCTCGCCCCAGGACGTCAGCCAGCCGCCGAGGGTCCTGATCTCCGGGCCCTGCGCCTTCTCGATGCGCGAGGCGAGGCCCTTGACCCCGGCGGAAGAGGCCCGGTCGGCGGCGAGTTCGGCCATCTCGAGGGCCTGCTGGTGGTGGGGGACCATGCCCTGCGCGAAGGACACGTCCTGGGTGTTGTGCGCTGCGGCCGCGGCGTCGGCGCCCGTCGACGACGACGCGGATGACGCGGAGCCGTGACCGCCCGGGTGTCCGCTGCCGCTGTCGTTGCCGCATGCGGCGAGGACGAGCGCGACTGTGACGGTGGCGGCCGTGAGAGCGGCGCGCCGGGTCAGGGTACGGGTGTTGCGCATGCTGGAACTCCTGCTGTGCTGTGGGAAAAGGGATCTGGACCTGTCGGGGCGCACCGCGTCGTCGTAGTGGTGACGCGGCGCCGCGCGGTGTCTAGATCCGCAGGAGTTGGAGTTCGGCCAGGGAGGGTGGCGCGCGTGCGCTGTCCGGGGCCTCGGCCGCGTACGAGCGGACGGCGTCGGCGCTCACGGGGACGGTCACCGGGTCGGGAACGAGCGCGGGCAGAGCGGGCGCACCGCTCACCGCGGCAGCCAGGCAGGTCGGGTCGGCGTGATGGAGGTGGCCTCCACCGCAGTCCCCACCGTCCCCCGCGCAGTGCTCATGAGCGCTGACCGAGACGGCGCTGACCGAGACGGCGCTGACCGAGACGGCCGCCATGTGCCGGGGCACGGCGTGTGGGTGGACGGTGCCGCCGGGGGACAGGGCGTGCATGCCCAGCAGCCCGGCGAGCAGTCCGAGCACGAGCAGCGCCCGCCACCGCCACACGGGCGGTCGCGCCTGGTGCTGCTGCTCGCGACTCCTCATCGCGATCATCCTAGGCGGAGTCTGTCCAACACCTGGGCGCCAGCCCGACAACCTCGGCGGGTCGGGTCGCTCGGACGCGCCGACGGCGGCCTTACGGGGGAGAGCGGAGATCGATCGCCCCGCTCCGGGGTATGCGGGAGGAAACCTGAGGACCTCAAGGACCCGAGGCCCCGAGGACCCGAGGAAGGGAACAGAATCCCCATGACGACGTACGTGATCACCGTGCCCGGCACCTTCACCGCCGGGGTCGAGGACGAGACGCGAACGCGGCTGAGTCAGGCCCTGCGCCCGGCCGATCCGCATCACACGCGCATGGGCAACGCGCAGGACCTCGACCCGCTCACCGTGAACGAGGACGACACGTTCACCATCCGGCTCGCCGTCGAGGCGGACAGCGGTCCGCACGCGGAGGAGGACGCCCGCAGGCTCGCGGACTCCGCCCTGCACGCCGTGGGGCTCGACGACTCCAGCGCGCCGCTCGGACCGGCGGTGGTCACCGGCATCGACTCCGACGTGTGAGCCGGCCGCGCGAGCCGGGACCGCGATGTGGCCCCGGCTGAGCGGACCGAAGCGAAGCCGGACGGCGGCGGCCATCCGCCGCCGGACAGCCGTCGTCCCCCGGTCAGTGACCGCCCCGGCCGTGCGTCAGGCGCTGCCACACGGCTCCCGCCATGGCTGCCTCACCCTTGGCGTTGGGGTGCGCGGGAGCCGCGGGGGACGTGGGCTGCAACGGCTCGATCCACCGCTTTGCCGGGGGCTTGCACATGTCGTGGCCGATGGTCGGGCCGTAGGTGTCGACGTACTCGGCGTGGTTCCAGCGAGCCACCAGACGGAGCATCAGGTTGAGCCGCTTGCCGGTGTCCCGCAGATAGGGGAAGTCCTGCGTGGCGAACGGCACCGAGGGCGCACAGCCGCTGCCGTCGTCGGGCAGCAGGTCCGGGTACCCGACGACGAGGATCCGGGCGTGCGGGGCCCGGTCGTGCACGGCCTGGAGCACCCGGGCGACCTTGGGGCCGGTTCTGGCTATCGCCACGGTGAGCTGGTCGACGCCCGAGGCGCCGTAGTGGCGCTGGCACGGGTTGCCGGTCGGGTCCTGCGCGGACAACTGGGCACAGGTTCCGATGATGGAGCCGAAGCCCACGTCGTTGCCGCCGATCTGGACGGTCACGAGGTCGCTGTTGCGGCTCACCGCGTCGAGTTGCGGGCCGTTGGTCCCCTGTGCCTTCCACATCTGCTCGGTGGTCGCCCCGCTGCAACTGACGTCCTTGAACGTGGCGTCACGAAGCCGCGCGGCCACGATCGACGGGTAATTGTGGTCGGAGCGGGCGCAGTTGGCGTCCACCTGCCGGGGGATGAGGGGGCCGGAGGTGTAGGAGTCGCCGAGCGCCACATACCGGTTGCCCCCGCCGCCGCCCCCGCCGTGCGCCGCGGCCGGCGCCGCGGAAGCGGCGACCAGAGCACAACTGCCCAGTGCGGCCAGGAAGGTGACTGCCTTTCGGCGGTGACCGGCCGGTCCTCCCGTGCGAACGTCGCGCTGCATCGAGTTCCTCCCCCTTGAAGCCCACGCCCCGTCGACGACGCCGTCCCGTACGGTCGGCGTACCGTTCGACTGGGCTTGTATACCGTCCAGTAGGTCACCGGGGCCAGAGCCGGGAGCGAACCCGTTGCCGGAAGAGGAGGCGGGACCGCGTCCGGGGGAGGGAGCCGCGCCCGTGTCGTCCCTGCCTCGTCAGGCGCGGACGCCGTGCAGCAGGTTGGCGATCAGGCTGGTCGCGAACTCCTCGGTGACGGGCAGGCTGGGCATCAGCAGGCGGTGGTAGCACGCGCCCCACAGTTGGTCCACGAGGACCTCGGGATCGACGTCGGGGCGCAGCTGGCCTTCTGCCTGTGCCCGCCGCATCCGTCGGACCGCCAGCTCCCGCCGCGGGCCCGAGTAGCGTTCCAGCAGGGCGGCGGACAGCTCGGGATCGGTCTGTGCCTGGCCGATGAGCTCGGCGATCACGCGCCCGGCGGGCGTCTCGGTGAGTATCCGCACGAACGCGTGGAGCTGCGCCGTGAGGTCGGCCCAGACGTCGTCGCTCTCGGGGAAGGCCAGCACGGACTCCACGGCGTGGAAGTAGCCGTCGAGGGCGAGCGCGCCCTTGGACGGCCACCATTTGTAGATCGTCGTCTTGCTGACCCCGGCTTGCTCGGCGACCGCCTCGATGGTGAACGTGCCCATGCCCCCGGCGAGGAGCAGGGCGCCGGCCGCGTCGAGCACGTCCGCCCGCACCTCGGCGGCAGGCCGCCGGCCCCGACCGCGTCGTGGCTTGGGGGCGGCTTCGGGTTCCGACCGTTCCTGCACTGCGCCGACCTCCAGGCATCGTCCGACAGGCCCACAGCCTGACATATGGACGCCGCGTTCACAACGTGGTTATATGGACTCGGCGTTCATAAACGACTGGAGGCAACATCATGTCCGAGACCACGCGCGTCGCACTCGTCACCGGCGCTTCCGGAGGGATCGGCCGGGCCGTGGCCCGGCGGCTCGCGGCCGAGGGGATGGCCGTCGGTGTGCACTACGCCGGCAACAAGGTGGCGGCACAGGAGACCGTCGCCGCCGTCGAGGCGGCCGGCGGCCGGGCGATCGCGGTCACCGGGGACGTGGCCGACGAGGGCGCCATGGCCGACGCCTTCTCGGCGGTGGAAGAGGCGTTCGGCGGGATCGACGTCGTGGTCCACACCGCCGGTGTGATGACCCTGGCGCCGATCGCCGCATTCGATCTCGACGCCTTCGACCGGCTGATGCGGACCAACGTCCGGGGCGCCTTCGTCGTGGCCCGGGAGGCGGCGCGCCGTGTCCGCGAGGGCGGGGCGGTGGTCACCTTCTCCACCTCGGTGACCCGGCTGGCGTTCCCCGGGTACGCGCCCTACGCGGCGAGCAAGGGGGCCGTCGAGGCGATGACGCTGGTGCTGGCCCGTGAGATGCGCGGTCGGGACGTCACCGTCAACGCCGTCGCGCCCGGCCCGACCGCGACCCCGCTCTTCCTCGAGGGCAAGGATCAGGAGGCGATCGACCGCCTCGCCGCGCAGCCCCCGCTGGAGCGTCTCGGGACACCCGACGACATCGCCGAGACGGTGGCCTTCCTGGCGGGCCCGGGGCGCTGGGTCAACGGGCAGGTCCTCTTCGTGAACGGCGGCATCGCCTGACGCCTCGACTCACCCCGCCCGTCTCGCGCCTGCTCTGCCTCCCCGGTGGCGATCGGGAACACATCGCCCACGATTAAAGTACCAAACGCGCGGTTTATTTATGATCGCAGAGTGGAATGCTCTCCGTGTTCCGGGTCGGCGGGCCCGGTCCCGCGTCGTCCTGTACGGGGTGAGGGAGGGATGCCTGATGGGCACGCAGACGCGAGCGGTGCGCACACGCCGGTCTCTTGTCCGAGCGGCTGCCGAGTTGTTCGCCGCCGAGGGGTACGCGCGGGCTTCCCTTCCCGTCATCAGTGAGCGGGCCGGCGTCACTACCGGCGCCCTGCATTTCCACTTCGCGAGCAAGAGCGCTCTCGCCGGGGAGGTGGAGAGGGCGGCGGCGGACTCCGTGGCGGAACTGGCTGAGCGATGTCGCAGCACGACGGACACGCCGTTGCAGTCCCTGGTCCACACCGCGTGCAGCCTGCTCCTGGCAGTGGTCACCGATCCCGTGATCAGGGCGGGGTTCCGGCTCAGCGGTGATCCGTCCCGCAAGAACGGGACGCAGATACTGCAATGGTGGCGGGCGTGGGTGCACGACCTCATCGTCCAGGCGCAACAGGAGGGGGAGCTCGCCCCGGACGTCTCGGTCGACGCCGCGACAACCGTGATCGTGGCGGCGACGGCGGGGTTCGAGGCGTTGGGCGCGACCGACCGCGACTGGCTCTCGGCGGACCGCGTGACGCAGTTGTGGACCTTTCTCCTGCCATGGCCGACGGGCTCACCGGACCACGTCCCGTTGCTGTCGGGGATCGCTGAGTTCCTGGAGGAACCGTCCGAATAGCCCACGTCCCGTGCCCTGCGGGACGGCCGCTGCGCCGAGGCGGTCGGCCGGTCCGAGGTGGCCCGCCGGTCCGGCGGTGGCCGGCCGGCCACCGCCGGGGCGCGGGGCTGAAGTCGGCCCAGGTGGACGGCGGGTGCCCCCGCCACGTGCTGTTGCCTCTTCGCGTTGACGGCGGCCGCGGTGACGGCCGGCGCGGCGAGGAACATGACCGCGGTGATGGCGAAGGCCGCGGTGCAGCCGTGGGTCAGCGCCTCGCTCGGACTTCCGAGGGAAAGGTATTGCCGACAGTTTCCCGGGTTTCGCAAATCAAGCAGAGCTCTGATCTTCCTGTGCCGGACCGGCCCCCGGTGCGGCCCTTCGTCGACCAGGGGGACCCGGCCTGGATACCTGCTCGTCGTGCGAGCGCTGTCCGGCCGCAGGGGCCTTGACCTCCGCTGGGCGCTCAACCATGCTCGTTGCGGCACGCGAGATGCGTGTCGTAATGAGCAACATCAGTCGAGGTCTCGTACCAGCCGAGGAGTGGCCATGACGCACCAGGTCCGTGCTGTCGTCGCGCGGGGCAAGGGCGCCCCCGTCAGCCTGGAGACGATCATCGTGCCGGATCCCGGGCCGGGCGAGGCGCTGGTGAAGATCGAAGCCTGCGGGGTCTGTCACACCGATCTGCACTACCGCGAGGGCGGCATCAACGACGACTTCCCCTTCCTGCTGGGGCACGAGGCCGCAGGTGTGGTGGAGTCGGTGGGGGAGGGTGTCACCGACGTGGCGCCCGGCGACTTCGTCATCCTCAACTGGCGTGCGGTGTGCGGCCGGTGCCGCGCCTGCCGGCGCGGACGGCCCTGGTACTGCTTCGCCACCCACAACGCCGAGCGGAAGATGACCCTCGCCTCGACCGGGCAGGAGCTGTCCCCGGCGCTCGGTATCGGCGCGTTCGCGGAGAAGACGCTGGTGGCGGCCGGACAGTGCACCAAGGTCGACCGGGCCGCGTCGGCGGCCGCCGCGGGGCTGCTCGGCTGCGGGGTGATGGCCGGCATCGGCGCCGCCATCAACACCGGGAACGTCGGACGCGGTGACAGCGTGGCCGTCATCGGGTGTGGTGGCGTCGGGGACGCGGCGGTCGTCGGGTCGCGGCTCGCGGGCGCCGCGACGATCATCGCGGTGGACATCGACGACCGGAAGCTGGCCACGGCCAGGAGGCTGGGCGCGACCCACGCCGTCAACTCCGGGGAGTCCGACCCGGTCGAGGCGATCCGCGAGCTGACCGGCGGTTTCGGCGCCGACGTGGTCATCGAGGCGGTGGGCCGCCCGGAGACGTACCGGCAGGCCTTCTACGCCCGCGACCTCGCCGGCACGGTCGTCCTGGTCGGCGTGCCGACCCCGGAGATGAAGCTCGAACTGCCGCTGCTCGACGTCTTCGGGCGCGGCGGCACGCTGAAGTCGTCCTGGTACGGAGACTGCCTGCCCTGCCGCGACTTCCCCGTGCTCATCGACCTCTATCTGCAGGGGCGGCTCGATTTGGACGCCTTCGTGACGGAGACCATCGGGCTGGACGAGGTCGAGAAGGCCTTCGACCGTATGCACGGTGGCGAGGTACTGCGCTCGGTGGTGCTCCTGTGATGGCCGGCGCGCGCATCGAACGCCTGGTCACCTCCGGCACGTTCTCGCTGGACGGCGGCACCTGGGATGTCGAGAACAACGTGTGGATCATCGGGGACGACGAAGAGGCGATCGTCGTCGACGCCGCGCACGACGCCGGGGCCATCGCCGAGGCGCTGGGCGGACGCACCCTGCGGGCCATCGTGTGCACCCATGCCCACAACGACCACATCGACGCCGCGCCCGCCCTCGCCGCGCGCACCGGCGCCCCGGTCCTGCTCCATCCCGACGACCTGCCGCTGTGGAAGCAGACCCACCCCGACCGCGCGCCCGACGGCGAACTGGCCGAAGGGCAGGTCCTCGAGGTGGCCGGCGTCTCCCTGGCCGTGCTGCAGACCCCCGGCCACGCGCCAGGCGCGGTCTGCCTCCACGCGCCGGCGCTGACGGCGCTCTTCGGCGGCGACACCCTCTTCGCCGGCGGGCCGGGGGCGACGGGAAGGTCGTACAGCGACTTCCCCACCATCGTCGACTCGATCCGGGACCGGCTGCTCACGCTGCCCCAGGACACCGTCGTGTACACCGGGCACGGGGAGACGACCACGGTCGCCGCCGAGGCTCCGCACCTTCAGGAGTGGCTCGACCGGGGCTTCTGAACCCCCGGCAGACAGAGGGCGACGCGCCCGTTTCCTCGCCCGGCCCGGGGCGAGGAGGCGGGCCGCCTTCGTGTCCCCGGCGCGGGTGGGGGCGACCGCTCGCCGCGTTGCCTATCGCGCACCGCATTGCGTCAGAGGCAACGCCAGGTGCCGAGTTGTACGGCTCGTGAATGCCTTGACAAGGATTCGGGCCGACTTCAGACTGATGTTGCGCTTACCGCAATCCGTTTCGTTATACGCACCGAGGTGTCATGAAGATTCCCGCGTGCCGTCTCGCGGATCTCCCGCGAGGCGAGGCCTTCCGGCTCGACATCGATCCGCCGGTCTCGGTGTTCCATACCGACGACGGCGAGCTCTTCGCCATCGACGACACCTGCACCCACCAGGACGCGTCGCTCGCCGACGGCTGGCTGGAGGGCTGCGAGGTGGAATGCCCCCTGCATGCCTCGAAGTTCGACCTGCGTACCGGCGCCGTCGACGCCCCGCCGGCCAAGCTCCCGGTGCGCACGCACGAGGTCGTCGTCGAGGACGGCGTGATCCACGTCCGGGTGTCGACGGACGCCCCCAACCTGCCGCCCTGTGTCGCGTCCCGGCTCGCCGGGGGTACCGCGTGAGGACCGTGGCCGTGGTGGGCGCCTCGCTCGCCGGACTGTCGGCGGCGCGCTCGCTGCGGAAGCAGGGCTACGACGGACGACTCGTAGTCATCGGTGACGAGCTCCATCGCCCGTACGACCGGCCGCCGCTGTCCAAGGAGTTCCTGGCCGGCACCCTCGGCGAGGCCGACCTGGCGCTGGAGGCGCAGGACGAGGACCTCTGCGCGGAGTGGCTGCTCGGCACCCGCGCCACCGGCCTGGACCGTGCCGACCGTGCCGTGCGGCTGGCCGACGGGCGGGAGGTCCGCGTCGACGGCCTCGTCATCGCCACCGGCGCCGCCGCGCGCAGGCTCCCCGGCTCCGACGGCCTGGCCGGCGTGCACGTCCTGCGGACCCTGGACGACGCCCGCGCCCTGCGCGACGAACTGGCCCGGGGCGGGCGGCTGGTGGTGATCGGCGGCGGATTCATCGGCGCCGAGGTGGCCTCCACCGCCTACGCCCTGGGGCTCGACGTCACGGTCGTGGAGGTGGCTCCGACGCCACTCGCCGGGCCGCTCGGTGCGGCCATGGGCGCCATCGTCTCCGGCCTGCACGCGGATCACGGCGTACGACTGCTGTGCGGTGTGGGTGTCAAGGGGCTGAGCGGGGAGCGGCGTGTGGACGCCGTTCTGCTCGAGGACGGCCGCAGCGTCCCGGCCGACATCGTCCTCGTCGGCGTGGGTGCCTGCCCGGGTGTGGAGTGGCTCGCGGGATCCGGTGTCGAGCTCGACAACGGCGTCAAGTGCGGCGCCGACGGCCGCACCGCCCTTGCCGGGGTGGTCGCGGTCGGCGACTGTGCCAACTGGTACGACCCCCGCGCCGGCGCCCACCGCCGAGTCGAGCACTGGACCGGCGCGCGGGAGCGCCCCGAAGCGGCCGTCGCCACGCTGCTGGCGGGGGGCGCGGTGGCGCCGGGTGTGCCCCGGCCGCCGTACTTCTGGTCCGACCAGTACGGCGTCAGGATCCAGTTCGCCGGTCACGCGGCCGGCGCCGACAGCGTGACCGTCGAGGAAGGCGCCGCGGACGACCGCAACGTGCTGGCCGTCTACCGGCGTGCCGGAGATCCGGTCGCGGTGCTCGGCATGAACCAGCCGCGGCTGTTCACGCGCTGGCGCAAGCAGCTCGCCGCCCCGACGTCTTGACACCGCCCCTGTGGCATCCCCAAGCTGCGGTTGCATATGGCACGCAGCGTTGCTTCATGCACAACGCCGTCCGGAGTCGCTCTTCCCGGCGCGTGAATGTCCCCTCCATGACGTTTCCCGAGGAGTGCCCTGTGACCTCGACCAGTCTGCCGGACAGCCTGATCGCCACCCTCCCCGGCTCCTCCTACACGGATCCGGCGATCTTCGCCCAGGAGCAGGAGCGCATATTCGAGACCATGTGGTTCTGCGTCGCGCGCGCCTCGGAGCTGGCGAAGCCCGGTGCCTTCCGCACCGTCGACGTGGGCCGCGAGAGCATCCTCGTCACCCGCGCGCGTGACAACGCCGTTCGTGCCTACTTCAACGTGTGCCGGCATCGCGGCGCCAAGCTCTGCACCGAGGAGAGGGGCGAGGTCAAGCGCGCCTTCCAGTGCCCGTACCACGCCTGGACGTACGACCTGAACGGCAAGCTCGTCGCGGCGCCCAACCTCACCAAGATGCCCGACGTCGGGCGCACCGAGTACGGTCTGGTCGCCGTGGCGGTGCGCGAATGGCTCGGCTATGTCTGGGTGTGCCTCGCCGAGGACCCGCCCTCCTTCGAGGAGGCCGTCATCGGTGATGTCGTCGCGCGCCTCGGTGACGTGGAGTCGATCGAGCGCTACGGCATCGACCACCTCTCGGTCGGCCGGCGCATCGTCTACGACGTGAAGGCGAACTGGAAGCTCATCATCGAGAACTTCATGGAGTGCTACCACTGCGCCACGATCCACCCCGAACTCACCGAGGTACTGCCCGAGTTCGCCGACGGATACGCCGCGCAGTACTACGTCGGACACGGCGCGGAGTTCGGTGCGGAGGTCCAGGGCTTCACGGTCGACGGTTCCGAGGGGCTGGACCGCATCCCCGGGGTGGCGGACGACCAGGACCGCCGCTACTACGCGATCACCGTCAGGCCGCAGGTCTTCGTCAACCTCGTCCCCGACCATGTCATCTTCCACCGGATGTACCCGGTGGCCGTCGACCGCACGATCGTCGAGTGCGACTGGCTCTACCTTCCGCACGTCGTCGAGAGCGGCAAGGACGTCAGCCGGTCCGTGGAACTCTTCGACCGGGTCAACCGGCAGGACTTCGACGCGTGCGAGCGCACACAGCCCGGGATGAGCTCCCGGATGTACGCCAAGGGCGGGGTGCTGGTGCCCAGTGAGCACCACATCGGCGCGTTCCACGACTGGGTGAACGAGCGCCTGGGCGGCAGCCCCCGGTAGTCGGGCCGGTCAGCCCAGGTAGCCCATCCGGTGACTGATCTCCTGGGCGCCCTTGAGGAGCACCGGGGAGAGCTCGTGCAGCCGCTCCTCGGTGAAGCGGTACGCGGGACCCGAGGCGCTGAGCGCCGCGATGACCTCTCCGTCGCGGTTGCGGACCGGCGCGGCCATGGCGTGCAGGCCGATCTCCAGCTCCTCCAGGGTCCAGGCGTAGCCGCGCTCCCGGGCCTCGGCGAGGTTCTTCTCGATCTTGGTCTTCGCGGTGATGGTGTGGGGGGTGACCTTCTTCATCCCGGCCTCGGCCAGCAGCGCGGCGCGCTCCTTGGCGGGGAGGTGGGCCAGCAGGATCTTGCCGCTGGAGGTGGCGTGCAACGGGGTCAGCTCGCCGACCCAGTTGTGCGCGGTGACCGCGCCGGGGCCGCGCACCTCGTAGAGGTTGATCGCGTAGTGCTCCTGCATGACGGCGATGTTGACCGTCTCGCCGATCTCCTCGGCGAGACGCTCGCACACCGGGCGGCCCTGCTGGGTGATGTCGATGCGGCCGGTCACCGCACCGGCCAGGCGCACGATGCCGAAGCCGAGACGGTATTTGCCGCGCTCGCCCGCCTGCTCCACCAGGCCGCGTGCCTCCAGGGCGCCGAGCAGCCGAAACGCGGTGGACTTGTGCACGTCGATCTCGGCGGCCACCTCGCTGACGCCCGCCTCGCCGCGCTGGGCGAGGATTTCGAGGACGCTGATGGCGCGGTCCACCGACTGCACTCCGCCGGCCTGCGAACTTGTCGATTCGGTGTCTTGGCTGTGGTTGCTCACAGCACAACTATACGCGCAGTAAACAACTCGACCGCAAGCAACGAAGCCGAAACAAAGACCTTGCAAGTTGCGTCGTTCGCAACCTGGTGCGCATGACGCTACCTCTATTAGCATGCCTCGCGTATCTACGGCGCGAGCGAGACGAGGCACCATGGCTCCCCTGCAATACGACTTCGTCATCGTCGGCGGCGGATCGGCCGGCAGCGCACTGGCGAACAGACTCTCCGCCGACCCGGCGAACCGGGTGCTGGTGCTGGAGGCCGGGCGTTCCGACTACCCGTGGGATGTCTTCATCCATATGCCCGCGGCGTTGACCTACCCGATCGGCAGCCGGTTCTACGACTGGAAGTACGAGAGCGAGCCCGAGCCCCACATGGGGGGCCGGCGCGTCTACCACGCGCGCGGCAAGGTGCTCGGCGGCTCCAGCAGCATCAACGGCATGATCTTCCAGCGCGGCAACCCGATGGACTACGAGCGCTGGGCGGCCGACCCCGGCATGGAGACCTGGGACTACGCGCACTGTCTGCCGTACTTCCGGCGCATGGAGAACTGTCTCGCCGCCGACCCGGACGACGAGTTCCGCGGCCACGACGGCCCCCTCGTCCTCGAACGCGGTCCCGCGACCAACCCGCTCTTCGGCGCCTTCCTCCAGGCCACCCGGGAAGCCGGCTACGCACCCACCGACGACGTCAACGGCTTCCGGCAGGAGGGGTTCGCCAAGTTCGACCGCAACGTCCACCGCGGACGCCGCCTGTCGGCCTCGAAGGCGTACCTCAAGCCCGTCAGGAAGCGGCCCAACCTCACGGTCAGGACCCGCGCCCTCGTCACGCGGGTGCTCTTCGAGGGCAAGCGGGCCGTCGGCGTCGAGTACCGGCGCGGCAAGGGCGCACCCCGGCGGGTCCGGGCCGCCGAAGTCATCCTCTGCGGCGGGGCGATCAACTCCCCTCAGCTGCTCCAGCTCTCCGGCGTCGGCAACGCGCGTGAGCTGAGCGCCCTCGGCATCGACGTCGTCCACGACCTTCCGGGCGTCGGCGAGAACATGCAGGACCACCTGGAGGTCTACGTCCAGTACGCCTGTAGGCAACCGGTCTCCATGCAGCCGTACATGGCCAAGTGGCGCGCCCCCTTCATCGGGCTCCAGTGGCTCTTCCGCAAGGGGCCCGCCGCGACCAACCACTTCGAGGCCGGCGGCTTCGCGCGCAGCAACGAGGACGTGGACTACCCCAACCTGATGTTCCACTTCCTGCCGATCGCGGTCCGCTACGACGGCTCCTCACCGGCAGGCGGCCACGGCTACCAGGTGCACGTGGGCCCGATGTACTCCGACGCCATCGGCTCGGTGAAGATCAAGAGCAGGGATCCGCGCGAGCACCCGGCCCTGCGCTTCAACTACCTCTCCACCGAACAGGACCGACGCGAGTGGGTCGAGGCGATCCGGGTGGCCCGCAATCTCCTCGACCAGCCCGCGCTCGCCCCCTACAACGACGGGGAGATCTCCCCCGGCCGGAAGGTGGCGACGGACGAGGAGATCCTCGCCTGGGTGGCGAAGGAGGGCGAGACCGCCCTGCACCCCTCCTGTACCTGCAAGATGGGCACCGACGAGATGTCCGTCGTCGACCCCACCAGCATGCGGGTGCACGGCGTGGAGGGGCTGCGCGTGGTGGACGCCTCGGTGATGCCGTACGTCACCAACGGCAACATCTACGCGCCGGTGATGATGATCGCGGAGAAGGCCGCCGACCTGATCCTCGGCAAGGAGCCGCAGCCGCCGTCGAAGGCCGTGTACTACCGTCACCGCGACGCTCAGCAGCAGGCCGGGTAGACGTTGGCCGGTCCAGGGCTGAGGGCGCTGCTGGAGAGCGTCCGCTACGAGGTGCTGCCCGCGAAGGCGACCGAGGACAAGGTCCTCGCCCATGTCCCGCGCGAGGTCGTCGTCACCGTGACGGCGTCGCCGGTCAAGGGCCTGGAACCGACCCTCGACCTCGCCACCCGGCTCGCGGTGCACGGTTACCGCGTCGTCCCGCACGTGCCCGCGCGGCTGCTGCGCGACGAGGCGCACCTGAAGGAGGTCGCCGATCGGCTGCGCGAGGTGGGCGTGGACGACGTGTTCGTCCCGGCGGGCGACGCCGACCGGCCGGCCGGGGTCTACGACGGGTCGCTGCCGGTGCTGCGCCGGCTGAGCGAGCTGGGCCGGCCCTTCGCCCGGGTCGGCATCGCCGGCTATCCCGAGAGTCATCCGCTCATCCACGACGACATCACCGTGCAGGCCATGTGGGACAAGCGCCGGCACGCCACCTACCTCGTGAGCAACCTCTGCTTCGACCCACGGGTGCTGGGGGACTGGCTCGTCCGGATCC
Source organism: Streptomyces zaehneri (assembly GCF_032248645.1). Lineage (NCBI taxonomy): Bacteria > Bacillati > Actinomycetota > Actinomycetes > Kitasatosporales > Streptomycetaceae > Streptomyces > Streptomyces zaehneri. Next base: position 235,317 of record NZ_JASTTJ010000005.1, read on the forward strand.
GGCGCCGGGACATCACCCTGCCCGTCCACCTGGGCGTCGCGGGACCCGTACAACGGGCGAAGCTGCTGTCCATGGCGGCGAAGATCGGCGTGGGGGAGTCGACCCGTTTCCTGACCGGGCACGCCTCGTGGTTCCTGCGGTTCGCGGCACCCGGCGGGTACTCACCCGACAGGCTGCTGGCGCGTACCGAGAAGGCGCTCACCGCGCCGTCGGCGGGCGTCGCGGGGCTGCACCTGTTCACGTTCAACCAGATCGCGGAGACGGAACGCTGGCGCCGCGCTGTGCTGGAGCGGCTCGGCGGCTGAGGTGGGTTCAGCGGACCTTGCCGGGGGCTGTGCCCCCAGACCCCCTTCGGCCCTGAACGGGCCTCGTCCTCGAGCGCCGGACGGGCCGAGTCACCTGTGCGGCGCTTGTATACAGAACAGACGAGGGGCGGGGCCGGAAGTCCGGCCCCGCCCCTCGTGTCGTACCGCTCAGCGGAAGACCACCGTGCGGTTGCCGTACACCATGACGCGGCTCTCGCTGTGCCACTTCACCGCGTGCGCGAGCACCTGTGCCTCCACGTCCCGGCCGACCGTGACCAGGTCCCCGGGGCCGAGCGAGTGGTCCACCCTGACCACGTCCTGCTCGATGATCTGCCCCTCGTCCAGGTCCGGGGTCACATAGTGCGCCGTCGCGCCGACGAGCTTCACGCCACGGTCGTAGGCCTGGTCGTAGGGGCGGGCGCCCTTGAAGCTGGGGAGGAAGGAATGGTGGATGTTGATGGCGTGACCTTCGAGCTGCTTGCACAGGTCGTCGGAGAGGATCTGCATGTAGCGGGCCAGCACCACCAGGTCGACCTCCAGGTCCCTCACCAGCTCCAGCAGGCGTGCCTCGGCCTCGGCCTTGGTGTCCCTGGTGACGGGGATGTGGTGGAACGGGATGCCGTACGTCTGCGCCAGGCCCTCGAAGTCCCGGTGGTTGGAGACGATCGCCGGGATGTCGATGTTGAGTGCGCCGGTGCGCTGCCGGAACAGCAGGTCGTTGAGGCAGTGGCCGAACCGGGACACCATGATCAGCGTGCGGGTCGGCGTCGACGCCTCGCTCAGTGTCCAGGTGATGCCGTACGCCTCGGCGACGGGGCCGAATCGGTAACGCAGTGTTTTCACCTGCGCTTCCGGGTCGGAAACGTCGAAGTGAACCCTCATGAAGAAACGGCCCTGCAGTCGATCGTCGAACTGCTGACTTTCCAGGATGTTGCCCGAGTTCCTGACGAGGAAGCCGCTCACCGCGTGGACCAGTCCGGCGCTGTCGGGGCAGGAGAGGGTGAGGACGTACTCACGACCGGGCTGCGGACCAGGGTACTCAGCGGACACAGCGACCTCCGTCAGTGCGTATTGCACAACATGGTGAGCGATACGCAACATGGTCGGCTCGACGCCGCTTTCGGTCAAGGGTGGCCGCACAAGTACCCGCATGGCGAAATCGTCATCCGCCAACCCCTTGACGCAGGTCTGCGATGTTCGTCAAGGTGTTCCACCACAAGCAATTGAATGCATGATGCGCAACGCAGTTCGGGCTGAAGGGCATTGGCGCGTGGCAGACCTGTATGTGGCTGGGGAATGGCGGGACCCGTCGGCCGGTGGGCGCCGGGAGATCCGCTGCCCCGCCGACGGCTCCCTCACCGCGACCGTCTCGGAAGGGACGCGTCCCGACACCGAGGCGGCGATCGCCGCCGCCCGCCGCGCCTTCGACGAGGGACCCTGGCCGCGCACCTCCGAGCGGGAGCGCGGCGCGCTGCTGCTGCGCACCGCCGACATCCTCGAACGCGACGCCAAGGAGTTCGCCCGCGCGGAGTCGCTGGACACCGGCAAACGGCTGGTGGAGAGCGAGTACGACATCGCCGACGTCGTCTCCTGCTTCCGCTACTACGGCGGGATCGGCGGCACCGACGCCGGCCGTGTGATCGACACCGGCCGCGACGACGCCGTCAGCCGCGTCGTCTACGAGCCGATCGGCGTGTGCGGGCTGATCACCCCCTGGAACTACCCGCTGTTGCAGGCGAGTTGGAAGGTCGCCCCGGCGCTCCTGGCCGGCAACACGATCGTCCTCAAACCCAGCGAGCTGACCCCCTCCACCTCGATCCTGCTGATGAGGGCGCTGGCCGAGGCCGGACTCCCGGCCGGCGCCGCCAACCTCGTCCTGGGCACCGGGCCCGAGGCCGGCGCCCCGCTCGCCGAGGACCCCGCCGTCGACATGGTCTCCTTCACCGGCGGCCTGGAGACCGGCAGACGGATCATGGCCACCGCCGCGGCGACCGTGAAGAAGGTGGCGCTGGAACTCGGTGGCAAGAACCCCAACGTGATCTTCGCCGACGCCGACTTCGAGACGGCCGTGGACTTCGCTCTCACGGCCGTCTTCCTGCATTCCGGGCAGGTCTGCTCGGCCGGCGCCCGGCTGATCGTGGAGGACTCGCTGCACGACCGGCTCGTAGACGAGGTCGTCCGCCGCGCCCGGCGGATCCGCCTCGGCGGGCCCTTCGACCCCGAGGCCGAGACCGGGGCGCTGATCTCCGCACAGCACCGGGAGAAGGTCGAGGCGTACGTCGCGGCTGGCCTCGCCGAGGGGGCCGTGCTGCGCTGCGGCGGTGAACGGCCCGACGACCCGGCCCTCGCCGGCGGCTTCTACTATCCGCCGACCGTCCTCGACGAGTGCCGGCAGGACATGCGCGTCGTGCACGAGGAGTCCTTCGGGCCCGTGCTCACCGTCGAGCGCTTCACCGACGAGGACGACGCCGTGCGGATCGCCAACGACACCGAGTACGGACTGGCCGGGGCCGTGTGGACGCAGGACGCGGGCAGGGCCCAGCGGGTGGCCCGGCGGCTGCGCCACGGCACGGTGTGGATCAACGACTACCACCCCTACGTGCCGCAGGCGGAATGGGGTGGCTTCGGGCATTCGGGTGTGGGCCGGGAGCTGGGACCGACCGGCCTGGACGAGTACCGAGAGCCCAAACACATCTGGCAGAACATCCAACCCCGGCCGCAGCACTGGTTCCGCGGCTGAACGCCGAAGAGAGGTCGATCATGACCCCAGCACAGACCGAGGTCCCGCAGCGGCGCGGCGCGCCCGAGGACGCGGACGGTACTCCGGTCATATCCGTGCGCCGGCTGTGGAAGGTGTTCGGGCCCAAGGCCGACCAGGTACCGGACTCGGCGGAGTTGTGCGGCCTCACCCGCCGCGAGCTCATGGACCGTACCGGCTGCACCGCCGCCGTACGCGACCTGAACTTCGACGTCCGCAAGGGCGAGGTGTTCGTCGTCATGGGCCTGTCCGGCTCGGGCAAGTCCACGCTGGTGCGATGTCTGACCCGGCTGATCGAACCCACCGCCGGCGAGCTCGTCTTCGAGGGCGAGGACATCCGCGAAGCGGACCCCCGACGCCTGCGCGACCTGCGGCGCCGCAAGTTCTCCATGGTCTTCCAGCACTTCGGACTGCTGCCGCACCGCCGGGTCGTCGACAACGTGGCCTTCGGCCTGGAGATCCGCGGCATGAGCCGGGCCGAACGCAACAAGCGGGCCCTGGAGGTCGTCGAACTGGTCGGCCTCTCCGGCTACGAGAACTCCTACCCCGACCAGCTCTCGGGCGGTATGCAGCAGCGCGTCGGCCTCGCCCGGGCGCTGGCCGGCAACCCGGACGTGCTCTTCTTCGACGAGCCCTTCTCCGCGCTCGACCCGCTGATCCGCCGCGACATGCAGAACGAGGTCATCCGGCTGCACCACGAGGTCGGCAAGACCATGGTGTTCATCACCCACGACCTCTCCGAGGCGCTCAAGCTGGGCGACCGCATCCTGATCATGCGCGACGGCAAGATGGTCCAGTGCGGCACCGGCGACGAGCTGGTGGGCGCTCCGGCCGACGACTACGTGCGCGAGTTCGTCAAGGACGTGCCGCGCGGCGACGTGCTCACCCTGCGGTGGATCATGCGCCCGGCCGAACCCGACGACGCCCTGGACGGTCCCGAACTGGGCCCGGACGTCGTGGTGAAGGAGGCCACCCGGGCGGTGCTGGCGGCGGACAGGCCGGTCAAGGTCGTGGAGGACGGCAAGCTGCTCGGCATCGTCGGTGACGAGGAGATCCTCGCGGTGGTCGCCGGGCACGAAGGCGGGGCGTGATGGCCGTCGCCCTGGAGAAGTCCGCACCCCTGGCCGGTGTGCGCAAGGCCCGCCGGCGCACGGTGGTGGCCGCGATCCTGGTCGCCTGGCTGCTCCTCTTCGTCGTCCTGCGCGGAAAGCAGACGCTGACCCTGGCGGCGGCGGACCTCACCGACCTGCACCGGTGGTTCAACGACGTCAACGACTCGATCGGCGCGGACCGCAACTCCAACCCGCTGTTCCTCTACTTCTTCAACGAGATCCGCCTGGTCATCGACAACCTGGTGACCTTCATCCAGCACCTGATCTCACAGCCCTCCGCCGGCCGCCCCCTTCCGCAGATCGGATGGCTCGGCGTCGTCGGCATCGTGGGCTACGTCTCCTGGGCCGTGGGCAACTGGCGGGTCGCCCTGCTGGCCGTCGCGGGCTTCACCTTCCTGGGCCTGCAGGGTCTGTGGCAGGAGAGCATGGACACCCTGTCGCTCACGCTCTCCGCGGTCTTCGTGGCGCTGCTGTTCGCGATCCCGCTGGGTGTGTGGGCGGGGCTGTCGGACCGGGTCAACCGGATCGTGACGCCCTTCCTGGACTTCATGCAGACGATGCCGACCTTCGTCTACCTCGCCCCGCTCACCCTGTTCTTCCTGATCGGCGGGGCCTCCGCCACGATCGCCACCGTGATCTACGCGGCACCGCCCGCGATCCGCATCACGGCGCACGCCATCCGTTCCGTGCCGCAGACCACCGTCGAGGCCGCCGAATCGCTGGGCGCGACACGCGGGCAGGCGCTGCTGAAGGTCCTGCTGCCCATGTCCAAGCGGACCGTGGTGATGGGCGTCAATCAGTCGATCATGGCCGCCCTGGCCATGGTGACCATCGCCGCGCTGATCGACGCGCCCGGCCTCGGCAGGACCGTCGTGCAGGCCCTCCAGTCGCTCGACGTCGGAACGGCCTTCAACGCGGGGCTCGCCATCGTCGTGATGGCGATCGTCCTCGACCGGGTCACCACCGCGGCCAGTGCCCGTGCGGAGACGGCCCGGCGTTCGAAGAACCGCTTCCTCAAGTGGCGCAGGCCGCTGCTGGGTGCCGGCGCGGCGGTCACCGCCGTCCTCGTCTATCTGTCGCACACCTATCTCTGGGCGGCGGAGTTCCCCGGCGAGGGCGGCACCGGCAGCTCCATCGCGAGCGCGGCCGACACCGCGACCGGCTGGGCGCAGGACAACCTGTCGGGCCTCACCAACGCCTTCCGCGACGGCATCACCAACGGCCTGCTCAACCCGTTCCAGTCGCTGCTCACCGACTCCCCGTGGTGGCTCGTCGCCGCGGTGCTGATCGCGCTGGGCGCCGTGCTGGGCGGCCCGCGGGCCGGGGTGACCACGGCCGTCTGCCTGGCCCTGCTGGTCGGCACCGGCCTGTGGTCGGACGCGATGACGACGTTGGCGTCGACCCTCGTGGCGACGGTGCTGGTCATGCTGCTGGGCATGGTCCTCGGGGTGTGGATGGGGCGCAGTCCGCTCGTCGACCGGCTGCTGCGGCCCTCGCTGGACGCGGCGCAGGTGATGCCGCCGTTCGTCTATCTCGTGCCGTTCCTGGCGCTGTTCGGCGCGACCCGCTTCACGGCCATCGTCGCCGCGATCGTCTACGCGGCGCCGGTCGCCATCAAGATCATCGCTGACGGGGTGCGGGCCGTGCCCGAGACCACCGTCGAGGCGGCCACGTCCGCCGGGTGCACCACCTGGCAGATCATCACCAAGGTTCAACTGCCGATGTCACGCAGTGCCCTGACGCTCGCGACCAACCAGGGCCTGATCTACGTGCTGTCGATGGTTGTTGTGGGCGGCCTGGTAGGAGCGGGCGCCCTCGGCTACGACGTCGTGGCCGGCTTCTCGCAGGGGCAGCTGTACGGGAAGGGTCTCGCGGCGGGACTCGCCATCGTCCTTCTCGGAGTCATGTTCGACCGGATCACCCAGGCCGCGGCGCGACGCGCGAGCGCTTAAGGAGCACCAGCATGGCAACACCAGTACGACCGTGGAGAACCGGCGTGGCCGGCACAGCCGTCGTGACTGTCGTCGGGCTGACCCTCACCGCCTGTGGCGGCGCCAAGGTCGGTGAGGACTCCGCGGACGCGGGCAGCTCGGGCAAGTGCGGCACCTTCAACCTGGCCGTCAACCCGTGGGTGGGCTACGAGGCGGACGCGGCGGTCGTCGCCTACGTCGCGCAGCACGACCTCGGCTGTACGGTCACCAAGAAGGACCTGAAGGAGGAGATCGCCTGGCAGGGCTTCGGGACGGGCGAGGTCGACGCCGTCCTGGAGAACTGGGGCCACGACGATCTGAAGAAGAAGTACATCACCGACCAGAAGACCGCCGTGGCGGCCGGCTCGACCGGCAACAAGGGCATCATCGGCTGGTACGTGCCGCCGTGGCTGGCCAAGGCGCACCCGGACATCACCGACTGGAAGAACCTCAACAAGTACGCGGCCGAGTTCAAGACCTCCGAGTCCGGCGGCAAGGGCCAGCTGCTGGACGGGGACCCGTCGTACGTCACCAACGACGAGGCCCTGGTGAAGAACCTGAAGCTGGACTTCAAGGTGGTGTACGCGGGCAGCGAGACCGCGCTCATCCAGTCCTTCCGCAAGGCCGAGAAGAACAAGGAATGGGTGATCGGCTACTTCTACGAGCCGCAGTGGTTCCTCTCCGAGGTGCCGTTGGTGAAGGTCGGTCTGCCCGCGTACACGACGGGGTGCGACGCCGACGCCGCGAAGATCGCCTGTGACTATCCCGTCTACGACCTCGACAAGATCGTCAGTGCCGAGTTCGCCAAGTCCGGCAGTCCGGCCTACGACCTGGTGAAGAAGTTCAACTGGACGAACGACGACCAGAACACGGTGGCCAAGTACATCGCGGTGGACAAGCTGACGCCGGACGCGGCGGCCAAGAAGTGGGTGGAGGCCAACCGGGCCAAGGTCGACGCCTGGATCAAGTAACCCGCGTCGGCAGTACGGCCGGAGATGCCCGGCGGGCGGTGTGCACCTGTGTGCGCCGCCCGCCGGGCATTGCCGCGTTTCGGGCTGTTTCCCGACGTCACCGGACCTCTTGACACCCCCTGTCCGCGACAGGCACATTGAGTTGCGCAACCTGAACTATGTTGCGCAGCAAGCAACTCGACTGGTTTTCGATCCGGAGGTGCGGCGATGGCGGGACCCCGAGTGGTGATCATCGGAGCGGGCGTCGTGGGAGCGGCACTCGCGGACGAGATCTCCGCGCGCGGCTGGACCGATGTGACCGTGGTCGACCAGGGCCCGCTCCCCGCGACGGGGGGCTCCACGTCGCACGCCCCCGGCCTGGTCTTCCAGACGAACTCCTCCAAGACCATGACCGAGATGGCCCGCTACACCGTCGAGAAGTTCTGCTCCCTCGACGTCGACGGCCGGCCCTGCTTCCTCCAGGTCGGCGGCCTCGAAGTGGCCACCACCCCCGAACGCCTCGCGGAACTGCACCGCCGCCTCGGCTGGATCACCGCCTGGGGCATCGAGGCGCGCCTGCTCAGCGCCGCCGAGTGCGTCGAGCAGCACCCGCTGGTCGACCCGGACCGGATCCTCGGCGGCCTCCTCATCCCGACCGACGGGATCGCCAAGGCCGTCCTCGCCGTCGAGGCGCAGATCCGCCGGGCCACCGAGCGCGGCGTCACCTTCCTGGCCCGCCACGAAGTGCTGGACGTCCGGCAGAGCGAGGGCCGGGTGACCGGTGTCCGCACCGACCGCGGCGAGATCGCGGCCGACATCGTGGTGTGCTGCGCCGGCATCTGGGGACCGAGGATCGCCCGCATGGTCGGCATGAACCTCCCGCTGACCCCGCTCGCCCACCAGCTCGCCTGGACCGGCCCGGTCCCGGCGCTCGCGGGGCAGACGGAGGAGGCGGTGCGGCCGATCCTGCGCCACCAGGACGCCGACCTCTACTACCGCGACCGCTTCGACGGCATCGGCATCGGTTACTACGGCCACCGCCCGATGCCCGTCTCGGCCGACGACATCCTCTCCGTCGACGAGGCCGACGACATGCCGTCGGTCCTGAAGTTCACCGAGGACGACTTCGCCGACGCCTGGACCGAGACCCGGTCCCTGCTGCCCGCGACGCAGGAGGCCAAGGTCGAGGAGGGCGTCAACGGCCTGTTCTCCTTCACCACCGACAACTTCCCGCTGCTGGGCGAGTCCCCGGACGTCAAGGGCTTCTGGGTGGCCGAGGCGGTGTGGGTCACGCACTCGGCGGGTGTCGGCCGGGCCATGGCCGAATGGCTGGTCGACGGCTTCTGCTCGTCCTTCGACCTGCACGAGTGCGACGTCAACCGCTTCGAGCCGCACCAGCTGTCCCCGGAGTACGTCCTGGCCCGCGACTGCCGCAACTTCGTCGAGGTCTACGACATCCTCCACCCCCTCCAGCCGTCGGGCGACCCGCGTCCGATCCGCACGAGCCCCTTCCACGCCCGCCAGCAGGAGCACGGCGCGTTCTTCCTGGAGGCAGGCGGCTGGGAGCGCCCGCAGTGGTACGAGGCCAACGCGGGACTGGTCGAGGGCCGCAACATCCCCACGCCCGGCGACTGGGCCGCGCAGTACTGGTCGCCCGTCGTCGGCGCCGAGGCACAGGCCACCCGCGAGACCGTCGCGATGTACGACATGACCGCCCTCAAGCGGCTCGAGGTCAGCGGCCGGGGCGCCGCGGACTTCCTGGAGGGGCTGACCACCGGCAAGGTCGCCAAGTCGGTCGGCTCGGTGACCTACACCCTGCTCCTGGACCGGGACGGCGGCATCCGCAGCGACGTCACCGTCGCCCGCCTGGCCCCCGACCTCTTCCAGGTCGGCGCCAACGGCAACCTGGACCTCGACTGGTTCACCCGCCGGCTCCCCGCCGACGGCACGGTGCAGGTCCGCGACATCACCCCCGGCACCTGCTGCATCGGCTTGTGGGGCCCCCTGGCCCGCAAGGTCCTCCAGCCGCTGACGGACGAGGACTTCTCGGGCGACGGACTGAAGTACTTCCGCGCCAAGCGCGCCTACATCGGCTCGGTGCCCGTCACCGCGATGCGGCTGTCGTACGTGGGTGAGCTGGGCTGGGAGCTGTACACCACCGCCGACCAGGGCCTGAAACTGTGGGACACCCTGTGGCGGGCGGCGAAACCGCTCGGCGGCGTCATCGCCGGCCGCGGCGCCTTCAACAGCCTCCGCCTGGAGAAGGGTTACCGCTCCTTCGGCACCGACATGACCTTCGAGCACGACCCCTACGAGGCCGGCGTCGGCTTCGCGGTCAAGCTCGACAAGGGCGACTTCCTCGGCAAGGCCGCCCTGGAGCGCCGCAAGGAGGACGTCCGGCGCAGGCTGACCTGTCTCACCATCGACGACCCGCGCTCGGTCGTCCTGGGCAAGGAGCCGGTCTACGACGGCGACCGCGCCGTCGGCTACGTCACCAGCGCCGCCTACGGCTACACGATCGGCAAGGGCATCGCCTACGCCTGGCTCCCCGCGGAACTCTCCGTCCCCGGGACGGCGGTCCACATCGGCTACTTCGACCGGCGTGTCGAGGCGGTCGTGGCCGAGGAACCGCTGTTCGACCCGACGATGTCCCGCCTCCGTGGCTGAGCGAGCCGCAGGGGCCCCGCGAGGGGGCGTCATTCATCCGCGGCCGCGTCGTGGCCGGTCGCGCAGTTCCCCGCGCCCCTCGGGGCGTTGCGGCTCAGGCTCGTAGGAAGGAGCACGGTCCATGACCGCACATGTGCTTGACGGCGGGGCGACCGCCGCCGGCATCCGCCACGAACTCGCCGACGTCATCGCGCCGGTCCTCCGGCCCGCGCCGGACATGGCCGCACCGCGCGCCCGCACCGAGGCCCTCGCGGCCGAGCACCCGCTCTATCCGCCCCCGCACGACGGAGCTGTCCGATGAGCCCCAGCACCCCCGGCGCCGACCTCCCCGACCACCCCGACCGGCTCTGGCGCAACCCCGAGCCGAGGCGGTCGTACGACGTGATCGTCGTGGGCGGCGGCGGGCACGGCCTGGCCACCGCCCACTACCTGGCGAGGAACCACGGCATCACCAGTGTCGCCGTCCTGGAGAAGGGCTGGCTGGGCGGCGGCAACATGGCCCGCAACACCACGATCATCCGCTCCAACTACCTGTGGGACGAGAGCGCGGGCATCTACGAGCACGCCCTCAAGCTGTGGGAAGGACTGGCGGAAGAGCTCGACTACCCGATCCTCTTCTCCCAGCGCGGCGTGCTGAACCTCGCCCACAGCCTCCAGGACGTCCGTGACAGCGTGCGCCGGGTCGAGGCCAACCGGCTCAACGGCGTCGACGCCGAGTGGCTCGACGCCGAGCAGGTCCAAGAGGTCTGCCCGATCGTCAACATCTCACCCGACGTGCGCTACCCTGTCCTCGGCGGCACCTACCAGCCGCGCGCCGGCATCGCCAAACACGACTACGTCGCCTGGGGATTCGCCCGCTCCGCGGACGCCGCCGGCATCGACATCATCCAGAACTGCGAGGTCACCGGCCTGGACGTGGCCGGCGGCCGGGTGGTCGGCGTACAGACCACGCGCGGACCCATCGCCGCGGGCAAGGTGGCCCTGTGCTCGGCCGGCCACACCTCGGTCCTCGCCGCCATGGCCGGCATCGAACTCCCCATCCAGAGCCACCCGTTGCAGGCCCTGGTCTCCGAGCTCCTGGAGCCGGTCCACCCCACGGTGGTCATGTCCAACGCCGTCCACGTGTACGTCAGCCAGGCACACAAGGGCGAGCTGGTGATGGGCGCCGGCATCGACGCGTACAACTCCTACACCCAGCGCGGCGCCTTCCACATCATCGAAGAGCAGATGTCCGCCGCCCTGGAACTCTTCCCGGTCTTCGCCCGCGCCCACGTGCTGCGCACCTGGGGCGGCATCGTCGACGTCAGCCCGGACGCCTCGCCGATCGTCGGCCTCAGCCCGGTCGACAACCTCTACCTCAACTGCGGCTGGGGCACAGGCGGTTTCAAGGCCACCCCGGGCGTCGGCTGGGTCTACGCCCACACCATCGCCCACGACACCCCCCACCCCCTCAACGCCCCCTTCTCGCTCGAACGTTTCACCACCGGCGCGCTCGTCGACGAGCACGGCGCGGCCGCGGTGGCCCACTAGGGAGCCGAACGATGCTGCTCATTTCCTGCCCGTGGTGCGGGCCCCGCGACGAGGCCGAGTTCCACTACGGCGGCCAGGCACACGTGCCCTACCCCGAGGACTCCGCCGCCCTCACCGACGAGGAGTGGGCGCGCTACCTCTTCTTCCGCGACAACCCCAAGGGCCCGTTCGCCGAACGCTGGAGCCACGCGGCGGGCTGCCGCAAGTGGTTCAACGCCGTACGCGACACCTCGACGAACGAGGTCCTGGCGGTGTACCGGCCGGGTGAGGAACGCCCGGCCACCCTGCAGCCCCGGCCGACTGTCTCGGCCCGTCCGGCCACCGGGCCCGCTGCCTCAGCCCGTCCGGCCGCTTCGGAGCCGGGTCCGGCCGTCCCAGCCCGTCCTGCGTTCGAGGACGAGGCCCCTTCAGGGCCGAACGGGGGCCGGGGGGCGGTGCCCCCGGCACGGTCGGCGAGCCAACCGCACCGCCTGGCCACCGGTGGCCGCGTCCACCGCGACCAACCCCTCACCTTCACCTTCGACGGCACCGAGTACCAGGGCTGCCGAGGTGACACCCTCGCCTCCGCGCTCCTCGCCAACGGCGTCATCGCGACCGCGACCAGCATCAGACTCGGCCGCCCCCGCGGCATCTTCTCCGCCGGCGTGGAGGAACCCAACGCCGTCATCCAGATCGAGGAACCCTTCCCCGAGCCGATGCTCCCCGCGACGACGGTCGAGCTGTACGACGGCCTCGTCGCGACCAGCCTCCCCGGTCAGGGCCGCCTGGCCACCGCACCGGACACCGCCCGCTACGACGCCGTGCACGCCCACTGCGACCTGCTGGTCGTCGGCGCGGGTCCGGCAGGCCTCGCGGCCGCGGCGGCCGCAGCACGGAGCGGCGCCCGCGTCATCCTCGCCGACGACCAGCCGGAACCCGGCGGCAGCCTGCTCGGCACCGGCGACCACCTCGACTGGGTGGAGGCGACGCGCGCCCAGCTCGAAGCCGCCCCCGAGGTACGCGTCCTGCCGCGCACCACCGTCTTCGGCCACTACGACGACAACCACCTCCTCGCCGTCGAGCGCCGCACCAACCACCTCGGCGCCGAGGCCCCGGAGCAGGTCTCCCGCGAGCGGGTCTGGCGGATCCGCGCCCGGCGCGTGGTCCTCGCGACCGGCGCCCACGAGCGCTCGCTGGCGTTCGGTGACAACGACCGCCCCGGCGTGATGCTGGCCGCCTCGGCCCGGACGTACCTCCACCGGTACGCGGTACTGCCCGGCCGGCGAGCGGTGGTGTTCACCACCAACGACAGCGCCTACGCCGCCGCGCTCGACCTCGCGGCGGCGGGAGTGGACGTCGCGGCGATCGTCGACACCCGGTCCGAGCCGGGGGAGTGGGCCGAGCGCGCCCGGTCCGCCGGGCTGGTGGTGCTGGCCGGACACGCGGTCACGGACACCCGGGGCGGTACCCGCCTCACCGCCGTCACGGTCGCCCCGTACGGCGAGTCAGCGGAACAGCGGGGGGCGCCCGACCAGCGAGCCGCGCCCGAACAGCAAGCCGCGCCCGGACAGGAAGTCGATCCGCAACAGCAAGTCGATCCGCGACAGGAGGAGTTCGCCGCCGACCTGCTCCTGGTGTCCGGTGGCTGGAACCCCGTCGCGCATCTGTTCAGCCAGGCGGGCGGCAAGCTCCGCCACGACGACATGCTCGGCACGTTCGTTCCCGACACCTGCCGTCAGGCCGTGGAGGTCGTGGGCGGTGCGAACGGGGTCTTCGATCTCGCCACGGCCCTCGCGCAGGGCGCGGCGGCCGGCGCCCGCGCGGTCGAGGCGGAGGGCCACCCCGCCGAGGCGCCCGCCCTCCCGGCCGTCGCCGCCGCGCCGCACACCCCGCCCATGCGGGTGTTCGCCGTCCCGACCTCCACCGGAGCGCCCCGGTTCGTCGACCTCCAACGCGATGTCACGGTCGACGACCTGGCGCGGGCGACCGGGGCGGGCCTGCGCTCGGTGGAGCACACCAAGCGCTACACCACGGCCGGCACCGCCAACGACCAGGGCAAGACGGGCGGGGCGCTGGCGAGCGGGATCGTCGCCGAACTCCTCGGCGTGGACATCTCGGCGCTCGGCCTGCCCACGTTCCGGCCGCCGTACGTCCCCGTGTCCTTCGCCGCGCTCGCCGGCCGCGACCGCGGCGCGCTGTCCGACCCGATCCGCACGACCGCCGTCCACGCGTGGCATGTCGCGCACGGCGCCCTCTTCGAGAACGTCGGCCAGTGGAAGCGGCCCTGGTACTACCCGCGCGACGGCGAGGACATGCAGGCGGCCGTGCTGCGCGAGTGCGCGGCCGCACGGGAGGGCGTCGCCTTCATGGACGCCTCGACCCTCGGCAAGATCGACGTACAGGGCCCGGACGCCGCCGTCTTCCTCGACCGGCTCTACACCAACGTGATGAGCACCCTGAAGGTCGGCATGATCCGCTACGGGGTCATGTGCCGCCTGGACGGCATGATCTTCGACGACGGAACGGTCATCCGCCTCGCCCTGGACCGCTTCCTGGTCACCACCACCACGGGCAACGCGGCCGCCGTACTGGACTGGATGGAGGAGTGGCTCCAGACCGAGTGGCCCGAACTCCGCGTCCACTGCACCTCTGTCACCGAGCAGTGGGCCACCGTCGCCCTGGTCGGCCCGCGTTCGCGCGAGGTGCTCGGCTCGCTCGCGCCCCGGCTGGCCGTCGCCAACGACGACTTCCCGTTCATGGCATGGCGGGACACGACGGTCGCGGGCATCGACGCGAGGGTGTGCCGGATCAGCTTCTCCGGTGAACTCGCCTACGAGATCAACGTGTCACCGTGGGAGGCCCTCGCCCTGTGGGAGGCGCTGTACGAGGCGGGCGCCCCGTACGGCATCACGCCCTACGGCACGGAGACCATGCACGTCCTGCGGGCCGAGAAGGGCTACCCGATCATCGGCCAGGACAGCGACGGCACCGTCACCCCGCAGGACCTCGGGATGGGCTGGGCGGTGTCGAAGAAGAAGCCCGACTTCATCGGCAAACGCTCGTACGCCCGCGCCGACACCGTCCGCGCCGACCGCAAGCACCTGGTGGGCCTGCTCCCCGAGGACCCGGGGACCTTCCTGCCCGAGGGCACCCACCTGGTCGCCGACGGTGTGCTGCCCGCGCCGCCCGTCCCGATGCTCGGCCATGTCACCTCCAGCTACCGCAGCGCCGCCCTCGGCCGTACCTTCGCGCTCGCCCTGGTCAAGGGCGGCCGGAACCGTATCGGCGAACGTCTCTACGCGCCCGTGGGCGACCGGCTGGTGCCGGTGACGGTCGCAAGCCCCGTCCTCTACGACCCCGAGGGAGCCCGCCGCGATGGCTGACACCGCTTCGACCGCACGGCAGCGCAGCCCCCTGGCGCATGCCGCCGACCGCCTCGCCGCCGCGACGCGCTCGTCAGGGGGCGCCGTCCGCCTGGCCGAAGTCCCCTTCCTGGCCCAGCTGAACGTCCGCCTCGACGCCAAGAGCCCGGCGGCGGACGCCGTCGGACTCGCCCTGGGGCTTCAACTGCCCCTGGAACCCGACACCGCCGTGCGCGGAGGGGACCTGCGCGCGGTATGGCTCGGACCCGACGAGTGGCTGGTGGTGGGCCTGCCCGGCACCCTGCGGGACCTGGAGGGCCGGATCCGCTCGGCGGCCGGGGACGCGCCCGTCTCCGTCACCGACGTGTCCGCCCAGCGCACCACCGTCCTGGTCGGCGGACCGCGCGCGCGTGACCTGCTGTCCCACGGCTGCCGGCTGGATCTGCACCCGCGCGCCTTCGGCCCCGGCCGGTGCGCCCAGACGACGCTGGCCCGCACCCAGGTCGTCCTGGTGGCCCGCGACGAGCCCCGGGCGGGCTTCTGGGTGCTGGTGCGCTCGTCCTTCGCCGACCACCTGACGAACTGGCTGCTGGACGCGGCCGCGGAATACGGGTGAGCGCCCACAGGTGAACGCGTACGGGTGCCTGGTCCGGCGTCCGGCGTCAGGCGTCAGGCGTCCGGCGCCGTGTGGACGCGTTCCCCCGCCACGAAGGTCTGGAGGACCCGGGTGGCCGCGATCTGCTCGGGCGGGCCGGTGAACGGGTCCCGGTCGAGGACGACCAGGTCGGCGGCCTTGCCGACGGTGATGCTGCCGGTCAGGTCGTCGCGCCGGAAGTGGGACACCGGGTGGCTGTCGAGCGGCGGCCGAGGGGTGCGCCGCGGCGGCTTTCGAGCTGTCGGTGAAGACGGTGACCGGGTTGGCCTACCCCTTGCGGCGCGGGACGTAGCAGTAGGCGCAGGCCATCGCGCAGCCGTTGGAGGCGCCCGGTGCGATCCGGTCGGCGCACCGGCCGTTGGCACGCGTCCTCGGTGACTTCCGCTCGCCGAGGACGAGCGTCTCGCCCTTGACACGCACCCAGCGCGCGACGTTGCCTTCGTTGCCTTGCAGCCCCGGGACGCCCCAGTGGGACTCGACCTCGACCAGCCGCGCGCGGGGAAGCCGGGCGATGATCTGCCGCCCGCGCGGGGAGGCGGCGGCCGCGGGTTCGGCGTGGATCTCCCGTACGGGCAGCAGTCGCCGCGCGGCGTCGGAGTCACGGAAGGACGGCCGGCCGGTGCGCACAGGGAGCTCGGGGCCGCTGGCGTCGAGCCCGAACAGGGCGTCGGAGCCGTCGGCCGGGTCGGCGGACGGGGAGTGCATGCGCGTTCCGGTTCTGCTGGAGCGGGACTGAACGGATCACACCGACGAGTCCGCACCGCCCAGCTTTACGGCGCACGTCAGCGGGACGCCGTCCCCCGGGCGTGGGTCGCGAGGCGGTCCGCGAGCGCGATCACGAGGTCGCGCAGTTCGTCGGGGCGCTCGATGGTGAACGGCCGGTCGAGGCAGGCGAGTACCGGCGGCAGCCAGTCGAGTCGCTCGGCGCGCAGTTCGACGAGCAGCCAGCGCTCGGTCGCCGGATCCGCGCCCGCCGCGGAGGCGGGATCCGACACACGCGCGACGCTCGCGGGAAGCCGGGCGCGGACCTGCTCGACCGTCCCGTGGATCCGCAGGGTCACCTCGTGCCGGTACGCCGCCGTGGCGAACCCGGACAGGACACGCTGCGCCGGGTCCGGTCCGGCGGGTTCCTCGAACGACCCGGGCAGGGTCCGCGCGTCGGTGAGGCGGTCGAGTCGGAGGGTGCGCTCCTCACCGATCCCGGGGTCCGTGCCGGTGACGTACCACCTGCCCTCGTGCGCCACCACCCCGTACGGGTGCAGCGTGCGGTCGCTGCGCCGGCCGCCGCGGTCGGTGTACCTGACCGAGACCGGTCGGCGGTGATGTACCGCGTCGGCGAGGGTGAGCAGCACCCCGGCGTCGGGGGCGGCGAACCCGCCGGGAGGTTCCGTGAAGGCGAGGGATGCCAGGACCGTGTCGAGCCGGCGGGCGAGGCGCTCGGGCAGCACACGCCGGATCTTGGCCGCCGCCGTCTCGCTCGCGGTGGCTGTCGCCGTCGTCAGCCCCGCTCGGCGGCCGGCGACCAGGCCGAGCAGTACGGCGATCGCCTCGTCGTCGCCGAGCATGAGCGGAGGCAGGCGGTAGCCGGGTGCGAGGCGGTAGCCGCCGTAGCGGCCGCGCACCGACTCGACGGGGACGTCGAGGTCGATCAGCTGGTCCACGTACCGCCGCACGGTGCGTCCGTCCACGCCGAGCCGGTCGGCGAGTTCGCGCATGGTCCGGGTGCCGCCCGACTGGAGCAGTTCCAGGAGGGTGAGGACGCGGCCGGTGGGTCGGGACATGATTCGACCCTAGCGCGCATAGTGGACCGATTCTGTCCACTATTCGTTCTAGCGTGCGAGGCGCAACGGCTTCAGAAGCAAGGAGAACACCATGGACTTCGTCTCGATCCGGATCATCACCGGCGACGTCGCACGCCTCGTCGCGTTCTACGAGAAGGCAACCGCGGTGCCGGCGACGTGGTTCACCGAGGACTTCGCCGAACTCAGGACGCCCAGCGCCACGCTCGCCATCGCCGGCACCCGTACGGTCCCGCTGTTCGCGCCGGGCTCGTCCCGTCCCGCCGACAACCACAGCGTGATCCTCGAGTTCCTCGTCGACGACGTGGACCGCGTGCACGGCAGCCTGACCGGCTTCGTGACCGACTTCGTCAACGAGCCCACCACCATGCCCTGGGGCAACCGGTCGCTGCTGTTCCGCGACCCCGACGGCAACCTCGTCAACTTCTTCACCCCGGTCACCCCGGCGGCGATCGCGAAGTTCGCCCCGGACGACCGGGTGACACCGGCGTCGTGAGGCGGCGCATCGGCAGCGGGAGACCGCCGAGCGGGACGCGGACGCGGCTCCCCGGGCCCCGCAGGCGGCCGCGGCCCGTTATTCGGCCGTCACGAACCGCAGACGGCGCCGGACACGAGGCGGGGCGCTCCTGCGGGCCCGGATCTCCTGGACGACGGCGACGATGACGATCACGCCCCAGCCCAGCGAGAACATCCCGGTCTGCTCGTCCGAACCGAGGGCCAGCCAGCCGACTCCCAGGCCGCCCAGGGTCAGGCCGGCCGCCGCCGCGAGCGGCGAGGGACGCCGCCGGCTCAACGCGCGGACGAGACAGAGCGCGGCGAGGGCGAGCGCCGGCATGGCGAGGATCTCGATGTTGTCGTGCGCGGTGTAGTCCTGGCTGACGTCGGCCTGCGCGGGATCGTACCCGCCGCTGTAGTCGTCCTCGAAGGGCCGGTAGCCGGAGGAGTCGGCCGGCAGCTCGTGGTACGCGCCGTAGGAGGTGTCGTAGTAGTAGAGGGTGCTGAAGTCGGATTCCGTGACCGAGGTGTAGTCGTGGTCGTCGACCCCGCCGCCGACCGCGACGCTCGCCATCACCAGGGCTCCGGCCCCCCACCACAGCAGGGTCGAGGTGACGGGAAGCCAGCGGAACAGGGCGAGCCCGAGTACGACGGCGGCCACCCACACACCGACGAGCTCGTCGGACGCGTCCGCGTACGCGTCCTGGTAACCGATGGTGACGACGCCGGAGACGACGATGCCCAGCAGGGCGACGATCCTGCCGGTGGTGATCGTGAACCGCCGCTCGCCGGGCGAGGACGACCGACCGCCGCCGCTCGGCGGCGCGGTGTACGGCGTCCGGGAGCCACCGTCCGCGGCGCCGGCCACGACCGGGTCTACCGGCCCACCGGGAGGCGGGACGGCGGGCCTGGGCGGCGTCAGCGCGGTACGGGTCTCCTGTTGCGCCGGCGCCGTGTGCCCGGGCCCCGCCTTGGTGTCGGCCTTCGTGCGCGCGGGCGGCACGGCGGGCGCGGGCGGCGCGCCCGGGGCCGGGGCGGCGGTCCGCGGCTTCGGAGCGGCCGCGGGGGAGCCGAGCGCGGTGAGGGTCGCCGCCAACGCGTCCCGCAGCTCCGCCGCGCTGCCGAGCCGCTGCTCACGGTCCTTCGCCAGGGTCCGGAGCACGAGGTCGTCCACCACGGCCGGGATCTGCGGGCGCAGCCGGGAAGGCGCGACCGGCTCCTGGCTGATGTGCTGGTGCATCACCGCGAAGGGGGAGTCGCCGAGGAACGGGGGGCGCCCGGTGAGCAGTTCGTAGAGCAGGCAGCCCGTGGAGTACTGGTCGGAGCGGCCGTCCACCGGCCGGCCCGTGAGCTGCTCGGGGGAGAGGTAGGCGGGGGTGCCGACCGTCATGCCCGTCGCGGTGAGGCGGGTGGTGGTCTCCGCCACGACCTTGGCGATCCCGAAGTCCAGGACTTTGATGCCGCCTTCGGACGTCAGCATGACGTTGGACGGTTTGATGTCGTGGTGGATCAGGCCCTGGGAGTGGCTGTGGGCGAGGGCGTCGGCGCTCCGAGCGCGCGGGCGACCGGGGTGTTCGAGAGCCGCCGTCCAGGAATTCCCGCCTGCCGCCGGGAGCGCGGGAGATAGCCTCGGCGCTGCCATCGTCCGACGGGGAGGGGATAGGGGTATGCAGGGTCAGGACTGGACGAAACGTGCGGGAGAGCTGTTCGAAGCGGCGATGTTCGGCGGGGACATGTCCGCGCTGGACCGGTCCGATGACGTGCTGGACGCGGCCGAGGCGTCGCTTTCCATGGCGCGGGGCAAGGTGCTTCACGTTCGCTTCCTCAACGACCGTGAAGAGAACGGCCGGGAACTGGTGCTGTTCGAGCGTGCGGCCGAGTTGTACGAGCGTCTGGGGGACGCCTCAGGTGAGGCGGACGCGTTGTTCTGGGTGGGCTGCTGGCACCAGGTGGTCAAGGGTGACGGGGCCACCGGCAGGCCGTACTTCGAACGGTCCTACGAGCTGGCGAAATCCGTCGACGACCGGATGACGATGTCCTATGCGATTCGTCATCTCGGCTTCGCCGACAAGGACGCGGGCCGCTTCGATCAGGCCCGCGAGCGGCTGACCGAATCGGTGACTCTGCGCCGGCAGATCGGCTTCAGGCCCGGCGAGGCGGCCGGCCTGGTGGCACTGGCCTACCTCGCGGCCGAAACCGGCGACCCATCGGCGGCGTTCCGCCACCTGGACGAGGCGCAGTCGGTCGCCGAGAGCTGCGGCGCCAAGGCCGTGTCGGGATGGATCGAGCAAGCCCGCACGGTCATCCGTTCCTAGCCCCGAGTCCGCTAAGCGGTCGGGTCGTTGGCCTGTTCGTGGTGCGTCGTGCGCCGGTCGGTCTGCAGGACGAAGAACAGGAAGCACAGGAAGCGCGGCTTGGCCGCGACGGCTTCGGGGAACAGCTCGCGGGCGGCTGGATCAGGCTCTGGCTCGCTGATGACTGTTATCCGGAAGCCTGCCGCGGTGAAGGCCTCGGTCATCGCGTGCAGCGGCCTGTGCCAGAGACTCATCAGGGCGCTCTGTCCGCCCATGGTCCATTCTTCGGTCCAGTTGGTGGTGTCGAAATACCTGTACTCGGCCTCGCGGCCGGCCTGGCGGTGCATGAGGTCGATGGCAAAGGGATGGTCGACGGACGCGATCAGCCGACCGCCGGGCTTGAGTACGCGTCGCAGCTCGGCCAGCGCCGGCCCCCAGTCCTCCAGGTAGTGCAGCACCAGGGACGCGACGACGTCGTCGAACGTGTCGTCGGGGTAGGGAAGCCGGCTGCCCAGGTCGGCCACCTCCAGGTCCGCGCCGTCACCGAGCCGCCGCCGGGCCAGCTCCAGCATTGCGGCGCTCGCGTCGAAGCCGCTCACGATGGCGCCACGGTCGCGCAGCGCCGCGAACAGCGGCCCGGAGCCGCAGCCTGCGTCGAGGATCCGTCGGCCGGCCACGTCTCCGGCGAGGGCCAGCATCGCGGGCCGCTCGTAGTAGGCATTGATGAGGTTGGTTTCGTTTTCGGCCGTGTACGCCTCGGCGAAGCTGTTGTAGTCGTTGACCTTCGGCGGATCCACAGTCACCGTGGACGGCGAGGTGGGCCCGGTGGGGCTCGCGTGGTCTTGGTGCTCGTCAGAAATCATGGTGCGGGAGACGCGTGCCGCATCAGCTCGGTTCCTGGCCGCTCCCGATCGTCCTCACATCCTTGAAGATCCAACGAGTCGTTCGGTCAAGCGTCATGACCACCGCTATGTCATGTCGGCCTCAGGAGCAGCCGCTCGGTCGGCCGTCCGCGGCGGCTTCCCCGTCGATGTGCGCCCGCCCATCAGCCGGTGCGCCTCGGCCGCGTCCGCGAGCGGGAACTCCGCGGCTATCGGGAGGCTCACGGCGCCGTCGGAGACCGTGCGGAGGGCGCGCTCGGCGAGGGCGCGCAGCGCCTCGGGCGCGGACCGGGCCGGCCCCAGGATGGAGCCGCCGACCGAACGGCCCTGTACGGCGCCACCGAGACCCGGATCACGGGCCCCCGAGCCGGCAGGATTCGATAAGGTGTTCCATTTATGGGGGATGACAGGTTAGGGTCATTCCGAACGATCTTGCACGGAGGTGCCCCGGATGGAGAACACCGCGTCCGCCCGCCGGGGGCGTCCCCCGGGGCCCCGGACCGCAGAAGGAGAGCTGACGAACCGCCAGTCGGCCATCGTCCGCTACATCACGGAGTCGGTCGAACGGCAGGGCTACCCGCCGTCGATGCGGGAGATCGGCCAGGCCGTGGAGCTCGCCAGCACGTCCTCGGTCGCTCATCAGCTGATGGCCCTCGAACGCAAGGGCGTGCTCTACCGGGATCCGCAGCGCCCCCGCGCGTACCGGGTCCGGCCCTCGTGGGCGCCCGACCTGGGCGGCAGGAGCGAGATGCGGGTGGACGTGCCGCTCGTCGGGCGGATCGCCGCCGGCGCCCCGCTGCTCGCCGAGGAGATGGTCGAGGACGTCTACGCACTGCCCCGCCAAGTCGTCGGCGACGGCGACCTGTTCGCCCTGACGGTCTCCGGCGACTCCATGATCGACGCGGCGATCTGCGACGGCGACATCGTGACCGTGCGCCGCCAGGACAGCGCCGATCACGGGGACGTCGTCGCCGCGCTCCTGGACGACGAGGCCACCGTCAAGGTGCTGCGCCGGCAGGACGGGCAGGTGTGGCTGATGCCCCGCAACCCGGCCTACGCGCCGATCCGCGGCGACCAGGCACAGATCCTCGGCAAGGTCGTCGGCGTCCTGCGCCTGCTCTAGGGACGCTTCTTTTGGATCAGCCCGGGTCCGCGGCGCCCGGCACGGCACCTCGCGGCGTTGCCGCTGGACCCGCGTACACCCGGTACGCGGATCATGCTCCGCCTTTGCGGTGCACCGCACCGGACACCGCGCCCTGATCCGACCCGATCCAAAAGAAACCGCCCTGGGGCGGGCGCCGTGCGCGTGGTGTCCACGCTGGACGGCGCCCGACAGTCCGCCGGCCCGTGGTCCGGCCCGGCAGTCCGGCGCCCTACAGCCCGGCGACCTTCGCGCTTGCCGACAGCTCGTAGACGAGGGTGACGGTGCGTCGGCCGCCGGGTGGCAGGGCCAGGCTCCAGCAGGCGATGCCATCGGCGTCGACCGTGTCGGGGGCGGGAGAGCAGGCCTCCTTGCGCAGCCGTACCTCCACCGCCGAGACCTCGGAGACCGGGATCCGTTCGCGCAGGACGATGACCCGTTCACCGTGTTCGCCGGGGGAGGAGAACCGGGACACGTGGAAGCGGACGGTACGGGTGACCACGGTCCGCTGGGTGAGCGTGGCGGTGTCGCGGGTCTCCTCCGTGTGCCGGACGACTCGGTGGTCGTCGCGGCTGCCGTAGGCGAGTTCGACGGGGGCGTGCGGAGCGGTGAAGTCCAGGGTGCCCCGGCCGGTGAATCCGCTGCCGCGGATCAGGTCGACGGGTCCGGCGAGCAGTGCGTGGCCGGACCGGTTGTCGAACCGCGCCACCTGGGTGACCAGCGGGGACAGCTCGGGTGTGCAGGCGTACTCGATGCGCGCGGTCGTGGCGAAGGAGGAGAGCGGCACCCGGTGGGCGCGGCCGTCCGCGGGCACGGAGACCGGCGCGGGGGAGTTGAGCACCCGTACCTCGTCGCCGTCGTCCACTCCCGGCAGGCCGAGCACCGGTGCCGGACCGAGGTCCGCGATCTCCTCCTCGCGCAGTTCGACGTCGACGGTGCGGCGCTCCGCGGAGGTGCGGTCCTGGAGCGTGAGGCGGTCCTCGTCCAGCCGGGGTGGCTCGGTGGACTGGGCGGAGCGTGCCGTCGACAGCGTCAGCCGTACGTCGGACCAGTCCTCGCCGGTGCGCTGCCAGACCATGGCGTCGGTCTCCAGCGTGAGGGAGTCGCCGTCGAGTACCGCCCGGTAGGCGGGCCGCCACAGCGCACACGGGGTGAGGTGGCTGATGCGCAGGCCGGCCGGTCCTGCGGCCGTGGCGTCGACGGTCAGTTCGATGTGGCCGGCCAGTTCGGCGGGTTGTTCCTCGGCGAGGTCCATGACCCGCCGGGCCTCGGCGAGTTCAAGACCGAGCACCGCCGACCGGGCTTCCACGGCGCGCAGTTGCTCGCCGCGGGCGTCGCGTTCGTCGTCCACCCGGTTCAGTTCGCGGGTCCAGCGGAGCCCTTCGGACTCTCCGGAGCCGGCGCCTTCGCCGATCTCCCGCAGCAGATCGGCGGCGAGGCGGCCCAGCGCGTCGACGCGGGCGTGCAGCCGGTCGCGCCGACGCCCGAGGACGAGCAGTTCCTCTTCGAGCGTGTGCACGCGGTGACGCAGGGCGGAGTCGTCGTCGGCGGGACGCGGTCCGCGCGGCGTCCAGTCGCGGACGATCCGCACATCGAGCACGGTCGCCGGGTGTTCGGCGGTCAGCTCGGCGTGGAGCGTACGGTCGACGGCCAGCGCGCTGACCGGCCCGAGACGCAGCCGTTGGACTCCCGCCTCCAGGTCGAGCACGGTGGTGCGCTCGATGTGGGCGCGGTCCTCCAGACAGGTGACGGCGGTGACGGGGAGGGGAATCGGCTCCGGTGCCATGGACATGGGGTGTGTCAGCTCCTGCGGTTGCCGCCGGCCAGCGTCTTGGCGGACGCGATACGGATCTCGTAGCCGCCGTCGAGGGCGGTGGTGGCGCCGGCGGGCAGGTCCACCCGCCAGACGCGGGTGCCGGGTGCGTGCTGCTCGAGGCCCGCGCCGTCCCGGGGCGTCGTCCAGTCGGCCCGTTCCTCGATCCGGATGTCCGCGTCGGAGGTGACCGGGACC
Source organism: Streptomyces zaehneri (assembly GCF_032248645.1). Taxonomy (NCBI): domain Bacteria; kingdom Bacillati; phylum Actinomycetota; class Actinomycetes; order Kitasatosporales; family Streptomycetaceae; genus Streptomyces; species Streptomyces zaehneri. The sequence goes on from NZ_JASTTJ010000005.1 coordinate 259,226, forward strand.
CGCTCGCGGACCTCGACGGTGACGGGCTCGCCGAGCTGGTTGGCCAGCTCCACGTGGACGCGGTGGTCGAGCACCGTGGTGCTGCCGCGCAGCCCCGAGGTCGACTCGTGCAGGTTCGTACGGCGGGTGACCCGGACGCCCTGGGCCGGACCGAGCCCCACCCGGCACTCACCGCCCGGGGCGAGCGTGGGCAGCGCGGTGGTCAGCAGGAAGTCGTCGCCTGCGGTGACCTCCACCGGGCCGGCCAGCAGCGCCTGGTCGGTGGAGTTGGAGAGCACCAGCGTCGCGTAGACGGTCTGTTCCACGGACGGCACACAGAGGTACTCGGTGCGCAGACCGATCGGGATCTCGCCGACGGTGACGGTGTGCCAGGTGCCGTCCGAGGGGATGTCGGCGCGGGCCACCGCGTCGAAGCGGTGGTCGAAGGAGCCTGCCGACTCGCGGGGCCGCACGGCGTGTCCGGGCAGCGGCAGTGCCGTCACCGCCTCGGCGCGGCGGCGGTACTCGGCCGCCACCGGGTCGAAGGGGGAGTCCGGAAACAGCCGGCCCCGTCGATCGCCCTGCTCGTCGGGGCCGCACAACACGAGCGCGGTGTAGTCGAGTTCGGCGCCGCTCGGCCGGGGTGGGCCGGCCGCCGGCGCGGCAGGCCGCGGCGCTGCGGCGCCGCCGGGGGCCGCGGGTCCCGGGGGTGGCGCCGCCGCCCGTGCGGGGGCAGTCGGGGAAGCCATGGCGGCGGGCGCCGCGAGGGGCATGCTGCGGGCTCGCGGCCTGCCGCCCGGTCGCGCCGGGACCGGCTGCGCGGACTCGTTCGACCCGGCGCCGAAGGGCTGCGGGTATGCGCTGCCCGCGCTGCCCGGTGGAGGCACAGGGGGCGGTGCGCCGTAGGCGGGCGGGGCCGCGGCGAGTGACTCGCCGTACCCCTGCGGTGCCGCCGGCATGGGGGGAATCGGACCTGGGGCGGAGCCGACCGACGCGGCCACGGCGAGGCGGCCGCCCCCGGGAGTGGGGTGAGTGGCGGTCCTGGCCGGCCGCAGGGGTGCCACGTCGTACCCGGCGAACAGGTCGGCCAGGCCCGTCGGAGGCTCACGCCAGCCCGATGGCGGAGGCGCGGGCTGACGGCGTCCGATCCGCAGGGAGCGGAGCCTGGGCAGGTCGGTACGGCGCCGTAGGTCGGCGGTGGCCAGGGCGATGCGCACACCGGTCCAGTCCTCGCCGGTGCGCTGGGCGACCGAGGCGCGCAGCACCAGACGGCCGCTGCTGTCGTCCTGACGGTAGGTGAGACGGTAGGTCGGCACCCAGACCGCGCCCGGCACGCCGTACTCCAGTTCCACTTCCGCGTCACCGCTGCCGTCGAGGGTCAGAACCGCCGAGACGGTGGTCTCCACGTGCGTCGCCGGCGCGTCGGTGGAGGCGCGGGCGAGCCGGTCGGCGGCCACGCAGTGGGCGTGGTCGGCGTGGGCCAGCGCCTCCTCCAGTTCGACGAGACGGGTGTGCAGGCCGGCCAGCCGCTCGTCGACGAACTCGGCGAGCTCCAGCCACGCGTCGACCGGGGTGCGGCGGTGCGGGTCATCGCGCCTGCGGGCCGGCGGGATCGGCCGGAGCCCCTTGACCTCCTCGATCAGGATCAGCTGCCGGTCCCGGCGCCCCTGCGCCGCCGCGCGCTCGTCGAGCAGCCGCTCCACCTCGCGCCGCAGGGATTCGGGGGCGGTCGCGGCGAGCGGCTCGGCCTCGACCTCCACCCGGGCCTCGGTGACGCGTACCCCGGTGGTGCCGGTGACACGGGCCCGCAGGGATCCGGGGTCCAGTGAGCGGGGCAGTCCTGTCACCCGCACCCGGCCGTCCGGCGGCACGCTGCCCGAGGCCAGGCGGCGGCAGACCGCGCCCTGGGCGTAGACCACCACCGAATCGAGGGTCGAACCCCACCTCTGTGCCGTCCGAGCCGTCATGTGCCTCGCCCCCCGCCGCGTCCGTGCTGAGCGAAGCCTACGCGGAGCGGCGACGGACCTGGTCGAACGGGCGGGAACACCGCAGTCTCGCACCGCGGCGAACTCCCGGCAGGCCGCGTGGGTCCCGCTCCCGAGAAGTCCGTGCTCCTGCGGCCGCCGACGGGACAGTGCCGGTCGGCAACGGCCGCCTGTCCGTCCTCGCGCCGGGCGGGTCCGGCCACCTGCGCCGGACTCTCGAGCTGCCCGGTTCGGCGCGCGTGGGCGACGCGTGCGCGACCGCGTGTCTCTCACCGCCCGGCCGGGCGAAAGGGGCGGAATCGTCGGGGGACGACGGCCCCGGGACGCTGCGGTCGCCGTAGCGGTCGCCGAGCTGGGCGAGACGGTCCGTTTCGCCGAGAACGCGGAGGTGGGCGAGGCGGGCGAGGTGGGCCAGGTGGATTCGACTCCGGCAAGCCTTCGCGGCGGCACAGTCGGCGGTGCCGGGCGCGGCCGGACCCCGGCTGTCACCAGTCGTGTGCCCGTTCATTCGATATTTGCACAAGTCGCATATGCAATGTGTGCTTATAAATTGGCGTTCTGGTGACTCGGAGCCCCTCACCTGCCGCAGTGCGCGCCGGTGAGGGACCCTTCGCCTGCGGCGAACAGCCGCTCCGCATCACCCCGAGGAGTGACCGTGAGCGTTCGTATCGGAGTGGAGGAGGAGTTCCACGTCCTGGAGGTGGAGAGCGGGCTGCTCGTGCCGCGCGCCAATTCGCTCCTGCGACGCCTCCCTGGGCGTACCTTCACCACCGAGCTGCACCAGTCCAGCGTGGAGTCGAACAGCGAGGTGCACACGTCCCTCGACGATCTGTACGCCGACCTCGCATCGACGAGACGGCAGCTCGACGCGGCCGCCTCTTCGCTGGGCCTCGCGGCGGTGGCCGCCGGCGCCGCGCCACTCGCGGCGGCGGCGGCCGCGCACCCCACCGCCGGCGCGCGCTATCGCCGCATGGTCGAGGACTACCGCACCGTCGCCGACGAGCAGCTCATCTGCGGTGCCCAGGTCCATGTGGACGTTCCCGACCGCGACACGGCGGTGCGGGTGATGTGCGAGGTCTCCGGCTGGCTGCCCGTGCTGCTCGCGCTCTCCGCCAGTTCGCCGTTCTGGCAGGGAGCCGACACCGGGTACGCGAGCTGGCGCACCATGCTCTGGCAGCGCTGGCCCACCGCGGGCCCGGTCGGCTGCTTCGCGAGCGCGGACGAGTACGACGCGACGGTGCGCGACCTCGTCGGGTCCGGGATCATCAGCGACGCGGGGATGATCTATTACGACGTACGCCCCTCCTCGCACCTCCAGACGCTGGAACTGCGCATCTGCGATTCCTGTCCGCGCGCCGAGACCGTCGTGCTCGTCGCCGGGCTGTTCCGCGCGCTGGTCGCCGAGGCCCGCGAGCGGCTCGGGGCGGGCGGTGGTCCCGGCTGCGAAGGCCGGCACGAGTGGCTGCGCGGCGCCTCCTGGCGGGCGGCCCGGTCCGGGCTCGAAGGAGGTCTGGTGGATCCCGGGACCCACCAGGAGGCGCCCGCCGGGGAGGTCGTGCGCACCCTGCTCGCCCGGCTGCGCCCCGCCCTGGAGGCGGACGGCGACTGGGAGACCGTCCGCTCGTTGGCGGAGGAGGCCCTCGCCGACGGGAGTGCGGCGCGCCGCATGCGCCGTGTCGCGGAGGAAGAGGATCTGCTGGCCTGTGTCGACATGCTGATCGCCGAGACCCGCGGCGAACGCTCCCCCAACAGGGCGGCCGCCCGCCGCGGGAACCCTTCGCCCGCCACCGGTGTGACAGACCCCTCCCAACGGTTCGCGCGCCCGCTGACCCGCAGGTGAGTCGCCATGGCCACGGACGAACCATTCCCCTGCGCCGACCGCCCGGTACACACGTACCGGCGGTCGGCCCACGCCCAACGAAACGGAGGCGGCACATCATGTGCGGTCTGAGCGGGGAGATCCGCTTCGACGGTCACCGACCCGATCTCGCGGCCGTCGAGCGCATGAGCGAGCGGCTCGCCGCCCGTGGTCCCGACGGCCGGGGAATCTGGACGAGAGGCGCGGTGGCGCTCGGGCACCGGCGACTGAAGATCATCGACCTGTCGGACCTCGCGGCGCAGCCGATGACCGACACCCGCGCCGGGCTCACCGGAGTCTTCAACGGCTGTGTGTACAACTACCGGGAGCTGCGCGAGCAGCTGCGGAGCCTGGGACACCGGTTCACCACGACATCCGACACCGAGGTGGTGCTGAAGGCCTACCGGCAGTGGGGCACCGCCTGCGTGGAGCGCTTCTACGGCATGTTCGCCTTCGCCCTCGTCGAGCACCGGTCCGGACGCGTGGTGCTGGGGCGCGACCGGCTCGGGATCAAGCCCCTGTACCTGGCACGGACGCCGGGGCGGCTGCGGTTCGCGTCCTCCCTGCCCGCCCTTCTCGCCGCCGGCGGGGTGGACACCTCACTCGATCCGGTCGCCGTCCACCAGTACCTGAGCTGGCACGCCACGGTCGCCGCCCCCCGGACCGTCCTCGGCGGGGTGCGCAAGCTCCCGCCGGCCACCGTCCGGGTCGTCGAACCGGACGGCACCCATCACGACCACCGCTACTGGCAGCCGTCCTACACGCGCCGGGCCGAGTACGCGGCGATGGGCGCGCACGACTGGCGCGACGCGATGCTGGAGGCGCTGCGTACGGCCGTACGGCGACGGATGGTCTCCGACGTCCAGGTCGGCGTCCTGCTCTCCGGCGGCCTGGACTCCAGCCTGATCGTCGCGCTGCTGGCCCAGGCGGGACAGCGGGACCTGATGACGTTCAGCGTGGGGTTCGAGTCGGAGGGCGGTGAGGAGGGCGACGAGTTCCGGTACTCGGACCTGGTGGCCCGGGAGTTCGGCACCGACCACCGTCGGCTGATGGTTCCCTCCGACCGGGTCTCGACGGCCCTGGACGGTGCCGTCGCGGCCATGAGCGAGCCGATGACCAGCCATGACGTGGTCGCGTTCTATCTGCTGTCCGAGCAGGTGTCCAAGGAGGTGAAGGTCGTGCAGAGCGGGCAGGGCGCCGACGAGGTGCTCGCCGGCTACCACTGGTACCCGCGGCTCGCCGAAGCCGCCCGCGCGGACGCGGCCGGGCGCTACGCCGACACGTACTTCGACCGCCCGCACGCCGATCTCGAGCGGATCCTGGAACCCGGCATGCTGCCCGGCGACGACGTCTCGGGCCGTTTCGTCCGGGAGCACATGGCGGTCCCCGGAGCCGAGACGGCCCTGGACGCGGCCCTGCGCCTGGACACGCACGTGATGCTGGTCGACGACCCGGTCAAGCGGGTCGACAACATGACCATGGCCTGGGGGCTGGAGGCCCGGGTGCCGTTCCTCGACCACGAGCTGGTCGAGCTGGCCGCGGCCTGCCCGCCGGAACTCAAGCTGGCCGACGGCGGCAAGGGCGTCCTGAAGGCGGCCGGCCGTCAGCTGCTGCCCCGTGACATCGTCGACCGACCCAAGGGCTACTTCCCGGTCCCGGCGATCAGGCACATGGCGGGCCCCGTCCTGAAGCGGGTACGCGAAGCGCTCGAGGCACCCGAGGCGAGGCGCCGCGGCCTCTTCCAGGAGTCCTACGTGTCCCAGCTCCTCGAGGCGCCCGACGAGCACCGCACCAGACGGGGAGCGAACGCCCTGTGGCAGATAGCGTTGCTGGAGACATGGCTTCAGACGCACGGCATCCCGTGAGTGGCGCGCCGAGCGCGGCGGCGGCCCCGGGCGGCGACCCGGTCGCCCAGGCGCCCCCCGACACGCGGACGGCGGACGCGCGTGGCACCGCCTTCGCGGCCGCCCCGGCCCCGGCGCAGGTCCCCCTGCCCGCGGCGAGCGGTCCGCGGGACGCCGTGACGCGGCTGCGCTCTCACGGCTGCTGGTATCCCTCCGCCCACCCCGACGGCTCCGAGGCGGCCTTCATCTGCGACCGGGGCGGCGTCCCCCAGCTGTGGGCCGGGCCCCTCGACGGGGACGAGGTGCACCTCCTCGACTCCTTGCCGGACCCGGTCAAGGAGGTCTCCTGGTCACCGGACGGCCGCTGGATCGCCTACACCACCGCACCGGGCGGTGGCGAACACACCAGGGTGCTGTGCGTACGTCCCGACGGCACCGGCCGCCGCGTGCTGGCCGGGGCCGACCCGGGCCATACCGCCCACCTGGGCTGCTGGGCGCACGACGGCTCGGCCGTCGCCGTCACGCTCGCCGCGCCGGGCGACGGCACGCACCACAACGGTGCGGGACCGACCCGCGCCGACGCCGCCCGGCCGGCCAACTGGGCCGACCGGGACGGCCGGGCGACCCTCCTGGGCGGAACCCCGTACGACACGGCACCGGGACCGGGGCGGACCGTGACAGCGGCCGACGCCCCGGAGCCCCCGGTGCCGTCGGTCCGTCCCGACGGCGGTCTGTCGGCCTACCTGATCGATCCCGACGGTCTGGCGTCCGCCGTCCTCCTCGCCACGGAGACGCACGCCGCGACCCTGCGGGTGTGCGACATCAGCCGCGACGGCGCTCTCGTGCTGCTGCGCCGGGGGCCGCGAGGACGGCGGGAGGCCGTCGTCCGGCGCACGGCCGACTCGGCCACGACGTGCACCGTGCCCGTCGCCGACGGCGATCCGTGGATCGGACGGTTCTCCCCCGACCGGCGGACGCTGTGGCTGCGCAGCGACGCCGAACGCGAGTACGCGGCACTCCTCGCCGTCGCCCTCGGCACCGACGGCCGACCGCACGGCACGTCCGTCATGGCGGAACGGCAGGACAGCGACCTCGACCTCCTGGCGTTCTCCCACGACGGCCGCACCGCCGCACTGTCCTGGAACGAACGGGGCGAGAGCCGCCTCGAACTCGTCGAACCCCTTCCGACGCGGCGGGCCCCCTACGGCCCGCTGCCCACGACGACCGTCCCCCTGCCGCACGAGGTCGTCACCCGCGTCGAGAGGGCCGGCCCGCGCGGACTGCTGCCGGCGCTGTCCGGCTCCCAACGCCGCCCCGGGGTGTGGTGGGCCGCCGAGGGCGTGTCCCTGATGCGTACGCCCTGGTCCTCCCGTGACGGGGACGCCACCGCGCCGGGCCGCCGGCCCGTACGCCCCGTCCTCCTGCGGCTCACGGCGCGGGACGGGCTGCCCCTGAGCGGCTGGTACTACCGGGCGCCGGGCCGGGCTCCGGGTGACCCGGCGCCCTGCGTGATCCACCTGCACGGCGGGCCGGAGGAACACGAACGCCCGGTCTTCAGCCCGCTCTACCACGAGCTGACCGGGCGTGGGCTGGACGTCTTCGCCCCCGACGTCCGAGGCTCATCGGGGCACGGCAGATCGTTCGTCGACGCCGACCTGGGCGCCGGACGCTTCGCCGCGCTGGACGACGTCGCGGACTGCGCGGCCCACGCCGTGCCCGCGGGCCCCGCCGACCCGACCCGGCTGGCGGTCATGGGGCGCTCGTACGGCGGTTACCTGACGTTCGCCTCCCTCGTACGGCACCCGGATCTGTTCCGCACCGGCGTCGCCGTCTGCGGCATGTCGGACCTCGCCACCTTCTTCGCCGGTACGGAGCCCTGGCTCGCCGAGTCGGCGGCCCACAAGTACGGCCACCCCGAGCGCGACCGCGAACTGCTGCGGGAGCTCTCGCCGATGACCCGCATCGACGCGCTGCGCGTCCCCCTGCTCGCCGTCCACGGCGAACACGACACCAACGTGCCGCCGGGGGAGTCCGAGCAGTTCGTGCGGGCGGCGCGCGACCGAGGCATCCCGGCCGAACTGCTCACGCTGAGGGACGAGGGGCACGACTTCCTGCGCGCGGACAACCGGCGGCTGTTCCGCCGGACCGCCGCGGACTGGCTGGAACGCCACCTGACCGGCTGAGCCGCCCGGTCGGCAGCCCTGTGACCCGAGTGTCCTTGCGGTCCTGACCGCGGTACGAAGACCGCCGCGGCACCTCGCCCGGGCTCGGCCCGCGCCCACTGACCGTCAGGGCGGCCGCCCAGCTAGGCGCGTTCCGAACTCGGCTCGGCGGTGCCGTCAGAGGGGGCTCTGGCCTTCGTGTGGAGGACCTCGCGGGCCTGCTCCGCGGCGCGGGTTATGCCTTCGGCGACGAAGTCGACGAAGCGGGCGATGTTCTCGAGGCGGGCGGCGGCCGGGGTGTCGGAGCCGAGGACCCCGACGCCCTGCCGGGCGGCCTCGGCGAGCAGGGCGCTGGACCGGGCACTGGCGATCGTCGACTGATAGAAGACGTCGTCGTCGACGAGGTAGCGCTCGCGGCGGCCTTCGTCCCGTTCCCGGCCGATGAGGCCCTGGCTCTCGAGGAACGCGACCGCTTTGGAGACGGACGCCGGGCTGACCTCGAGGCGCTGGACGAGCTCGGACGCGGTCAGGCTGCCCGCGTCGGTCGTGTAGAGGCAGGTCAGCACCCGGGACATCATCTTGGGCAGGCCCTGCCCCATGAGGAGGGTGGTGAACATCTCCTCGTACTCGCGCACGGCCTCGGCGTCACGTCCGTGGGCCGGCGCGGGCGCCGCCCCCCGGGGAGCGGCCTGCCTTCGCCGGTGGGTGCGGCGTTCGGTCGCGTGGTGGGCCAGGTCGGCGCGGTAGGCGGTGGGGCCGCCGTTCCGCATCACCTCACGTGTGATCGTCGAGGTCGGACGATCGAGACGTCTGGCGATCTCCGCGTAGGCGAGGCCGTCGGCCAGTCCCAGCGAGATCTGCTGGCGTTCCTGCTGGGTGAGTCTGCCTCCCGGCATTGCGATCTCCTTCGTGCGCCGTGGTGTCGCCAGCATAGCGTTCACTTTCTATCCATTGCAACGAAAGACCTGCTCTCGTTGCATTGAATTCCAAACCATTGCAACGATTTATAAGCCTTGAACTGCAACTATGCTGATCACGTGCAACGAAGATGTTGATGGATCGGTGAATGCAACGTAGCTTTTCCGGTGTAAGAAACAACGGACCGAAGGAGAGCACGATGCACAAGTTCGAGACCCCCGCCCCGATCGCCGCCGTCCTCGACATCCCCGCGGGGCGCATCCGGTTCATCGCCGCCGACCGGGCCGACACCACCGTCGAGGTCCTGCCCGCCGACGCCTCCAACGGCCGCGACGTGAAGGCCGCGGAGCAGGCCCGGGTCGAATACGGCGCCGGCGTCCTGCGGATCGAGGCCTCGGCGCAGAACCGGATCCTCGGCGACTCCGGATCCATCGAGGTGACCATCCAGCTGCCCGTCGATTCCAGGGTCGAGGCGAAGGCGGCCAGCGCCGAGTTCCGGGGCGTCGGACGGCTCGGCGACGTCGTCGTCGAGGGCTCGCACGGCGCGATCAAGATCGACGAGGCCGCGAGCGCCCGCCTCACCCTGCTCGCCGGTGACGTCGCGGTCGGCCGGCTCAACGGCCCCGCGGAGATCGGCACCAAGAAGGGCGACATCCGGATCGCCGAGGCGGTGCGCGGCACGGTCGTGCTGCGCACCGACGCCGGCGAGGTCTCGGTCGGCGCCGCCCGCGGAGTCTCCGCCTCTCTGGACGCCGGCACCGGCTACGGCCGGATCGACAACGCGCTCAAGAACACCGACGGCGCCGCCGACCTGAACATCCACGCGACCACCGCCTACGGCGACATCATCGCCCGCAGCCTCTGAGGGGGCATTCGCCATGACCGGCCCGGCCGTCGCGGCGAACGGGCCGCGGAAGGCACCCTGTCGCGCGGGACGGGCCGTGGCGGGCGGAGCTGCACGTGTCCCAGGGCCCGGATCGGGAGCCGGTATCCGCTGGGGCGGACGTCCCGGTCCGCCGGCCGGTCCGGCGAGGAGGCCCCGAACGTCTCGCGGTGCGCCACGAGAGGGAGGGCGCGGCCCGGCGCGGCTCGCGGCCGTGTACGGCTCCGCGCCCCCGGGGCGGGGGTGGCCCGGGGGCGCGGAAGGCGAGGGACCGCGGCGTTCAGGAGTTCAGGCGCGCAGCAGGAGCTCCAGTTCGGCCGGGCGCATGCCGGGGTCTGCGGGTGTGCTCGGCGCGTCGTCCAGTTCGAAGGCCCACCGGTGCGAAGGCGCGCAGCCGAAGGTCAGCTCGGAGATCATCGGGAGGAAGAGATCGGCGCTGTCCGCGCAGTCCCAGATCAGCGCCAGCCCCTCCCGGCCCGCCACCGGGTCGTCGATCCACTGACCGTCCCGCAGGCCGGGGTATTCGCCGGCGAGCGAGACCGTGGCCCCCGGACCGAAGCCGGTCTCTTCGGACCTGACCGTCCGGGCGGTGCCGGACGTGGCACCGCGTGTCCCGTCCCACCAGGCGATGACGACATGCATGGGGCCTCCCTGTGCAGAGTGTCTGTCGTGCGCGATGTCGCGGTGTCCCCGTTGACACCCGTGCATGGCTCCGGTGCCGGCCGGGTGGGCCGGTCACCGGGTCAGAGCTGGGAACCGCCGGTGGCGTCGACGACCTGGCCGGTCACCCACCGCCCGTCGTCGGAGGCGAGGAAGGCGACCACGTCGGCGACGTCCTCGGGGCGTCCCACGCGGCCGAGGGCGGACAGTTCGGCGGCCGACCGCTCGGCGGCCTCGTTGCCCCGCAGCCAGGAGGCGTTGATGTCGGTGTCGATGATGCCGGGGGCGACCGAGTTGACCGTGATGCCGCGACCGCCGAGCGACTTGGCGAGGGTCAGGGTGAACGCTTCGATGGCCCCCTTGGTCATGGCGTAGGCGATGATGTCGGTCAGCGCTATCCGCGTCGCCCCGGAGGAGACGTTGATGATCCGGCCGCCGTTGCGCAGGCGCTTGAGCCCCTGCTGCGCGAGGAAGAAGGGCGCGCGCATGTTGACCGCGACGGCCTCGTCGAACGCCTCGACGGTGGTCTCCTCGATCTCGCCGCGCGGTGTGATGCCCGCGTTGTTGACCAGGATGTCGAGGTCGGCGGCGTCGGAGTGCTCCAGGGCCTGGCGGTCGTAGGCCGCCCAGAGGGTCTCGACATCCCCGGCGACACCCAGTTCGGCGTGGACCGCGAACGCGGCGCCCCCGTGCGCGCGAATGGCGGCGACCACCTCCTCGGCGGCCTCCTGGTTACGGCCGTAATGGACGGCCACGAGCGCCCCGTCCCGCCCCAGCCGCTCGGCGATCGCGCGTCCGATACCCCGGCTGCCGCCTGTCACCAACGCCTTCTTGCCCGTCAGTGTGCCCATGACCTTCTCTCTGTCCCGGATTTATGTAGCGATGACTACGTTTTGACTGTAGCACGAATTCCGTAGCGATCGTTGTAAAATTCCTTCATGACGACGACGAGGCGCGGGCGACCGCGGAGTTTCGACCGGGACGCGGCACTCGTCCAGGCCACGCTGCTCTTCTGGCAGCACGGCTACGAGGGCACGTCCGTCTCCGACCTGACCGCTGCCATGGGGATCTCGCCGCCGAGCCTGTACGCGGCGTTCGGGGACAAGCGCACGCTCTTCGTCGAGGTCGTCGACCGCTACGGCGACACGTTCGGAGCGTTCATGAACAAGGCGCTCGACGACGCGAGCGACACGCGCACGGGGTTCGCCAGGATGCTCGAGGAGGCGGCCGTGTCCTATACGGACCCGCACCACCCCGCGGGGTGCCTGGTGATCACCGCGGCGACCAACTACTCCACCCAGACGGCCGACATCAAGGAGGATCTGCGCGAGCGCCGGGTGGCGAACGTGCGGTCCTTCGAGGGGCGACTGAACACGGCCAGGGCCGGCGGTGCGCTCCCCGAGGGAACGGACACGCGGGCTCTGGCCGTGTACTTCGCCGCGGTCGTCCAGGGCATGTCCCAGCAGGCCCGGGACGGCGCCAGCACCGCGGAACTCCGGCAGGTGGCCCGGTTCGCCATGGCCGTCTGGCCGGAGCCCGCCTCCTGATACGCCCATGGCGGGCACCGTCGTGCACGCGGCGGCCGGTCAGGGCGGTTCGTGGCGGCGCGGCCGGCCGGGCCTGTCGTCCTCGGCCCGGCACAAGCGGGCCACCACATGCGCGTACCGCTCGTCGAACCTCAGCGTCCTGAAGGACAGGTCGAGTTCGCGGTCGAGTGTCCGGCCGGCCCGGGTCCACAGGCGCAGGCCCGCCTCGGTGGCAGCCAGCCGGCTGATCCTGCGGTCGCAGGGCCAGGCCACCCTGGTCGCCCAGCCCGAGCTCTCCAACTGCGTCAGTGACCGGCTCGCCGCCGAAGCGCTGACGCTCAGCCGCCGGGCGACGTCTCCGACCGTCACCGATCCGGGGTGTTCGCACGCCAGCACCCCGAGCGCCATCAGCGAGGTCAGACCGACGCCGTGACGACGCGTCAGGGTGCGGTCCAGCTGTCCCTCCAGCCACGCGAACATCGTCGCGACCCGTTCCCACAGCCGGGCGACGTCCTCCGTGGCGGTCTCACGGCCGGCGCTGTCGTGCGGCTCACTCACGGCTTCGTCTTCCTCGGTTCCGGGTCCCGTGTCCCCGCCCCTCCCGGCGGGAGCCGCCGAGCACCCCGGTCAGGGCAGCAGCAGGAGCTTGCCCCGGACGCCGCCGGCTTCGAGGAGACGGTGCGCCTCACCCGCCTCCTCGAAGCCCAGCTCCTTCGCGGAGCGCACCCGCAGTTCTCCCCGGTCCACGAGGGCGCCGAGCGCGGCAAGACCCTCCCCGTCCTGCTCCACGTACGAGACGCTCACCTGGACACCCCGTTCCGCTTCCGGCACCCGGGTGGGCACGACGGAGACCACGCGTCCACCGTCCCGTACCGCGGCGACGGCCCGCGGCAGGCCCGCCGTCTCCAGCAGGCCGTCGACGGCGCCGGACGCGAGCGTCGACGCGTCCGCTCCCACGACCACGCGAGCCGCGCCCAGCGCACGGGCCTGTTCGATGTCCTCGACGGACCGGACATGGGCCACCACGGTCAGTCCACGCAGCCGGGCGAGCTGCACCGCGAGCCCGCCGACCGAGCCGACGGCGCCGGTGACCAGCAGCGTGGCGCCCTCGGGCAGGGCGAGGGCGCCGAGCGCCTGCCAGGCGGTGAGGCCGGCCAGCGGCAGCCCCGCGGCGGCGGTCAGCGGGACGGAGACGGGCGCGGGGGCCACGATGGCGGCGGGCAGGCCGACGATCTCGGCGTAGGTCCCGCGACCGGTGGCCATCTGGGCGGACATCGACACGACCCGGTCGCCCACGCCGATACCGCTGACCCGGTCGCCCACGGCGATGACCGTGCCCGCCACGTCCCAGCCGAGGACCATCGGCGGGTGGAACGCGCCGTGTGCGCTGTGCAGGCCGGCGCGGGTCTGGAGGTCGACGGGATTTACGGCGGCCGCAGCGGTACGGATGAGTACGCCGTCCGGGTCCGGGGCGGCCGGCTCACGGAGGTCGGAGACCGCCAGTTGCTCGGGACCGCCGTACGTCGTGAGGACTACCGCACGCATGGTGCTCGCTTTCTCGAGGTTCGAAGAGTTCGCAGGTCCGGGGGCCGGCCGGGTCGCCGACCGGACCGGAGCGGCCCCGTCCGGAGCGCCACCGGATCGGGGCCGCGAGGACCGAGGGGGAGGGGGAGCCGGTCAGGACGGGAGCAGCTCGGGGACGCGTGGCGGCAACCGATCGGTGACGGCGGTGGCCAGCGTCCGCACGGTGATCAGCCGTACCGGGTCGCGCCCCGCTGTGAGGTGCGCCGTGCAGCCGTGCGGGAGGAGCACCAACTGCCCGGCTCTCAGGCTGTGTTCGCCGGAGGACGCGCGCAGGTGGAGCTCACCCTCGAGCACCAGGACGGCCTCCTCCACCCCGTGCCGCGGGGTCGCCGCCAGAACGGCGGCGGGCGCGAGCAGCCAGTGCTCCACCGACTCGCACTCGCTGTGCAACATCCCCCGGCGCACCAGGGACGTCCAGTCGGCCCCCGAGCCGGTGCCCGTGGTCGTGCGCACCGCCTCACCTGTCGTGGTGATGATCACGACGCCTCCGCGGAGAGCCGGGGCAGGGCCAGCGTGACGACCAGCAGCCGCAGCGCAGTGCGCGCCTCGAAGCGGGTGAGCGTGTCCGCGCCCAGGGTCACGCAGGTGTCCGCCGAGAGATCCGCCGCGGTGCCGTCGGCGGCCGTGGCCCGGCCCTCGCCGCTGTGCACGAACACCGCGAGTTCCGCGTCCTGCCTGCCCAGGGCGGTGCGCTGACCGGCGTCGAGGTCGACGGCCTCGATCTGGCGCAGGGGGCCGGTGAAGACGCCGTCCGTGGAGACGGTGCGTTCCTTGAAGAGGTCGTGGATCACTGCGTCGCCCATGGCGGGAACTCCCGGTGTGAGATCGGCTCCGGCCAGGACCGCGTCGGTGCCGGGTGAGAGGGTCTCGATGACCCACCAGTCGAGGTCGGTGTCCCCCGTGTTGCGCAGCCCGTGCACGTTCCCGGGCGCGGTCAGGGCCAGTGAGCCGGGTCCGACGCGCTGGGGGGCGCCGTTGAACAGGAACTCCCCGTGACCTTGCAGGATCAGATAGATCTCCTCGGTACGGGTGTGGCGGTGTTCACCGCTCAGGCCGCCCGGCGGGATGGAGGCCCACTCGACGGCCTCGGTGGGGGAGTCGAGCTGACGGCGTCCGGCGAAGCACTTCCAGTGCGTGCGCCCGGCGGCACCGTGGACGCCGTGCACCGTCGCGGCGCCCGCCACGGTCCCGATCGAACGGAAGGCGTGCAGGCGGGAGTCGGGCGGGCCCGCCGCCCGGTCGTCGGTCTCCCCGGGGTGAGCGGTGGGGGCGGTCGTCACCGGGACACTCCCGCGACCAGCCCCGCGAGGGCCTGGGCGGCGGCCCCGAGTTCGGCCTCGGTGACGTCGTTGACGAAGACCGCGCTGCCGATGCCGACCGGCAGGGGCAGCCGCTGTTTTCCGTCACGGTGGCGGACGGTGTCCCGCAGCGCCTCACCGAGCCGTTCGGGTGTGCACAGCGGGTGCCAGGCCGGCAGGCCGAGCCGTGCCATCACATCGAGGACGCGGTCGCGCTGGTAGGCGCTGACGAGTCCGCGGTGCTCGGCCATCACGGTGGTCAGAGCCATGTCGATGGCCACGGCCTCGCCGTGCAGCAGGGCGGGCAGGGCGTGCATCTCGATGGTCGGGCTGAAGGTGTGGCCGTAGTCGACGACCCGTTCCAGCACCTTCTCCCAGAGGTTGGGCTGAAGTTCCTCCAGCATGCCCTGGATGGCCCGCTCGACCACCTCGGTCGCGGGGTCGAGATGCAGCCCGCGGGCCGCGAGGCGCTGGTCCACCGGGACGTCGGCCGGGGTGGGACCGCTGGCCGACGCGCTCTGCAGTTTGGTGCGCAGGACGTCGGCGCCGTGCTGCTCCAGCAGGTCGAACAGGCGGGCGTCCTTGATCAGGGCGATCTTGAGGATCTCGGCCAGGCCGTTGCTGATGTGCCGTGCGTCGAGCGTGGCCAGGAACGAGCGGTCGAGCAGTGTGCGGTCCGCCGGGAAGTAGGTGCCGAGCCGGTTCTTGTGGCCGTTGTGGTTGACGCCGGTCTTGGCGCCGACTCCCGCGTCCACCAGGCCGATCAGGGTGGTGGGGATGCGGATGAACGGCGTGGAGCGGCGGTACAGGCTGGCGGCGAAGCCGACGATGTCCATGAGGACGCCGCCGCCGATGGCGATGACGGGTTCGCGCCGGCGGTCGACGCCGAACGCGTCGAGGGCCTCGGTGACCTTCAGTACGGCGCCGACCGACTTGTGCGTCTCGCCGTCGTCGAGCACCAGCACCTGGTGCTCGACACCGTGGTGCTCGAAGTAGGCGCGGATGCGCTCACCGTAGAGGGAGTCGACCACGCGGTCGGTGACGACGAAGCGCCGCCGTCCGGTGCCCGGGGCGTCCTCGAGGATGGTGGAGTTCTCGGGGTCGAGCAGGTTCTCGCAGGCGCGTATCTCGTACTGGACCGGGTTGCTGGTCTGGACCGACCAGTGGGTGACCGGGTTTCCCACCGCGAAGAGACCGTCGTTGTTCCGTGTGGTCTGCGTTTCTTGCTGCATCAGGCTTCCGCCTCCGACGAAGAGTCTCGGTTCGGGTTCGTCGCGAATCTGGTCGGGGCAGCTTGTTCTGGTATCCGCGCGGCGAAGCCCTCCGGGCCGCCTGCGCAGGATCCGGCCACCGCATCGTGGCCTGCCCCCGTCGCCGTCACCGACCCTGACACAGAGTTCATTGCGCACGCAAGGAATACTCGGATCCGTCCGGTTGGTATCCGGCCAGGGGGCACCTGTCGAGGTGCGATGAAAGCGCAATTACCTGCGGTATTCCGAAACGGGAGACGGTTCGGGATGGCCTGAACCATGCGCCCGATGCTTGTCACCGCAAGGAGCCGGCCCGCTGAGGGCCGTGCGGACGGGGCGGCCGGACAGTGAAAAGCCCCCCGCCGGCGTTCGGCAGGGGGCGCGACGACGCCGCCGGGCTCAGCGCTCGCGGGTCGGGGCGTAGCGCAGCCTGGCGACGACCGAACTGGTCCTGCTGTCCATGGACGCGACTTCCAGCGCCATGCCGACCTCGCGGCGGAAGAGACTGCCTATGTCCGCGACCATGGTCCGGCCGGCCTCCGTGACCCGCACGACCACGCCTCTGCGGTCCGTCGCGTGGGCCCCCCTCTCGACCAGCCCACGGCTCTCCAGGCGCTGGACGGCGCGGGTGGCCGACGACTGGTTGAGGCCGAGGAGCTGGGCGAGTTCGTTCATGCGGATGCCTGCCGGGTCACCGTTGCTCAGCGCGCGCAGGGAGAGGAAGTCGGTGAGGCCCAGCTCGAAGTCCTCGGAGAGCCGTCTGTCCAGTGCGGTGCCGACTTCCGCGACGAGAACCGACAGTTGACTCCATAGCTCGACACTGTCTTCCTTGCGCGTTCGCATGATGTCGCCTTCTTCAGGATGCTCGAAGGATCTCCCCGCCGCCGAAGAGCCCTGCCGGGCGCCGTGCGGGGGAGGGAGGCACGTCAGGTCCCATGACAGCCGAGCCGTACCCAGAGTACGAGGACGTGGCAGTCAAGGAAACCCTCGCGTACGCAGGCTTTTAGATGTCCGCACATGGAGACGTGTGGCTCCATGACTCGGCGACCATACGGCGGATCGCCTGCGATCTGCATCGGCGCAGGTCGGAAGGGGTGAAGCCAATAGCGCCCAACGGACATGGGGAGAGATTTTCCTTGCGCACGCAATGACATTCCCCTACTGTCGCCCTCGGTCCGGCACCTGGTCACGAGCAGGTGCCGGAGTCCGAGCATTCGTGTGCCGCGCGGTGCCCAGCACCGGGCGCACTCGTCCAAGGGGGAATCGTGCTCAACGTATCCACGGCGGCCACGTCCACACCGGTGCTCGCCGGTCTGCCCACCGCGCGGGCCGTGGACCACTACGCCTTCACCGTCCCGGACCTCGACGAGGCCATCGCCTTCTTCACGGGCGTACTGGGCGGTGAACTCTGTTACCGGGAGGGTCCCGTCGAGGACCCCACCGGCGACTGGATGACCCGGAAGCTGGGCGTGCACGCACGGGCACGGGCCCAGGTCGCCCTGGTCCGGCTCGGCCCGTACAGCAACCTGGAGCTCTTCCAGTACACCGCGCCGGGGCAGATCACCTCCCCGCCCGGCCCGAACGACGTCGGCGGTCATCACCTGGCCCTGATGGTCGCGGACCTGGACGCGGCGGAGGAGCACCTGCGCCGGTCGGCCACCGTCCGCCTCGGTCCGCCGGACGCCCTCGCCGTGACCCGTCGGTGGTTTCTCACCCCGTGGGGCATGCTGCTCTCGCTGCGCGGACCGGGCCGACGCAACGACCGTGCCTTCGTCCCCGCCGCGACGCCCTACGTCAACATCAGTGCCAGTGCCAGTGCCAGTGCCAGTGCCAGTGCCGGTGCCAACGCCGTCGAGCGTTCGCTGGGCCTGCTGGGCGTGGAACACGTGAGCTACACCGTCGCCGATCTCACCGCCGCCACCGCCTTCTTCACGGACGTCCTCGGAGCGGAACCTGTGGAGAGCCCGCAGCACCCGGCGGACCGGTCGCAGGGGCACTGGCCCCCCGGTACCGAGCACTCCCGCAGGACACTGCTGCGCACCGGCCCGACCGCCAACTGTGAACTGATCCAGAGCGGAACCGGCGCGCTGCGGTCGAGGCCCCCGCGCAACAGCGACATCGGGGGCCATCACCTGGCCTTCTACGTCGACGACGTGGACGCGGCCGCCGCCCATCTGCGCGAGCAGGAGGGCGTGGAGCTGATGGGCGAGCCGGAGACGATCACGCACGGTCCGATCGCCGGCGACCGCTGGCTCTACTTCAGCACCCCGATCGGCATCCAGATGGAGATCATCAACATGCCGGACGGCTCCCTGCCGTACGAGGAGTCGACCCCGGCGCGACGCGCGACGCCGGCCGGCCTGCGCTGGCACGACCGTCCCTGACCGAAGTCGTGTTCCCGCTCCGCATCGGGTCCCGACCGGAGCACCGGCCCGGCACACCAGCACACCTCGACACACCTCGACACATCTCGACCATCCAGGGGGAATCCGCATGGGAACGCTCGTCCCGTTAGCCACCCGTCCACTCGGGCCGCTGCCCAGGGCGGTGGCCGACACGACACTCTGGCTCGACTGCCGGCGCACGCCTGCCGAGGAGGCCGCCCGGTCCTGGGCCGAAGCCGCGCAGACGGTCGGTGACATGCTGCCGCCGGTCGGCGACGTCAGCTCGGAGGGCCGCCGGACCGCGGGCGGCACGGTCGTCGCCGGTCCCGTCCACGGGCCCGCCGAGTTGCGGCGTGTGATGCGGGGGCTGCTGGCCGGCGCCCCGGCCACACCCGCGCCCGGCCCGCGGGACCGCGCCGTCGCCGTCGAGTACTCCGTCCCGGCCGTCGACGCCCTGGTCAACGCCGGCCTCGACCGGATCGGCGGCTGCGAGGCCAAGGCCATGCGGTTCCGCGCCGGAGTCGCGGGAGCCCACCTCCTGTACGACATGGTGCGGCGCGACCTGCGTTCCCCGGACTGGGCCCGCGCCGCGGCGCGCGGCATCCCGGCGCCGTACCTGCTGTGGTCCACCGCGCCCGTTGCAGGCCCGGACCGGGGAGCCGAGTACGCCGAGCGGTGTCTGTTTCCCGGGACGGCCGTGGCGCTCTCGCCCGCCGCCCTGCGGACGTTCGTGGAGCGCGATGCCGTCACCGGACCGACCGCGCTCGATCTCGTGGAGGCCCGCCGCGTCGTCGGCATCCTCGACTGGTTCGGCATCCGCTTCGACACACTCGTCGGCGCCAAGGCTCCGGCGACCGGCTGACACCACCGGAACGCCCGCCCCGCCCCGCCCCGCCTGGCGCCCCCGGCGCGGCCCGGCGATCGGGCGCGCCCTCCGCTCACACGTCGTCCCACCATGGCAAGGACTCACCCATGTCTTCACGCATGTCTTCGCCCGCCGGACCGCCCATCACCTCCTCCGCCCCCTCATCGCCCGACGCGACCGAGAAGGCCCCGGCCGCCCCCGCCCTGCCCGCCGTCACACCCCCCGCCGCGCGCAAGTCCGTGCACCGGCGGTCCTTCCTGTCCGGTACGGCCGTCGCGGGCGGCGCCCTCGCCGCCACCGCCGCCGGGATCGGCCCCGCCACCGCGGCCGCGCCAGCCCGCGCCGACGCTTCCGTGGCCCGGCCCGCCGTCACCGTGCGTCCCTCGGACCGGCGTTACACGGACCTCCGGCGCGGCACCAACCAGCGCTGGGTCGGCAGCCCCGACCAGATCGTCCTGGCCACCTCCACCGGCGACGTCGTACGGGCCGTCCAGCAGGCGGCCGACTCCGGCCTGCGGCTTGCCGTTCGCAGCGGCGGCCACTGTTACGAGGACTTCACCACCCACCAGGAGATCGCCGTCGTCCTCGACCTGTCCCGCATGGACGACATCTCCTACGACCAACGCCGCCGGGCGTTCTCCGTACAGCCCGGCGCAGCCCTCGGCCGGGTCTACGACCGCCTCTACAAGGGCTGGGGCGTCTACCTCCCGGCCGGCAACTGCCCCACCGTCGCGGCGGGCGGGCACATCCAGGGCGGGGGCTACGGCTCCATGAGCCGGCGGGACGGGCTCGCGGTCGACCACCTGTACGGCATCGAGATCGTGATCGTACAGGCGGACGGCACCGCCCGCGCCGTCATCGCCACGCGCGAGCCCGACGACCCCCACCGCGAGCTGTGGTGGGCCCATACGGGAGGCGGCGGCGGCAACTTCGGCGTGGTGACCCGCTACTGGCTGCGCTCCCACGACGCCAGGGGCGACGATCCGAGCGCGCAGCTGCCCACCCCGCCGCGCGAGGTGTGGCTGAGCGAGGTGGCCTGGCCCTGGGAGCAGCTGACCGAGGCCCGGTTCAGCCGGCTGATGTGGAACCACGGCGAATGGCACACCCACAACAGCGCCCCCGACTCCCCGTACTCCGCGCTGTTCAGCCAGCTCAAGCCGTTCCACAAGTCGAACGGAGCGGTGGTGCTCGACTCGCTGGTCGACGCCGGCGCCCCCGGCGCCGAGCGGATGCTCCAGAACTACATATCCGAGGTCGGGGCCGGTCTCGGCATCCAGCCCCAGGTCCGCCAGTACCGGCGGGTTCCCTGGCTGCACGCCACCCAGTGGCCCGGCTTCACCGGCCCGGACCCCACCGTCAGGTTCAAGGGCAAGTCCGTCTACGCACGGCGCACCTACACGGACGCCCAGATCGCCGCGGCCCACCACCACCTGACCCGCGACGACTTCCACAACCCGAGCGCGCTGCTCATGATCGCGTCGTACGGGGGTGCGGTGAACCGTGTCGCCGCCGCCGACACCGCCGTGCCGCAGCGGGACTCCGTACTCAAGTACCAGGTCGTCTCCCTGTGGAACGACGCGGCGGACGACGACGCCAACATCGCCTGGGTCCGGGAGTGCTACCGCGACATGTTCGCCGCTACCGGCGGTGTGCCGGTGCCGAACGAGACCAACGACGGATGCTTCGTCAACTACGCCGACGTCGACCTCGGCGACCCCCGATGGAACACCTCCGGCGTGCCGTGGCACGACCTCTACTACAAGAACGGCTACCGACGGCTCCAGAGGGTCAAGGCCACCTGGGACCCCACCGGACAGTTCCGGCACGCCCAGTCGATCCGGCCCGCCTGATCACGTCGGCCGGCCGGCGCCACCGGTCCGCCCGCCGGCGCCCCTGGCACCCGCCCCCGCCCTGCCACCCTTCCGCCCACACACTTCGAGGTGATCCTCGTGTCCGTCGACTCCGCCGCGCCCGGGAACTCGTCCCGGCTGCCCTCGCTGACCGGGATGCGGTTCTTCGCCGCGTTCCTGGTCTTCCTGTTCCATCTGTCGCTGCTCGACGCCTACTCCACCCCCGACCCGGGCCACGGACCGTTCGCCTCCGCGCTGAAGAACGGCGGCTGGGCGGGCGTCACCTTCTTCTTCATCCTCAGCGGCTTCGTCCTGGCCTGGTCGGCCCGGGACAACGACACCACCCGAGCCTTCTGGGGGCGGCGACTGGCCAAGGTCTACCCCAACCATGTCGTCACCTTCTTCTTCGCCCTCGCCATGTACGCCTACGCCTCGGCGACCTGGGGGCGCGGCGTCCCCAACCTCCTGCTGCTCCAGGCGTGGATACCGAAGGACGACGTCTTCTTCAGCATCAACAACCCCAGCTGGTCGCTCTCCTGCGAGCTGGTCTTCTACCTGCTGTTCCCGCTGCTGCACCGCGCGGTGCGGCGGATCCGTGCCGAGCGGCTGTGGTGGTGGGCGGCCGGCACCGCCACGACGATCGTGCTGCTGCCGCTGCTCGTCCGACTGGTCCCCACCGGTGAGACGTTCGGGCCGAACCACGCCAACTCTCCGCTGTACGGCCACTCGATCACCCAGATGTGGCTCGTCTACATCTTCCCGCCGCTGCGCGTGCTGGACTTCCTGCTCGGCATCCTGATGGCCCGGATCGTGCTGTCCCGCCGGTGGGTCGGCCTCGGCGTGCTGCCCGCACTGGCGCTCACCGTGGCGGCGTACGCGTTGAGCCTGCGGGTGCCGTTCCTCTTCTCGCTGAACGCGGTCGTCGTGATCCCGTTCGCGCTGCTCATCGCCGCCGCGGCGGCACGTGACGCGTCGGGGCGGGGCACGGCGGTCGCCGGACGGGTGTGGGTGTGGCTGGGCGAAGTGTCCTTCGCCTTCTACCTGATCCACCAGGTCCTGCTGTCCTTCACCCAGGAACGGCTCGGCTTCCGGGAGACGGACTCGCTCGCCGCCGCGATCGGCGTGGCCGCGCTCGTCGCCGCGGTGAGCCTGCTGCTGGCCTGGCTGCTGTACGTCGGCGTCGAGCGACCCGCGGTGCGGGCCTGGGCGCGCCGAGCGCGGGCGGCCCGGACACCCGCGGCGCCGGCGGCCGTCGGATCCCCGCGGGACGACAGCGACCGGCCCGTCACCGTCGGCACCACCTGAGAGCTCACGTTCCCGTCGCACACGTCGATGCGCGGCGACGGCCACCAAGGAGATCCCATGCCGCTTCCCGTCCTCGCGATGATGCTCTGCACCTTCTGTATCGGTACCGCCGAGAGCGTCATCGCCGGCATCCTGCCGGCCATCGGGCACGACGTCGGCGTCTCGCTCACCTCCGTCGGCCTGCTGATCAGCGTGTACGCCGTCGCGGTGGTCATCGTCGGCCCGTTGCTCACGGCGGTCACCGGCCGGCTCCGCCGAGCGCTGCTCATGCCGGGCCTGATGGCCGTGTTCATCCTCGGCAACGTGCTGGCCGCACTCGCCCCGGACTTCCGGTGGCTGGTCGTCGGGCGGGTGGTGAGCGCACTGGCCCACTCCACCCTGATCGCCGCCTTCGTGGCGGCGGCACGGGACATGGCGCCCGCGGGCCGACGGGCCGCGTGGGGGGCCAGGATCACCCTGGGTATCGGTCTGTCCAGCGTCGTCGGCGTCCCGGCCGGCACTCTGATCGGAAACCTCTTCGGCTGGCGCGCGACCTTCTGGGCGCTCGCCGCGCTGAGTCTGGCAGCCACCCTCCTGCTCGTGTGGCGCGCGGTGCCCGAGGCCCGGCCGGTGACGCCCGACCACGGGCGGACAGCTCCCGGTGCCGCCCGGCCGCGGTTCGTCCTCCCCGGCCCCCTGCTGCTCGTCGCCCTGGTCATCATGCTCGGCACGGGAGGCGTGTTCGCCCTCTACACCTACGCGTCGCCCTACCTCACGCAGGCCGCGGGGTTCGGCCCGCAGGCCGTCACCGTGCTGCTTCTGCTCTACGGCGCGGGCGGCATCGTCGGCAACACGGCGGGCGGCCGGGCAGCCGACCGCTCCCCGTACGCGGCGGTGCTCGTCACCCTGGGCGCGTCCACGGCAAGCCTGCTGCTGCTCGCTCTGCTGCCCGGCAGCCGATGGGCCGTCGCCGTCCTCTTCTGCCTCCTCGGAGCCGCCTACTTCGGCACGATTCCGGCGCTCAACACCCAAACCGTCACGACCGCCGGCACGACGTCGCCGACGATGGCCCTGACCATCAACAACTCGGCCTTCTGCGTGGGGATCGCGCTCGGGAGCTGGCTCGGGGGCTTCCTGCTGGCCCACGGCCACTCGCTGCCCTCGGTGGCCGCGGCCGGGGCGACGCTGACAGCGGCGGCCGCACTGCTCGCGGCCGCCTGCCCCGGCCGTCGGCACAGCCCTGCGGCCACCACACCCGGGGGCCCGTCGGCCGGCAGGACCGCCGAGGTCGCCACCGCCGGCGAGACGGCGGGCTGACTGCACAAGGCCTGCGAGGTGCCGGACGGACAGCCGGTGGGGACCCGCGGCAGCCGGTGTAGGGACCCGAGGCAGCGAAAGACGCCCCGCGGTCATCGCAGTGCGGGGGTGAGAAGAGGGAGATTCCGTGGTGCCGTCCCGCCCGACCGCCGTCCTGGCAAGATGGCGGCATGGAACGTGTGCTTGGAATCGGTGGGTACTTCCTGCGGGCTGCCGACGCGGCGGCGCTGGGCGCCTGGTATCGCGACTGTCTGGGCCTGGACGCCGATGAGAACGGCCTGTGGCGTCAGGAATCCGGGCCGACGGTGTTCGCGACGTTCGAGTCCGGAACCGACTACTTCGGGTCCCGCGCCCAGCAGACCATGCTCAACCTCCGGGTCCGCGACCTGGACGCGATGCTCGCGCAACTGCGTGCCGGGGGAGCGGAGGTGGCCGAAGAGACGCAGGACATGGAGGGCGTCGGTCGTTTCGGCTGGGTCACCGATCCCGAGGGCAATCGGATCGAGCTGTGGCAGCCCGCCTGACCGCGGACGACATCGTGTTCGGAGACGGCGCGCGTCTCGTAGCGCCGGTCATTCCGCGCGGACGCAGCCGGTGACAGGCCCGACTGTCACATCCCCATGGCGGCCCCGTCACAGGGCCCCGCCGAAATGCCCCCTGCGTGGCCGTCGCCCGTCCTGGCCATGGCACCATGCCTATTTTGGCACCACCGTCCAGGGGGGACACCATGCGCACCAGCGCGACCATCGCCACCGCGGCTCTGCTCCTCGCCGTGCTCACCGCCTGCTCCTCGTCCGAGAAGACCCCGGCCGCGAGCGACAGCGGGACACCCGCCGCCGAGCCCACGGTGAGCGTTCCCGCGGACCACGAAGGCGACGACCTCAAGGCTGCCGTCGCCGTCTACACCGCGTCCTACTTCGCCGCCGACACGGATACCGCGTACGCCATGCTGTCCGCGCGCTGCGCGAAGGAGATCACCAAGGACGCGTACGCCGGCGTCGTGCGGCAGGCGAAGACGGACTACGGGCCCGACCACGCGGCGACGGATGTGCAGGCCGACGTGTCGGGGGACCTCGGCCGGGCCACCTACAAGGTGGAGGGCCTGCCCAAGTTCGACCAGACGAAGCAGCCGTGGACGTTGGAGGGCGACGCCTGGAAGTACGACGCCTGCTGACGGAGCACGGAGCACGGAGCACGGAGCACGGAGCACGGAGCACGGAGCACGGAGCACGGAGCACGGAGCACGGAGCACGACAGCGAGTCCCGCCGGACAGGGCCCGCCCTGCTCTGAGCGCGTCCGCTGATCACCCGAGACCGGGTGTGCTGCGGGGCCCGATGCGGTGGGGCGGTTCGGGGCCCGCGCAACGCCTCCACCTACCGCGACGACCTGCGCGAGGAGTTCGTCCACGGCAGGCCCGCGCCGTCATGGAGGTCGGCTGCTGCACGTACCTGGGCGGCGCCCGCTCGGCAGCCGTCGGGGCTGCCTCAGGACAACGCGCCGTAGTTCTGCCAGCCGGAGGCGAGGGTGTAG
The DNA here is from genome assembly GCF_032248645.1 of Streptomyces zaehneri. Taxonomy (NCBI): domain Bacteria; kingdom Bacillati; phylum Actinomycetota; class Actinomycetes; order Kitasatosporales; family Streptomycetaceae; genus Streptomyces; species Streptomyces zaehneri. The sequence goes on from NZ_JASTTJ010000005.1 coordinate 284,404, forward strand.
GTGGCGCTGAAAGTGCCGTCGCCCCAGCCCTTGTTGCGCAGCAGCCTGCCGTCGGTGGTTCGGGAGACCAGGTCGGGGAAACCGTCGCCGGTGACGTCGCCGACCGCGACGATCGCGTCGCGGTCGACGCCCCAGTCCCGGAACACCAGCGTCCGCGGCTTGAAGCCGCCGGCGCCGTTGCCGTCGTAGCGCCACAACTCGCCGCCGGCGTCCCGCGCGATGAGGTCGCCGATGCCGTCGCCGGTCACGTCGGCGGCGCCGACGACGGTGTAGCCCTTCCATCCGGTACCGACGCGCACACCCGGGTCAAGAGTGCCCTGGGCGTTGGACTTGTACAGGTAGAGGTAGCCGGTCGTGGTCTGGCGGGCCAGCAGGTCGGGGTGCTGGTCACCGGTGAAGTCGTCGGCGGCGACGACGGTGTCGAAGCCGTTCCAGCCGGAACCGACCAGCGTGCGCTCGGCGTCGGGCAGGAAGACGCCGGTGCAGCCGCCGGAGTGCCGGTACAGCTTGCCGTCGGTGGTCCTGCTGAGCATGTCGGAGCAGCCGTCGCCGGTCATGTCGCCGACGGGGACGAAGCGCGTGCCCGGGCTCCAGCCCGACCAGCCGCGGGAGTCGGTCAGCCTGCCGTCGGCGAACCGGTGGGCTTCGAGCAGACCGCCGCTGGTCATCGTGTACAGCTCGCCGTAGCCGTCGGTGTCGGCGTCATGGAAGGCGGACCGGCCACCGGACAGCAGGAAGCTCCCGGCCGGGAGGGTGCGGACGGCGCCGCCGTCGCCCGGGTCCACGGTCATGGTCCAGTGGTAGCGGCCGCTCACCGCCTTCACGCCCGCGTCGTCCTTGCCGTCCCAGGAGGCGCGGACGGCGGCGCCCTCGTGGGAGTTGCCCGTGAGGGTGCGGACGGTGGTGCCGTACGCGTCCTTGATGGTGAGCTTCCAGGACGAGGGCGGGCGGGTGAACCGCCAGGTGCTCTCCCACAGGCGCTCGCTCGCCCGGCGCAGGTCGACCGTGGCGTCGGCGCGCCAGTCGAACAGGCTGATCCGTGACCGCGGCACCGTCACCGGCCGGATGTGGATCATCTGCTCGGCGTCGACGTAGGCCACGTGGCCGCCGTACCGGTCGACGGTGAGCATGCCGACCCACGCCCCCTCGGGGGCCGTGACGAACGGGGAGGTGGCGGCAGGGTGGCCCCCGCCGAGGTGGAAGTCGGTGAGCGTCACCGCCCGCCCGTCCTCGGACTGCTGGACCAGATAGCCGTCGCCGACCTCGGCGGGCAGCGCACCGGGGACGGGGATGTTCCTACCGGTGCTGTTGTCCCACACCCCGGCCTTGTCCGACGCGGAGCAGCGCCAGTACAGCCACCGCCCCACCGCCTGCAGGTCGTCGGGGACGCAGCCGGAGCCGAGCGCCAGGTTCGCCGTGCTCGCCTTGGTGACCAGGTCGTAGGAGTTGACCGTGCCGACGGTGCTGCCCGGCTTCCAGATCTTCGTGCCCCAGATGGACACCGCGGTGACCGGGCGGGTGTGGACCTGCCCCGGGTAGGACACGCCCGGGGCGAAGGAGCCGACGCGCTGCACGCCGTCGTCGTTGACCGCGACATACGAACCGCCGGCGGCCACCACACGGTCCGGTGACTCCCAGTCGAACGTGCCGAGCCCGAGCTCGCTCTCGGGCGCCCCGCCGCCCAGGGCTTCCTGGCCCCCGAACGGCGTCATGAAGCCGACCCGGCCGTCGCCGAGCGCCCACAGCCTGGAGTAGAACCCGCTGCACGTGTACTCCGCGGGGTCGACGCCCTCGCACGGGTAGTTCGTCCAGACCTGGGGTACCGAGAGCTGCCGGGGTCCCGGCTGTGGGGCGCCGACGGCAGGGAGGTCGAACTCCCACAGCCCGCGCGCGGTCTCGGGGTCGGCCGTTCCCAGCACGCTGAGTTTCCCGCCGCCCAGCGCGAGGGTCTCGACAGAGGCCGTGAGGTCGCCCCTGGTGCCGAGCGGGATCACTATCTCGTCGTCGGCCTGCGGCGCAGCCGTCGCCGGCGCCGGGGAGAGACCGAGGCCACCGACCGCCAGCGCGACGGCGGTCCCGATCGTGAGCGAGGTGTGTATCGTCGCGCGAGTGGTCATGTCAGCCCCCTGGTTGACGAGGAGTCCCGCCGTCGTCCTGGAAGCTATGACCCTCAGGTCACCTCGCGGGTTGTACGGAACCGAATGCTGGTGAGCCGCTCGGCCGAGCCCCGTCGACGGCGCGTCTGCCGGTGCCGGTGCACCCCGGCCCGGGCAGGCGACCTCACCCCTTGACGGCCTCCGCGATCCGCAAGGCGGCCTGAGCGGGCGTGAGATGCGTGGTGTCGACGACCTCGGCCTCACGGTGCAGCCATGTGCGGGCCGCTTCGGCGTAGGGCTCGAGGTGCTTGAGGCGGAACGGGGAGGGGCCGAGAACGGTGTCCCCCTCGATGCGCCCACGGAGGGTCTCCTGGTCGGCGTGCAGGACGAAGTGCCTGACCGGGATGGCATGTTGGGCGAGGCCCGTGCTGATCTCGCGCCAGTACCGCTCGACCAGCACGGTCATGGGCATCACCAGGGTGCCGCCGGTGTAGTCGAGCACGCGGCGGGCGGTCTCGACGACGAGCGGCCGCCACGGCGGCCAGTGCTGGAAGTTGTCCGTCCCCGGCCCGGGCAGCCCCGGTGTGATGTCCATGAGTGTCTCGCCGACCTTCTCGGCGTCCAACACCCGTGCATCCGCAATCAGTTGCTGCACGAGCGTACTCGTCGTCGTCTTGCCTGCGCCGTGCGTGCCGTTGAGCCATACGATCATGGGACCCCACGCTAGCGCCGAGCGGTCCGAGGGAACGGGCACGGCGGAAGTCCGGCACGGTTCGGCCGTTCCCGGTGGCGCCGACCATCGAACTCAGGCACGCGGCGGGGTCCAGGGACGTTCACGGGGGAGAGACGGGGAGGGGAAGGACTCGGGTGGAGCTGTCGTCGGAGGCGAAGGCGTTCGAGGAGCTGGTGCGGCAGGGCGGGGATCCTCGGGCCGCCGCGGTCTCCCTCTGCGTCGGTTTTGGCGTCCCGCCCGCGGAGGCGCAGAGGCGGGTGCGGGCCGCGGAACCCCTCTTCGCCGGTCTCGGACCGGAGGAGGAAGAGGCACTCGCCCTTCTCCTCGACCTGTCGTATGTCTTCGTCGTCGACCGCCGGCTCGACGCGCGCGGGGAGGAGATCCGTCACCTGCTCGGCAGGGCGGTCGGTGCGATGGGCGCTGTTCGCAGCGGGCTCGGCCACAGTCTGCACCGGTGGCTGCGGACCGGAGAGCTGACCCGGTCCTACCTTGCCCTGGCCAGGGGAAACCAGGTCAAGGCCACCGGCGATCCCTCCGCCTACTGGTCCGCTCTCGTTGCCGTCGGGGAACTGCTCCCGGTCGGACCGGACGGCGGCGAGCAGGAATGCCTCGCGAAGGCGCGAGCGCACTGCCGGCGCATGGCCGCGCGGCATTGCGCCGCACGGCAACCCGTCGAACCCACAGAGTGAGGAGGGCGCCTCGCTGAACCCGATGCCGCCCGGATCCGGGCGGCATCGCGGACACTGGACAGCAGGAGAAGGGAGGCCGACCGTGCTGACCGTAGTCCGTGAGCGGATGGGCCGGGCCCTGTTCCGCCGTGTCGCGGGGCCCGAGGGACCGGCGGTGCGTGCCCGCATCCACCACACTCCCGGCCCGCGCTGGTTCGAGCCGGACCGCCCGATCCGTGTCGTCCACGGTGACGCCTCGATGTTCATCGGCGGGCTGAGCGCGCTGCTGCTGCAGTCCCTGCACCCGCTCGCGATGGCGGCGGTGGCCGGGCATTCCGGATACCGCGGCGACCCGTGGGGCCGACTGCAGCGCACCAGTACCTTCCTGGCCGTCACGACCTACGGCACGGCTGCGGACGCCCAGCAGGCGGTCGACGTCGTCCGCCACATCCATGAGGGGATCCGCGGGACCACGGCCGAGGGCGTGCCGTACCACGCGGCCGACCCGCACCTGCTCGGCTGGGTGCACGCAGCCGAGACGGACAGCTTCCTGCGCGCCCACGAACGCTTCGGCGCCCACCCGCTGGACGCCGCCGGGTACGACGGCTACGTCGCCGACACCGCGCGGGTCGCCGAGGCGCTGGGGGTGAGCGACCCACCGCGCGACCGACGCGAGCTGGGCGAGCGGCTGACCGCCTACCGCCACGAACTCGGGACCACGTCCGAGGCCCGCGCCGCCGCCCGCTTCCTGCTGTTCCGGCCGCCCCTGCCCCTCGCCGTACGCCCCTTCTACGGCGGGCTGGCTGCGAACGCCGTCGTGCTGCTCCCGCCCTGGGCCCGGGGCATGCTGTGGCTGCCCCGGGTGCCGGTCGTCGAGGATCTCGCCGTACGCCCCACCGGACATGCCCTGACCCGGACCATCCGCTGGGTCATGACCCCGCCGCGCGAGTCCCTCCCGACGTGATCGCGCGCCGTCCCGCGTCCCGCCCGGCCCCGTACGCATGGCTGCGTAGCGCCGGAGCCAGAGCCGGAGCCGGAGCCGGAGCTATCGCCGACGCGAGGTCCTGCACGTCACCGACGGTGTCGGCCTGGTGGGCACCCGTGACGGCAAGGTCGTCCGCGTCAGCGCCGGCGATGTCGGTCGGCCCGGACCGCGCTGGGTCGGGCTGCCCGTCGGTCAGTAGGTCAGCCACTGAAGTTCCTTACTCGTCTTGCGTGAAGTGACCTGGCTGCAGGGTGAGACACCAGGTGGGTGCTGTGCCGACAGTGGCTTCCGCCCTCATTCGCACGGCTCAGGCAAGGACGACGGGCACGCCGACCTCCGACGTCCGGCAGGGGGGAGGGGGCGGCGCAGACCTCCCCAGGCAGAGCCGCCCCCGGCATCACATCTGCCACACCCCGCCTGCCCGCGAAACGTTCCCGCACACCTGCGTCTTCGACGGCGTGGAGGGGAGGGACGGACACCCCGCGCTCACGGCCGTGTCGCAGCGCTGATCACGAGCTGCCCAGGGTCAGCCCCGAGCCCGTGAGCCGCACGCGGATGCCGTCCTTCTCCACGCGGACGTACCGCAGCCGCATGTCCCCCTCCTTCGGCCAAGCTGAAACCCGGGTATGCGACTCAGTTCACGATAATGATCTCCGGCGATCCGGTAATACAGTCCGCGCAGCACCCGTACGACAAGCGAAGAAGGCCGATGCAGCACACGACAACGCCTGACGGGGTCCGTATCGCCTACCAGGTGCGGGGCGAGGGGACGCCGCTCGTTCTGCTGGCGGGTCAGGCGAACAACCACCACTGGTGGGACGGGGTACGCGACGACTTCCACGCCGAACGCAGCACCCTCACGGTCGACTACCGCGGCACCGGGCAGAGCGACAAGCCCGACAGCCCCTACAGCACCGAGATCTTCGCGCAGGACGTGATCGCGGTGCTCGACGAACTCGACATCGACCGGGCCGACGTCTACGGCACGTCCATGGGGGGACGCGTAGGTCAGCAGCTCGCGGCCCGCCATCCGGACCGTGTGCGCGCCCTGGTACTCGGCTGCACGTCGCCCGGCGGCCCGCACGCCGTCGAACGCGACAACGACGTGCGCAGGTCGTTGGTACAGCCCCAACCCGGCGCGGCCCGAAAGGCCCTGCTCGAGCTGATGTACACCCCGGTCTGGCTGGCGACACACCCCGGCCCCCATCGGACGCTCGGCGATCCGGCCATGCCCCCGTACGCCCAACGTCGTCACCTGGTGGCCAGCAACCGGCACGACGCGTGGGACCTCCTGCCCGGCATCACCGCACCCACTCTGGTCGTGCACGGCAGCGACGATCTGCTCAACCCCGCCGCCAACGCGCCTCTGCTCGCGAACCGCGTCCCCGGTGCCCGGCTGCACATGATCCCCGGAGCACGGCACGCCTATTTCGAGGAGTTCCGAGCTGTCGCAAGCCCGCTCGTCCTGGACTTCCTCACCACGGCGCCGCCCCGGTAAGGGCAGACGGGCGGTCGTACGCGTGAGGGTGCCCGTCGCGGGGTCGCAGATCCAACCGAGCCCGCATGGGCGCAAGGATCAATGAAGAAGGCGGGCCGGGGTACTCGGTCGTGCCACAGGTTCCTCGTACGAAAGTGAAGCCCGTTCCCATGGCCGACATGCCTGACACGCCTGACACGCGAGACGTCGTCGCACTCATTCTCCAGGATCACCGAAGAATGGAGGACCTCTTCCGTCTGATGCGCAGCGTCGAAGCCGACCGGGCAGCCGCCCTGCGGGAGTTCGCCGACCTGCTCATCGCGCACGCCCTTGCGGAAGAGGCGAAGGTGTACCCCGCCCTCAAGCGCTTCGAGAAGATCGAGGACGAAGAGGTCGAGCACGGCGAGGAGGAGCACGAGGAGGGCAACAAGGCGCTCCTCGAGCTCCTGGAGGTCGACGAGGTCGGCTCCGAGGAGTGGGACGAGAAGCTGGAAGAGCTCGTCGAGGCCATCGCCCACCACACCGACGAGGAGGAGCGCACGATCCTCAACGGAGCCCGTGAGAATGTCGCCATGGAGCGACGGGAGGAGCTGGGCGAGGCGTTCCTGGAGGAGAGGGAGCGTCAGCTGAGGGCCGGCTGCGGCGCTGTGGACAACGTGCGCCGTATTGTCCGCTCCTGACCGCGACCCGTCGCGTGATCTCGCGATCCCGGCCGGCGAGCCCTTGCGGGAGCCACTGACGCCTGGGCTCGCAGGCGGCGACGAACCATCGCGCCGCGCCCCTGGACGCCGTGCCGACCCGCCGGCAGATGCCTCAACGCCGACGGCTCCCACCCCGAGGACAGGGTAGGAGCCGTTCGGATGCCTTACCGTCTACGATGTCGGCGGTTCACGCGTGGCGGTGCGAACGCCGGTTGCCCGTGACGAGGCGGTAGAGGGCGAGCAGGATGAAGGAGCCCACGATCGCGGCGATCCAGGTGGAGAGGTCGAAGAACCCGTCGACGGAGTCGACGCCGAAGATCACCTTGCCGAGCCAGCCGCCGAGCAGACCGCCCGCGATGCCGATGAGCATGGTGATGATGATGCCGCCGGGGTCCTTGCCCGGCATCAAGGCCTTGGCGATGGCGCCGGCGAGCAGACCGATCACGATCCACGCGATGATGCCCATGGTGTCTCTCCGCTTCGTCGTGTAAAGACAGTGTCAGTTTCTCGTGTGCACCGATTGCCTTCGAACAAACGTCTATGGCGAATACTTGGTGGGACGAGGAGCGACGCCCGGCCTCGATGAGGGGGAGGGCGGGGCGGGAGGCACGGGCGTGGTGCGGGTGTCTGTCGTGACGCATGGTCTGCGCGGCTGCCTCCCTGATCCGGCCGGCGGAGGGTCAGGACTCCGACAGTCGGTGGACGGTCAGGGGGCTCCGAGAGCCGCCGGACGGTCACGGGTTCCACGGTCGGCGGACCGTCAAGGCCCGGCCGGCCGGGGCCCGGTGTCCCGGGCGAGCGGTCCGGCGGTCCTCAGCCCTACAGCGAGGGTGCCGAGCCCGGCAGCGGGCGCCCCGCGGACTCGGCCATGAACCACACCGCCACACCGCCGATCACGGCCGCGGCCATCATGTAGTACGCGGGCATCATCATGTTGCCGGTCGCCCCGATCAGGGCCGTCACCACCAGCGGGGTGGTGCCGCCGAAGAGCGACACGGAGACGTTGAAGCCGATCGACAGCGACCCGTAACGGACCTTCGTCGGGAACAGCGCCGGCAGGGCGGCCGGCATCGCCGCCGTGAAGCAGACCAGCAGCAGGCCGAGCGCGCCCATGCCGAGCGCCACCGCGAACAGGCTGCCCTGGCGGATCAGCAGCAGGGCGGGGACGGACAGCAACAGGAACCCCGCACAGCCCGCGGCGATCACAGGCCGGCGGCCCACACGGTCCGTCAGGGCTCCCGCGAAGGGCTGGACGATCATCATCACGGCCATCACGCCGAGTACGACGAGCAGGCCGTGCGTCTCGTCGTAGTGGAGCTCACCGGTCAGATAGCTCGGCATGTACGACAGCAGCATGTAGTCGGTGACGTTGAAGACCAGCACCAGGCCGACGCAGAGCAGCAGCGCCCGCCACTGGCCCACGATCATCCGGCGCAGCGGCACCTTCGGGCGGTTCGACTCGGCCTTCTCGATCTCGGCGGCGAACGCCGGGGTCTCCTCCAGCCGCATCCGCAGATAGAGGCCGACGATGCCCATCGGGCCCGCGATCAGGAACGGGATCCGCCAGCCCCAGCTCAGCAGGTCCTCCGTGGACAGCAGGGCGGTCATCACGGTGACCAGGCCGGCGCCGCCGATGTACCCGGCGAGCGTGCCGAACTCCAGCCAGCTGCCGAGGAATCCGCGCCGCTTGTCCGGCGCGTACTCGGCGATGAAGGTGGAGGCGCCCGCGTACTCGCCGCCGGTGGAGAAGCCCTGCACCAGGCGGGCTGCCAGCAGGAGCACCGGGGCTCCGACGCCGATCGACGCGTACGACGGGATGAGGCCGATGGCGAAGGTGCCCGCGGCCATCATGATCATGGTGACGGCCAGCACCTTCTGACGGCCGACGCGGTCGCCCAGCGGCCCGAAGACCATGCCGCCGATCGGTCGGACGAGGAAGGCGGCGGCGAAGGCGCCGAAGGTGGAGAGCAGCTGGGTGGTCGGGTTCCCGGACGGGAAGAAGACCTTGCCCAGGGTGACCGCGATGTAGCTGTAGACACCGAAGTCGAACCATTCCATCGCGTTGCCCAGCGCGGCGGCCCGCACCGCGCGTTTCACCAGTGCGGGGTCCGTGGCGGTGGCGTTCTTCGGGACGGTGCCGTCCTTCGGGACGGTCGGGAGGGATGTCGGGGGAGAGGCGACTGTGGCAGTCGGCAAAGCTTCGCTCGCCTACTTTCGTCGGGGGCGGGGACGGGTCTGCTCGACAGCGCCGGCGGCAGGCCGAAGAGCGACGATAGGCGGACATGTCCCCCTCACGGGCTGTGCGCACTTCGCTGCATACTGCATGTAAATGTGGTGTGGGCAGGCCCGTAGCGCCGCTCCGGAGGGCACTTCACGGGATCATGTTGTGACCCATCTCGCGTCCCGCGAACGCGACCGAACCTCGGGGCCGGGCTGCGTTCGATCGGGGACGTGGCCCGGTCTCGGTCTCGGTCTCGGTCTCGGACCCGGACCCGGTCTCGGACCCGGACCCGGTCTCGGACCCGGACCCGGTCTCGGACCCGGACCCGGTTACGGACCCGGTCTCGGACCCGGACCCGGTCTCGGACCCGGACCCGGACCCGGTTACGGACCCGGGCCCGGACCCGGGCTCGGTCACGGACCTGGGCTCGGGCGCCGAAGGCGGCCTGTTCCGTACCCTGGCGGCATGCGCATGCGCCCCACCCTGAGCTGGACCCCCGCCGAGGACCTGCCGCCGGGCACGACCGATCCGGAGCGTGTCGTCGACGCGCTGAGCGCCGGTGGCGTGCTGGTGCTCAGCGGGGCGGGTATCTCCACGGAGTCGGGGATTCCCGACTACCGGGGCGAGGGCGGGAGCCTGAGCCGGCACACCCCGATGACCTACCAGGACTTCACCTCCGATGCCCAGGCCCGGCGCCGGTACTGGGCGCGCAGCCACCTCGGATGGCGCACCTTCGGACGCGCCCGCCCCAATGCCGGGCACCGGGCCGTGGCGGCGTTCGCGCGACACGGTCTGCTCTCGGGCCTGATCACCCAGAACGTCGACGGTTTGCACCAGGCCGCCGGCAGCGAGGACGTCGTGGAACTCCACGGGAGCCTGGGCCGGGTCGTCTGCCTGTCCTGCGGTGCCTTCAGCCCGCGTCGCGAACTCGCCGAACGGCTGGCGCAGGCCAACGCGGACTTCGAGCCCGTGGCGACGGCGATCAATCCGGACGGTGACGCCGACCTCACCGACGAACAGGTCGGGGACTTTCGGGTGGTGCCCTGCACCGTCTGCGGCGGCATCCTCAAACCGGACGTGGTGTTCTTCGGCGAATCCGTTCCGCCGCCGCGTGTGGAGCACTGCCGCACGCTGGTCCGTGAGGCGGCCTCGCTGCTGGTCCTGGGTTCCTCACTGACGGTGATGTCCGGACTTCGGTTCGTCCGCCAGGCGGGTCAGGCCGGGAAGCCCGTGCTGATCGTCAACCGGGACCCGACCCGGGGCGACCAGCACGCCCTCGCCCGGGTCGCGCTCCCCTTGGGAACGACCCTCACCACCGTGGCCGGCCGACTGGGCATCCTGGTCGACGATCGGGCCGCGCCTGGGTGAGACCGTGACGGCGAACGTGGCGATTCCGTGCGACCGCGACGCACGACCGCGACGCACGACCCGCGCCCGCACGACCACGCAAGCACGACTGCTTCCGGTCCTTGCGCGGGTGCTACCCGCGGCCGAGGTCGCGCAGCACCTCCCTGGCAGCGCGCGCACCCGAGGCCATCGCCCCTTGGACCGAGCCCGTGGCCCGGTGGTCACCGCACACGTACCTGCCCCGGGCCACCCGGGTCGTGCGGCTGAGTTCCTGAGGGGGCGCCATCGCGGGCAACGCGTCGGGCACCGTGCGGACGGTCAGCAGGTCCCAGCGGTCGGCATCGGTGCCGTAGACCTCGCTCAGCGCCGCGCGCAGCGCGCGTTCGCGGCCTTCGGCGTCCGGGCCGAGCACCGACGTGGCCACGAGCGCCCGGCCCGGGGGCGCGTAGGAGGCGGCCACGTTGCTCAGCACACACGTGTTGAGGAAGCGGCGCCGGGTCTCCACCAGCAATGCGGGCTCCTTCAGCGGCGGGTCCGCCATGACGTGGTAGTAGGTCGTCACCACGCGGTACGCGGGCACGGTGACGTCGGGCAGCAGGGTTCCGGCTGGTCCGGGGCCCGTGGCCACCACCACGGCGCGCGCCGGGACGAGTTCGCGGGTGGCGGTCTCCACGCCGTCGTCCGTCAGGCGCTCGACCGGCGTCCGCAGTCGCACCGTGCCCTTCGGCAGCGACGCGGCCAAGGCGAGAGGTACGGCACCGATGCCTGCGGCGGGCAGGCTCAGGGAGCCGCGCAGCATGCTGCGCCACACGAGATGGAAGACCCGGGCGGACGTCTCGAGCCGGTCCTCCAGGAACACCCCGGAGAGGAAGGGCCGGAAGAAGCGCTCGACGAACGCGTCGGTGAAGCCCGCGTCGGCAAGAGCCTTGCGTGTGCTGCGATCCGGCCGCCGCTTCAGCCGGTGCGGCGGGGCCACCGCGTCGGAGGCCGAGAGGGCGCCCAGCGCCGCCAGGTCGCGCGGTCCCGCGAGGCGCCCTGACAGGAGGTCGACGAGCGCGGACGGGTGAGCGCGGGGATCGGTCAGGCGGCGCCTGCCTGTGGCGGTGTGGATGAGGACGCCCCGGTCGAAGGGACGCAGGTCCAGCCCGTCCCCTGCCAGGCGTCGCCGGAGCTGTGGGTAGGACGGGTTGAAGACCTGGAAGCCACGGTCGATCACGAAGCCGTGCACACGGTCGGAGCGCATCCGGCCACCGACCCCGTCGGAGGCTTCCAGGATCCGCACGCCGACGCCGGCGGCCAGCAGGTCCTGAGCGCAGGCGAGGCCGGCGACGCCTGCTCCGATCACCACGACGTCCGATGATCGTTCGGTTGCGGTCACGTTGTTTCCCTCCATCACCGGGTCGCCCACGGGCACGAACGCAGCGGTGCAGGTACGCGGATCCGTGCCGTCAACTCCAGTTCGCTCCCGACCGGGGGAGCGGATGCGGCTCGGCTCTGTTACCGGGCGGTCTCGCCCGCGCGGTCCGGCCGCCCGGACCGGGGACGCCGGCCGCCCCCTGCGCCGCGTTCACCGGCGATGGGCGCGGTTCTCTTCGGTGTGCGTCCTGACGTGGCGACGAACGCGGCATCGTGTATCGGCCGATGCTGGTGGCATGCGTGTTCGGTTCGACCGGGATTCATCCAGGTTGCAGGTCGAACGCATATGCGCGGTGCATTGGAAAAGCGTGACGACGACATGCCCGGGCTTCGCGCGCCCCCACGACGGACTCGGCCTCGCCTACGGTGCGGCGGGCGTGCTCTGCGCCTGCGCACCGTGGGTGCGCCCGTCGACCCCGGCCACGTCGAATGGCTCGTGGAGGCTGTGGCACGCGAGCCCTGCCGTCCCGGCCTCTGCACCGGCGCGCACGGAGTGGCCTTCGCCCTGGACCGTCTCGGTCGGACCCGGCAGGCCCACAACCTCCTCGAGGAGAGTTGGGGACACCCGGCCGACCGCGCGGCCGGCCGCGGTGCCGGATCAGCCACCTGCCGTCGCGGTCAGGTCAGCCCACCGGCCGTCGCGCATCAGCTCGCGGTCGGACAGCTCGTTCGCCTCGCGCCAGGCCTGGATACGGCGCGGGACGATCCGGAACCAGCGATACGACGTGGCCGATACACGCGGATCGAATCCCGTGCGTTCGGCGAACCGGTCGCCTCGCTCCCGAGGCAGCCCGTCGAGCTCGAGGACTTCGACCTCCCCGTCGATCACGGTCACGTCGCGGGTGCGGCCGAGCGCCAGGCGGACGGTGCGGGTGGCGGCCAGGTTCCTGCCGGTGGGGCTGTTCGTCGGGGTGGCCAACAACAGTGCCTCCCCGTCCCAGTCGAAGGACAGCGGCACCAGGTGCGGCGCGCCGTCCGCCGAGGCACTGGCGACCCAGACATCGACGTCGTGGGTGAGCCGGTGTTCGGTGTCGTGACGACGCTGAGCGCGGGAGCGGGGTTCGGCGTCCATCGGTCCTCCGGAAGTCCGTCGTGGTCACGATCGGCAGAAGGCCGGTCGTGGTTCACGATCGGCCCGGGAAGCCCGCCGGGCCGATCGCCGTGGTCACAGACTCCCCCGGCCCGGGTGCGGGCCGCCTCCGTGCCCACCACGGAATCCGCCACGGACGAACGGATAATGAGGCGGTGATCAGTTCAGAGATATCCGCCCGGGAAGCCCAGGTGCTCGCACTGCTCGGGGAGCACCTCAGCAACGCGGAGATCGCCGCACGGTTGGTCATCTCCGTACGCACCGTCGAGTCGCATGTCTCCTCGCTGCTGCGCAAGCTCCAACTGCCGGACCGGCGGGCGCTCGCCCGGCACGCGGCCCAGTTCGCCCGCACCGAGCCGGCGCGCCCGGTACCCGCCCTGCCGGCACCGCTGACGGCGTTCGTCGGCCGGGTGGCGGAGCGCGGACAGTTGGCCGAGGCGGTGACAGCGCACCGACTGGTGACCGTGGTCGGCCCGGGTGGGGTGGGCAAGACGCGCCTCGCGCTGGCGGTGGCGGCGGACGTGGCCGACGACTTCGCCGACGGGGTGTGGTTCGTCGACCTGGTACCGGTCACCGAACCGGGTCGGGTGGGCGCGGCCGTCGCGGCGGCCGTGGGGGTGGGCGAGCAACCGGGGCAAGGGATCGAGGACTCGGTGCTCGCCGCGCTGACGGACCGCCGGACGCTGCTGGTGCTGGACAACTGCGAGCGGGTGAGCGACGCGGTGGCGCCGTTCCTGGAGCGGCTGTTGGCGGCCTGTCCGCGGTTGCGGGTGCTCGTGACCAGCCGGGTCAGGCTGATGGTGCCGTTCGAGCGGGTCTTCCAGGTCCCGCCGCTGTCGCGGGCCGGCGGTGACCGGTCGGAGGCGGTGGCCCTGTTCATGGACCGCGCGTCGGCGGTCGGACAGCCGCCTGGTCCGTCATCGAACGAAGAGGTCGTGACCATCTGCGAACGGCTCGGCGGCATGGCGCTGGCGATCGAGCTGGCGGCGGCGCGGTGGTCCACCCTCGGACTGGACGGCCTCACGGCCGGCCTCTCCGATCAGCTGCGGATCCTCACCGGCGGACCCCGCGCCGACGACCGGCACCGGTCGGTGCGGGCGGTGCTGGACTGGAGCCACGACCTGCTGGAGCCGCAGAGCCAGGCACTGCTGCGCCGGATAGCGGTGTTCGTGGCGCCGTTCACCGCCGAGGCGGCCGCCGAGGTCGCCGGATTCGCTCCGCTGGATCCGGCCGCGGTCGTCGACGGGCTCGGCAGACTCGCCGAGCAGAGCCTCCTGGCCGTGACCTCGTCGGCCACCGGCACCCGGTACCACGCCCTGGAGACCATCCGCCAGTACGGGACGGAGCGGCTCACCGACGCCGACGAGCTCGACCGGGTCCGATCCCGCCACCTGGACTGGTGCTCGACCGGCGCGCGTGTGCTGGTCGGAGCGGCGGGCACGGACTGGCGCGCCCGGTTCGAGGCCGTGGCCGACGACCTCCGGGCCGCCCTCACCTGGGCGGCCGGCCGGCCGGATCGGCGCCCGGACGCGCACGGCCTCGCCCTGTCCCTGGCCGAACTGGCCTTCTGCCGCAACCTGCTCGGCGAGTCCCAGCAGCGGTACGAGCAGGCGGCCGGGCTCTGCGATGACGCCGACGGGGCCGCGGCACTGCGGCAGGCCGCCGCGGTGGCCGGGTGCCGAAGGCTCGGTGACGACATGTTCCGGCTGCACTGCGCCGCCGCGGACGCCGCGCGCCGGGCCGGGAACACCGCCGGTGCGGGCCGCGACCTGGCGGCCGCCGCCACCAACGCGTACCGCTTCTCCAGTACGTTCACGCAGGTTCCCTCCAGGGCAGAGGTGACCGCCCTGCTGGCGGCGGCGCGAGAGCTGGCCGGCGATGCCCCGGCCGCTCGGGCGGCTGTCGCGCTGGCCGAGGCGGCGGTGGTCGCGGACGCCTTCGGCGCCGTCCAGGGCGACCTGGACAACACCGTGGAGGAGACCGTCGTACGCGCCGAACGCGCTGTCGAGCTCGCCCGGTGCGCGGGCGACCCGGTGGCGGAGTCGGCCGCCCTCGACGCGCTCTCCGGGGCCCGGAGCTGGACCGGTGAGGCCTTCGCCGCCGCGGCTGCCGCCCGGCGCCGGATCGACGTACTGGACTCGGCGCCGCGTACCCCGGCCGGTGCGCACGAGCTCATGGACGCCCTCGCCATGGCCGCCGGAACCGCCGTCGGCGTGGGCCGGCTGCCGGACGCCCGCCGGTGGGGCGGACAGCTCGCCGACCACCCGCTGCTGGCCGAGGTGGGCCACCACGCCACGTCCTGGCTGCTCGTCGCGGACGCGTTCGCCGGCCATGCCGACCAGGTGCTCACGGGCAGTGCGCGGTTCCTCGACGCGTGGGAGCGCAGCGGCCGTCAGCGGTCGTTCTCGCTCGGCCCCGCCGCCGCTTCGGTCGCCATGGTGCACGGCCTGCGCGGCGACCACGACGGCCGGGACACCTGGCGCGCGATCGTCGGCCGGGCGGGCAACGCACCGGAGCACCGCCACGGCTACGGCGCGGTCTTCGACGCCATGGTGCTGCTCCACCACGGGGACGCGGACGCGGCGGCGCGGCGGGTCGCGCCGGAGCCCGAGCAGGTGTGGAAGTGGGTGTCCTGGGTCTGGCTCCACTGGTACGTGGCGCTCCGGGCGGAAGCCGCGGTCCTCGCCGGGCACCCGGACGCGCGGGCCCGGATCGACGCCGCCCGGACCGTGGTCGCCGGCAACCCGATCGCCACCGCGCAGGTGGACCGCGCGCAGGCCCTGCTCGACGGCGACCCGGAGCGGCAACTCGCCGCCGTCGCGGCTTTCGAGGCGGCCGGCTGCCCCTACCAGGCGGCGCGCACGCTGCTGCTCGCCGGGGGCGGGCATGCCGCTGCCGGTACGGCCGTGCTTGCCGGTCTCGGTCTCGCACCCGTGGCCGTCCGGTAGCCGCTCGCCCCGTGCGGCCGGCGCGCCGTCAGCTCACCGCCTGCTTCACCAGTGCGGCGATCCGCGCCTGCGCCTCGGCCGTCACCTCGGTCAGGGCGAAGGCGGTCGCCCACATCGTGCCCTCGTCCAGCTTCGCCGGGTCGTTGAACCCGAGCGTCGCGTAGCGCGACTTGAACTTCGCCGCGCTCTGGAAGAAGCAGACGACCTTGCCGTCCAGTGCGTAAGCGGGCATCCCGTACCAGAGCTTCGGCGCGAGGGCCGGGGCGTTGGCCGTGACGACGGCATGGACGAGCTCGGCCATCGTCCGGTCGGAGTCCTGCATCTCGGCGATCTTCGTCAGCACGTCCCGCTCCGCCTCCGCCGCCTTGTCCGCACGAGAGCCGCGGCGCGCCGCCTTCTTCTGCCCCTCGGCGTGCTCCTTCATCGCGGCCCGCTCCTCGGCCGTGAATCCCTCGTACGTGCTGCCGTCGGTGCTGGTCATGGTTGCTCCCGTGGTCAAGGCGTGGACCGTGATCGGCCCGGCGGGTCCTGCCGGGCCCGTCGCTGTGGGTCACAGCCTCTCCCGGCCGGCGACGGAGCGCCTCCGTGCTGACCACGGAAACCACCACGGAGCGGGTCGGTGCCCCGGACGAGGGCCCGTGGCACCGACGGAGCCGGCGCCTCAGCCCGTGGCGGCGAGTCCGTCCGTGCGGCCGCCCAGCGTGGCGGACAACGGTCCGTGACCTGCGCCGGGGCCACCACGGCGGCGGGCGCGAGCGGAGGCGCGCCATGCGCCCAGCAGGCCCGGCAGGAGCAGCGGCGCGGCGGCGAACCACCACCGAGCGCTTGTCCGGCATGTAAGTCGGATAACCGCCCCGTCGACGGGGTAGGACGAACGCCGGGTGCCTTCCGCTCGTGGACGGCGCCGCACACAGAGCAGCCGGGACCTCCCGGCAAGGATCGAAGGACGAGCAGCATGGCCAGCGGCACCGTGAAGTGGTTCAACTCCGAAAAGGGCTTCGGGTTCATCGCCCAGGACGGCGGCGGACCGGACGTTTTCGCCCACTACTCCAACATCTCCGGCAACGGCTACCGGGAGTTGGTGGAGGGAGAGCCGGTCACCTTCGACGTGACCCAGGGGCAGAAGGGGCCGCAGGCCGAGAACATCGTCCGCGGCTGAGACGGCCGTCCGGCGCAGCACCCCGTGGATCACGTGTAGGGTGGCATCACCGACGCGGGGTGGAGCAGCTCGGTAGCTCGCTGGGCTCATAACCCAGAGGTCGCAGGTTCAAATCCTGTCCCCGCTACGAGAAGAAGGGGCCCGGCATCGCCGGGCCCCTTCGCTGTGGGTGGACGCCGTACGTCTGGAAGTCTCACGCCCGGCCGCCGTGGCCTCGGCGGACGGTGTCGGCCTCGTCCGCTCAGGATCGTTGCGGGACACCCGGTCCCACGAGGTGAACACGGCTACGAACGGGCCGGCACACGGGGGCGCCGCCCGACAGCCATGGCCTGGGCCCCCCTTTCGAGGCGCCTTCGCTCGCCGCGGCCAGCCCTCAGCCGCGTGCGGCGAGTGCCTCGCGCCATGCGGGGCTGTCGACGTAGTGGTTGTCGAACCGCTCGGAGGAGTCCTTGATCTCCTGCGGGTCGGCCTCGCCGCGCATCACCCGGCCGAGGAGGCGCAGGTAGTCGAAGCGGTCGGCACCCGGGGTGAAGACGAACAGCACGTCGGCGGTCCTGCCCGGCGCCGCGGCGAAGGCGTGCGGGGTGTGCGGCGGCACGACGAGGAAGTCGCCCGCCTCCAGGACGATGATCTCCTCACCCACCAGTACCTGGAGCGCTCCGTCGATCACGAAGAACGCCTCGGAAGCCTTGGTGTGCAGGTGGGCGGGTGCCCCGACCGCGCCCTCGGCGAACGACGACCGGTAGCTGGTGAGCCGCCCGCCGGTGTGGCTCGAGTCCGCGAGAAGTGTCATGACGCTGCTGGGGTCACGGGTCGTCTCGGCGTCGGCGGCGCGGGTGAGGATCGGGGCGACGGTCGCGGTCTGAGCGGGCTGCGTGGTCTCGTTCTTCTTCGTCATGACTACGACTCTAGGGAGTCGATCGACCGGGGCCAGGGTGCACTTCATGGTCAGGATCGTGGGTCAATTTTCGCGACCGGCGACCGGCGACCGGCGACCGGCGATTCCGTTCCGGACGAGTCGACGATCGGCCAACTCGAGACCCCTGAAAGGCAGTTGCGCACGGCGTCCGGGCGAGCCGTGCCGCACCCGGGCCTGCGTTCGGTGGCCGGACAGGGCCCGCACCCGGGTGACACGTGGAAGTAGGTTGTGCCGATGACCGAACCCCTGCCGCCCGGCGGCACCGTGCCCGATGAGGACGAACTGCGTGCCCGGTGGGCTGATGCCTGGGCGCCGGAGCAGATGGTGGAGCGGTTGGGCGGGGTGGGTGCGCCTTGGTGCATCGCCGCGGGGTGGGCGCTGGATCTGTTTCGCGGGGCGCCGTCGCGGCCGCACGGTGATCTGGAGATCGCGGTGCCCGCGGCGGCATTCTCTGAGATTCGGGACCGTTTCCCCGAGTACGCGTGGGACGCGGTGGGTTCGGGGCGGGTCTGGGCGGGCGCGGGAGCCGAGGCGCTGGCGGCCACGTACCAGACCTGGCTCCGGGATCCGGTGAGCGGCCAGTTCCTGTTCGACGTCTTTCGCGAGCCGCACGAGGGCGCGACGTGGGTCTGCCGGCGGGACGAGAGTCTGCGGCTGCCGTACGACGCGATCATCGAGCGGACGGCGGACGGGATCCCCTACCTGGTGCCGGAGTTGGTGCTGCTGTTCAAGGCGAAGGCGATCCGGCCCAAGGACCAGGCCGACTTCGACGGGGTGCTGCCGCTGCTGGGCCGGGCGCGGCGGGATCGCCTCAGCGAGTGGCTGGACCGTGTGCACCCCGGACATCCGTGGCTGGCGGAGCTGGCCCGGCAGTGATGCGGAGCCGTCGGCCACCCGCGTCGCCCCCGCGCCGGGAAGTGCCGCGCTCGCACCCGCCCGCGCCGCCCTGGCCGCGGCCCAGGAGGTCGGCCGGGTGGTGGGGCGGGTGACCGGTCTGATCCGGGGCCGGCTCACGGTCGGCACCGAGGCCGATCCCGGCCAAGGGCTGTCGCCTGTCCCGTGAATGATCCAGGCGCGCGTCTCAGGTCGTGCCGGCGAACAGCTCCTGCAACGGCTGAGCCGAGTCGGTGCCGGAGTGGCCGAAGGGAGCGTCGAAGCTCCAGACCATGAAGAGCAGGAAGACCACCAGGGCGCTGAACGCGCTGGCCAGCATCAACTCGCGGGCCGAGCGACGGATCTGGAGGGCGTAGAGCAGGCCGAGCGTGACGATCCCGCCGGCGATCAGGCCGAACCAGACCACCCCCGGCAGGGTGCTGCCGGCGCTGTCGAGGCGCTGGTGGCGCGCGTCGTCGGCGGCGGCGACCTGGTCGAGGAGCGGCTGATAGGCCTGGGCCTGGAGTTCGTCGGTGGGCGTGTGGTGCGCGATGTCGCTGCGGATGCGGGTCAGCAGGCGCCCACCGGTGGCGTCGATCGGACCGTCGTCCTCCATGGCCGGCCATTCGGCGGTCACGGCGTGCCGGGCGTAGGCGTCGATGTGCTGACGGACCCGGGTGTGGAAGGCGGCGGGGTAGACGTCCAGGCGCTGGTTGATCTCGTACAGTGCCTGGGCCTCGCGCTGCACGGTGTCCTCGGCGGCGCCGCGAGCCTCCCAGACACCGGCGATCGCCAGACCCAGGACGATGGCGTAGACGACGCCGACCATCATCACCATGTACTCGAGGACGTCGGGTGTCTGCGAGGTGTCCTCGTCGTCCGCCACACGGCGGTGGCGCATCACGGTGGCGGCGACCACGAAGGCGCAGACCAGCGCGCAGGCCAGGGTGTAGATCAGCCATTCCGGCACAGCAGGACTCCAGGATGAGCAGATGAGCAGATGAGAATGAGAGATGAGCGGATGGGCGAGCTGAGTGGACGAGGCGCAGGGGCGGCCCTCGGCTGGGTCAGCCGCCGTTGCGGCGTCGGGAGCCCGGACGTAGCGCGGCGGCGGCCAGGATGGCCGGGGTGGTGATCACGACGGTGGTCATCGTGGTGGACAGGCCGGCGGGTGCCGGACGTGTCGAGCCGCCGCCGTAGTGGAAGCGGGGCACCCAGCGGAAGGGCGCGGCGCGGGGTGCCGGGGCGGGCGCGTCGTCGGCGGCGTCTGCCTCGGGCGGCGGTTCCGGCGTGGGCACCGGGCTTTCGGCCGGCCGGGGGAGTGGGGCTGCCGACCGGGGCGGAGCCGGTGGGGCTCCGACAGGGCGAGGCGCGTGGGCCGCCGGTGCCGGCTGTTCCGCCGGTGCCGAAGGGGCCGGCGTGCGCGGTGGCCGTGGTGCGGGCGGAGGCGACGAAGGGGGGCCGGGCCGATGCCGGGAGGGGGCGCCGATCTCGACCCAGCCGTCTGCGGAACACATCACCACGTGCGTGGTGGTGGGTGTGGTCTCGACGACGACCGCGGGTCCGCCGGCGCCCGGCAGGGGGCAGAGCGCGGCGGCGGTTCCGAGACCGACGGTGATCCAGCCGCTCACCAATGCTGTTCCTCTCGGCTGACGGTGTGTGCGCCTTCGGACGGAGGCGCACATGAGTGGATGCCGATGCGCTCACCGGGCGGCGGCCGTTCGGCAACAGGAGTAACGATCATGCTCGGCCCGGGGACACGGCCGCGTCCGGCCTTCGGCCCGCTGCTCTCCCCGCGGCCCAAGTCCCGGGCGCCGGGCGTGTCCCGGCCGTCGGGCATGTCGAGGTCGCCGCTCCGGTGCGGGTCCAGCCCCGTCCGGTCCAGCCCGGTGCGGGTCCAGCCCCGTCGGTCCAGCCCGGTGCGGGTCCAGCCCGGTCCGGTCCAGGCCGGTCCGGTCCAGGCCCGGCCGGTTCGGGCGGGTTCAGCGGCTCCTGGGGCTCGGCGGTCCGGCGAGGAGGACGGCTTCGATGGCGGCGTAGCGCTCCCGTTCGCGTGCGGTCGCCTTCCTGCCGGACAGAACGGTCCCGAGCAGGCCGCAGAGGAAGCCCGTCGGTACCGAGACGAGAGCCGTGGTCGTGAAGGGGAACCAGTTGAAGTCGACTTCCGGGAACGCTGATCCGGGAGAACCGGAGACGAGGTTGGTGCCGGTCATCAGGACGAGAACGCTGACCGACCCGCCGATGAGCGTGCACAGCAGGCCGGCCCGGGTGAAGCGCCGCCAGAAGAGGCTGTAGACGAGGGCGGGGGCGATCGACGACGCCCCGAGGCAGAAGGAGACGGTGGCGAGCGGCTGGAGACTGCGGTGCTGGGCGATGACGGCGAGCACGATGACGGGGAGGCCCACGGCCAGGGCGGCCAGCCGCGCCAGGGCCATCTCGCGCAGCGGCGAGACGTTCGGGCGGGCCGCGGCGATGTCGTGGGCCAGGGAGTTGGCGCAGGCCAGCGTCATGCTGGCCACGGAGGCCAGGAGGGTCAGGAAGATCGCCGTCGTGACGGTGGCGAACAACAGGCTCTCCGGGCGGGACAGGTGCATGCCGAACGCGGCGCGCGAACCGAGCAGGTAGGCGGTGTTGCCGCGGGGGTCGGCTCCGGCGACGCCCGCGCGCCCGATGAGGGCCGTGGCGCCCACGCCGATGACGGTGATCACGGCGATGAACAGGGTGACCGTGGAGATCGCCCAGGACATCGCGCGGCGCACCTGGGGAGCACTGCCGGCGGTGTACATCCGCATGGTGACGTGCGGCAGGCAGGCGCCGCCCAGCACGATGGCGCACTGGGTGCTCACCATGTCGAGGCCGCGGTGCGGGCCGTTGGCGAACTGCAGGCCGTAGCGCAGGAAGTTCTCCTCGGCGCCGCTGCCGTGCGCGGCGGTCTGGAACAGGTTGCGGGGGCTCCAGCCGAAGGTGTGCAGGATGAGACCGGCGACGACGAGGCCGGAGCCGAGCAGGATCACCGTCTTGAGGATCTGGATCAGGGCGGTGCCGCGCATGCCCCCGATGGCCGCGTAGCCGATCATCAGGGTGCCCGCTCCGACGACGCAGCCGGTCCGCATCGCACTGTCGGAGAAACCGAGGACGTACGCCAGCAACTGGCCCACCCCGGCCAGTTGTACGACCATCATCGGCACCAGCGAGGCGAGGGTGACCACACACACGGTGATGCGCACCGCGCGGCCGGGCAGCCGTCTGCCGAGCGCGTCGGCCATGGTGAACCGGCCGGTGTGATGCAGGGGTTCGGCCAGCAGGACCATCAGGAGCAGCAGGGACAGCACGGTGCTCAGGGCCAGTACGACACCGTCGTAGCCGCACAGCGCGATGACCCCGCCGATGGTGAGCACGGTGGCGGCGGAGATGTAGTCGCCGGCGATGGCGAGGCCGTTGCGCAGGGGCGACAGGGAGCGGTAGCCGGTGTAGAACTCGTCGAGGTCGTCGCGGTCGGGACCGGTCAGCACGCACAGCATGAGCGTCAGGGCCACGACACTCGAGAACGCCACCAGGGACCAGGACTGAGCGGAGCCGTCGAAGTCCGTCACGGCCGTGGCTCCTCGGGCGGGACGGGATCGGGTCGGCGGTGTACGCGCCGGGCCAGCGGGTCGACGTACCGGCGCGCCGTGTACTCGTAGAGGAGCACGGCCAGCCAGGTGACCGGCAGTTGGACCAGGGCGAGGCAGAGTCCGGTGGGAAGGCCGCCCGGGGCGAGGCGGGTCATGACGGAGGGGGCTTCGACGGTGAGGGTGAGGAAGACGGCGAAGTAGCCGAGTGCGGCGAACGTGGCGACGCGCCGCTGCCAGCGGCAGGCCCGGCGCAGCCGGCGGAGGTCGCGGTGCCTGCCCGTCCACTGCTGGGCACGTTCCGGCACACGCGACTCGGCCGGCAGGCGCGTGTCGGCCGGCAGGTATGTCTCGTCCGGCGGGGCGGCCCACCGTGGGGTGGCGGTGGGGGAGGCGTGCCGTCCGGGCCGGTGCCGCGCCGGGTATAAGTCCGAGCTGTCGGAGGACATCCCAAGATCTCCTACTGGGTCGTGGGCCCCAAGAGGTGCGGCCCGCGCGAACATGGGGAGGGGGTTCGTGTGTTCGGGTCACCGCACGCTATGCGGGTGTCGGACCGTGCGCAGAGACTTCCCGGAACTCCCTGATGAGGACCGCTGCGGCGCTCTGACCTCGGATGTTGTGGGAGTGGCGGGTGTGGTGAGGGGGCACGGCGGTGCTGTGCCGGGCCGCGCGGGTCGCATCGTCCGAACGGGTGCAGGGAGAGGCCCGTGGGGATGCGGCGGCTCCGGGCACCGACGCGCTAGCGGGGCGCCTCGTCCGTACGGCGGCGGCCGGTCGCCGTGCGGTGGACGACGTGTGCGGCGGCCACGTCCAGGGCGGCGTGGCCGGTGGACTTGAAGACGGTGAGCTGGTCCTGGGATGTCCGGCCGGGCGCCTCGCCGCTCAGGACGGAGCCGAGGAGGACGACGAGGCTGTCCTTCGGCAGCCCCTGCAACTCGTGGGCGCCGGAGGGCGGGGGAGTGGCGGCGGCGCCGGGCCATTCTGTGAAGAGTGCGGCGTCCCGGATGGTGTCGTCGTCGAGTTCGGGTCCGTGGGAGCCGCCGACCGAGCTCACATGGGTGCCCGGGGCGAGCCATGCGCGGCGCAGGACGGGCCGGGTCGCGCCGGTGCAGCAGTACACGGTGGACGCCTCGCGTACGGCGGTCTCGATGCCGTCCGTCGCACGGCCCGCCGGGTGCAGGGCGGCCAGCGCGCGGGCCGCTTCGGGGTCGCGGCCGGTGACGGTGACGGGTTCGGCCGGGCGCAGCGCGGCGAGGAGGGAGACCTGGGCCCGGGCCTGGGCGCCGGTCCCGACGACCACGACGGGTCCGGGCCGGGCCAGGGCCCAGGCGCTGTGCGTGGCTGCCGCCGCGGTGCGCCAGGCCGTCACGGGCTCGGCGTCCATGACGGCCAGGGGGCGGCCGTCCTCGGCGTCGAAGAGGGCCACGATGCCCCGGTGGGTGCTGCGTCCGGGGCGGGCCGGGTCGGCGAACACCGACACGAGTTTCGCCGCGAGGCCGAGACCCGGCACGTATCCGGGCATGGTGCCCAGCAGACCGCCGGGCGCGAAGGCCGCTATCCGGGGCGGCGCGGACACCGTGTCCCGGGCCACGGCGACGAGCGCGTCGGACACGGCGGCCATCAGGCGGCGCGGGTCGAGGGCCGCAGCGGTGGCCGCCCGGTCGAGGACGAGGACGTCGTTCACGCGCCGCTCGCCGTGCCCGGGCCGGACAGCAGGCCGCACAGGGTGTCGACCGCCGAGGCGAGTTCGTCCCGCAGGCGGCGCATCCGGGGTTCGTCGATCTCGGCATCCGGGCCGACCACCGTGACGGCGCACACCGGTGCCCCGGGGACCGGGACGACGGCGCGGCTCAGCGAGGCGACGAACTGCTCGTTGCGGCCGTGCTCGACGGCGAACCCGTCGGACTCGGTCCGCTCGAGGTCGGCGAGCAGCCCCGTGTCGCCGTCCAGGGGATGTCCGGCCCTGCGGGCCACGTCGAGGTAGGGGCCGCGTGCCTGCGGGGGCAGGGCGGCCACCAGGGCGAGGGGGCCGGCGAACCGGTGGACGGGCAGCGCCTCGTCCCGGAGTGTGCTGATCATCGCCAGCCGGTCCGGGCGGATCACGTCCACCACCCGGGAACCGTCGTTCTCGAGGACCTGGAGGTTGACCATCATGCCGGTGCGCGCGGAGAGGTCCTCCAGCACCGGGCGGGCCAGCGAGGTCAGCGAGTTGTGCGCCGCCCGGGCCGACAGGCGCAGGACGGCGGTGCCCGGCAGATACCGGTCGTCGACGCGCAGCACCCAGCCGCGGCGGACCAGGTCCACGAGGACCCGGTACGCGGTGGCCCGGTGCAGCCCGACCTCGTCGGCGAGGTCGGTGAGCCGGGGCGGCCGGGGGGCACGGGCGACGGCCTCGACCAGGTCCAGCGCCTTGTCCACGGCCGTTCGCGTTGTTTGCGTCGCCTGCGGCATCGAAACCCTTCCCGGTGACCGGACGGACCGTCCCGGCGAGGCGTGTCCGACACCGGGATTCGGGGGTAGGGTATCGCGTGTTTCGAGTAGCGAGAGAGTTGTTACGTAGAGCGTAACAGATCGAGAGTGGTGACCTTGACGAACGAGAGTTCCGTGGCGGCGAACCCCTTCGCGCCGCCCGAGGCCGGCGAGTTGGTGGTCTACCGCGGCCTCACGCTGTTCGACGGGACCGGCAGCGCGCCCCGGCCCGCCGTGTCGCTCGTCGTGGACGGCTCCGTGATCCGGTCCGTCGCGGACGAGACGGACGTGGCGGCCGCCCTCGCCGACGGTGCCGAAGTCGTCGATCTCACCGGTCACTTCGTCACGCCCGGCCTCATCGACGCGCACCAGCACCTCGCCACTCCGCCCGATCGTCCGGCCGCCGAAGCGGTCCTGCGCCGCCTCGTCCACAGCGGCGTCACGGCCGTGCGGGACATGGCGGACGACCTGCGTCAGGTGGGGGACCTCGCGCGGGCCGCGCTGGTGGGCGAGATCGCCGCCCCGGACATCCACTACGCGGCCCTGATGGCAGGTCCGGGCTTCTTCGACGACCCCCGCACCCACCAGGTGACCCAGGGCGCCGTCCCCGGACACGTGCCCTGGATGCAGGCCGTCACCGACACGACCGACCTCCCCCTGGCCGTGGCCATGGCCCGCGGAACCCACGCGTCGGCCATCAAGGTCTACGCCGACCTGGAGGCGGGCCTCGTCGCCGCCATCACCGCCGAGGCGCACCGGCAGGGCATCCCGGTATGGGCGCACGCGGCCGTGTTCCCCGCCACGCCCGGCGAGGTCGTCGCGGCCGGCGTGGACACCGTCTCGCATGTGACCCTGCTGGCCCACGAGGCCGCCACCGAGCCGCTGACCAGTTACAAGCACAAGCCGGCCGTCGATCACGAGAGTCTGGTCACCGGCGAGGACGCGCGGCTCGACGGGCTCTTCGCCCGGATGCGGGAGCGGGACGTCGTCCTGGACGCGACCGCCGGCATGTGGGCGAGCGCGGAGCTCGCCGGCGACGACCCGGAAAGCGCCGAACATGCGCGCCGGCAGACCGAGTTGGCCATCGCCCTCACGGCGCAGGCGCACCGGGCGGGCGTGGCGCTGGCCACCGGCACCGACTACGAGACCGCTCCCGGCGAGCCGTTCCCCGCCCTCTACGAGGAACTCGCCTTCCTGGTGAAGCGGTGCGGCATCCCGGCCCCGGACGTGCTCCGCTGCGCGACCCTCGTCGGCGCCCGCAGCGCCGGCGCCGCACACCTGACGGGCAGCGTCGAGCCGGGCAGACTGGCCGACTTCGCGGTCTTCGCGCGAGACCCGCTGGCCGACATCGACCACCTGCGCACCATCACCCTCACCGTCAAGCGGGGCCGCCGCTTCCCGCGCGCCGCCTACGCCACCACCCCGTCCCGGGAGACCCGTTGACCGGCACGCCCCTGATCATCAACGCGCTGGGACAGCTCGACAACCCCAACGCCCCGCAGTCGAGGGAGGCGGCGGGAGACCTCAACCCGACCAGCGAGCAGTACACCGTCGACGCCCGGACGCTGGCCGACGCGAGAGCCTCCGGCCTGACCGCCGTTAACATCACCCTGGGCTATGTGATGGGCGACCTGCCGCCCTACGAGCACACCCTGCACGAGATCGACATCTGGGACGGCGTCATCGACCGGCACCCGGACGACCTGCTGAAGGTGACCGGCGTCGCCGACATCCGCACGGCCGCCCGCGACGGACGCGTCGGCGTCATCTACGGCTTCCAGAACGCGGTGGCCGTCGGGGACGACGCCGGCCGGATCGCCACCTTCGCCGAACGCGGTGTGCGCGTGGTCCAGTTGACCTACAACCAGGCCAACCACCTCGGCGGCGGCTCGACGGCACCGTCCGGCACGGGGCTGACCGCGTTCGGACGCGAGGTGGTCGACGCCCTCAACGACCACCACCTCATGGTCGACCTCTCGCACAGCGGTGAGCGGACCTGTCTCGACGCCGCCACGCACTCCCGGGTCCCCGTGTCGATCAACCACACCGGGTGCCGTGCGCTGACCGATCTGCCCCGCAACAAGACCGACGAGGAACTGCGTCTGGTGGCCTCCCGCGGCGGCTTCGTCGGCATCTACTTCATGCCGTTCCTCAGCCCGACCGGCCACGCGCGCGCCGCCGACGTGGTCGAGCACATCGCGCACGCCGTGGACGTCTGCGGCGAGGACCACGTCGGCATCGGCACCGACGGGCCCGTCACCGCGATCGACGACCTCGACGCCTACCGGGCCCGGCTGGCCGAGCACGTGGCGCAGCGCCAGGAGGCCGGGGTCTCCGCGGCCGGCGAGCGGGCGGACACCTACCCCTTCGTGGTCGACCTGCGGGGCGTGGACCAGTTCCGCGAGCTGATACGGCTGCTGGAACAGCGCGGCTACTCCTCCGGCCGCATCGAGAAGATCATGGGGCGCAACTTCGTCGACTACGCGGAACGGGTGTGGACGGCGTAGCCCCGCGACGTACGCCGTGACGATTCCCGCACGTCTGCCACCCGCCTGAGCGGGCACTAGCAGGAACAGGACGACAGGGAGGACACCGTGAGCCAATACCGCGCACACCACGTGCCGACCGCCGGCCACACCCCGGACGACGACCTGACCGGATACCAGGTCGACGCCACGGACGGTCACGTCGGCAAGGTCAGCAAGTACTCCAGGGACCTCGGCCCGCGCTTCCTGGTGGTGCACACCGGCCTGTGGGTATTCGGCAAGGACGTGGTGATCCCGTCGGGCGACGTCCTGGGCATCGACCACGACGCCCGCATCGTGCAACTGGCCCGGACGAAGGCACAGGCCAAGTCGGCACCCGTCTTCGACGCCGACACGTACCTGGGCGATCCGCGCCACCGCGACCAACTGGGCGGCCGGCACGGATCCGGCCACTGACAGAAGCGGCCCGCACCCTTCGAAGGGTGCGGGCCGCTCGCCGTTCAGGGGATCGCAGCCTCTGGAGAGCCCGCTCCGTGTGCCTGTTGCGTCAAGTGGCCCATGACGCCGGTGACCTCGAGCAGGCGGGTGAAGTGGGTGGGCTGGTGGTGCAGATGCAGGGTGATGCCGGCCGGGTGGGTGCGGCGGCGCAGGGCGAGCAGGGCGGACAGGCCGCTGGAGTCGAAGGCGGTGAGATCCGTCCAGTCCAGACGCAGGTGGCGCAGGGCCGGGCCGTGCTGTTCGGCGTGTGCGTCCAGCAGCTCGTCCACGGCGGGAGTGAACTCGTCGCCGGTGTCGTAGTCGAGGCAGCCGTGGATCGCCACACGCAGCGTGTGCGTGTCGGCGGCCTGGACGGTCAGGGTGAACTCCGCCGGCGGACAGGGGGTGGAGGTCATGCGGTGATTCCCGGGCCGGAGCCGGTGGGCATCGCGGGCAGGGTGTCGGTCGCCGCCTTCAGGACGCCGAGGGCGCGGGGGTAGTCGCGCAGCTGATCGGCCAGGATGTCCAGCCCCAGGCGCAGGCTGCCGGCGGGCACCCGGCGGGCCGTGAGGATGTCCGCGGTCCAGGTGATGAACGTCGTGAACAGGGCGGCGTCGTCGACGTAGAGGGCGGTGGCCAGGAAGTCCACGATGTGGGCGAGGTCCTCGGCGGTCCGTTCGCGCTGCGCCGGGGTGTAGGACCGCATGGCCGGCCAGCGGTCCTCCATGGCGGCCAGCGACTGCCGGACCAGTCCGGTACGGCTCTGCCTGATGAAGGTGTACTCCTGATCGGCGAGATGGGGCAGGTCGTCGATCTGCTGCCGCTGCTGCGCCCGGTGCCCGGTCAGGCCCTGAGCCAGGAGGTCCGCGGCGGTGCGGGCGTCGGGCGCCCAGGCATCGGCCTGGATGAGGCGGGCGTAGCGGCCGTCCGCGGCGAAGGCGGCGCCGCCGACCATGACGGGGATGCCGAGGGACTGCACGGCGGTGACCGCCTGGTGCGCGGTGGGCAGGTGGGTGGGGATCGAGGCCGACAGCAGCACGGCGGCGGGGTTGGTCCGGTGCAGGTGCGCGATCAGTTGCGGGGTGGGTGTGCGGGCGCCGAGGAAGTCCACCCGCCAGCCCCGCAGGGTGAGGAGTTCGGCCAGGAACCGGGCGGGAAGGGCATGCCATTCGCCGTCCACGCAGGCAACCGTGACGCGCCCCCGTTCGGGCCGGCCGGTCGGGGGCGCCGGGTGGTCGGCCAGGGCGGTGATGACCCGGTCGGTGATCGCGCTGGCCGCGTGTTCCTCGGCCACGCTGATGCGGTTGGCGGCCCACTCCATGCCGACGCGGTGCTGCACGCCGGCGACGACGTCCAGCAGCAGCGCCTCGCGTGTCTCACCGTCGGCTCCCGCGTCTGCCGCGGTAGTCACCAGCCGCAGCGCGGCCGGCTCGTCCCGGCCGATCACCGCGGTCCACAGCCGATCCGACAGCCCCCGCAGGCTCGTGTCGACTCCTGCGCCCGCCATCACGGCTCCCTCAGGTGTGGGTGGCGGCCCTCGAGTCCGTCCGCGACCCGCGGCGTGCCGTGGCCGCCGCCGACAGGATTGGTGATCGCGAGGGTGGCCATGTCGTCATGGCGGTCACTCTCCAACCACTGCGCGGCCAGCATCTGCACCCGCTCGACCACCGCCTCGGCAGGCATCCGCGCACACTCGCGCAGGGCGTCCCGCAGCCTTGCCTCGCCGTAGAGCTGATCGCCCAGCGGGCCGCCGCGGGCTTCGGTGATCCCGTCCGTGTACAGCAGACAGGTCTCCCCGGGTGCCAGCACCACGTCGACGCCGCGCATCCGGACGTCGGGCAGCGCGCCCACGAGCGTGCCGCTGGTGTCGGCCTCCTCCACCCGGCCGTCGCCGCGGACGATCAGCGGCGGCAGATGCCCGGCGCTGGTCAGCCGCAGCAGCACCTGCTCCGAACTCCGTCGTACGGAGGCCAGCACCAGGGTCGCGAACCGGGTGGTGTGGGAGTTGAGCAGTGCGCCGTTGAGGAGGCTGAGCACCTGCTGGTGGTCACCGGACAGGGGCAGCAGGGCATGCAGCACGCTGCGGATCTTCCCGGTCAGGACGGCGGCCTCCAGGCCCTTGCCGGCCACATCGCCCAGGACGACGAACGTTTCGTCGGTGGGCTCCGCACCGGGGTGGACGTCGTAGAAGTCCCCGCCGACCCGCTCATGGTCCTGCGACGCCCGGTAGGCCCCGGCGTATTCGACACCGTGCACGCGTTCCAGCCGCGGCGGCAGCAACTCCCGCAGCAGCGTGGCCGTGATCGACGCCTGCTCGGCGTACAGGCGCGCCGCCGACAGAGCGGCTCCGGCCCGTGCGGCGAACAGCCGCGCGAAGACCTCCTCGCCGTCCGTGAACGCCCGGTGGGTGCTGGACCGCAGCAGGATCAGCACCCCGGCCGGCATCCCGTGTCCGGGCAGCGGAGTGACGATCACCGACCCGATCGGACGGTCGAAGCCCGGTGGGACCACCCAGCCCGGGAGATCGTCCGGGTCGAGCCACCGCGTGGGGACCGGTGGGAAACCCTGGAGCGCTTCTGCGAGTCCGGGAACCGATCCCGCGTCGATCGGCACCGTGACCTGGGTGACCTCACCGCCCACCTGCGCATAGGTCAGCGCATGGCGGCGCCCTTGAGCGGGCGCGACGATGACCGCCGCGTCGGCGAGATGATCAGCGGCCATCCGTGCCGTCACCTCCGTGCACCGGTCCACGTTCAGCGACGACAACAGGGCACCGGAGATCTCGGCGAGCAGCCCGGCCCGCTCACGTTCACTGTGCAACGCCTGCTCGGCGAGGCGGAGATCGGTGTTCTCCACCAGCCACCACACCACGTCCCCGCCCTCGGTGGGCGAGGGGTGCGCCACGAACGTACGGCCCGCCACGGCACCCGAGACGGCTCCCGACGGCCCTCCGGTCGTCCGCAGGCGGCCATGGGCCTCCGCGAGCCAGCGCGGCAGGCCTTCCGCCGCGATGCTCTCGTCGGTCCGATCGAAGAGCAGGCCGCGCGCGGCCTCGTTCGTCTCGACGACGTCCCCGCCGCGGTCGAGGACGAGCACGGGGTAGGGGGCGTCACTCCACGCGGTGCCGACGCCCAGGCGTGGACTGCCAGAGGTATCTGGAGAAGGAGTCACAAGCGGGGGAACGCATCGCGCGTGCCCCACCACCTCTCTGCCGATGGAAAAGATTGCCGTCGGGCAACCATCTCGCATCCGCCAAACCTATGCAACGCCCGGCCCCATCTCGCACAAGGTCACCACTTGCCCGCATACCGTTCCCCCATCCACGCAGGGCCCGGCGGCCCGCTCACGTCGGTTCAGCTCCCGGTGGCAGCGTCCCGTCCGCCGGCGACCGGACTTCCCCCGGGCCGCCCCCGGTCCACGGTGGGGTCGCACAGGATGTCCGATGGCGCGCATGACCCCAGAATTGGCGTTATGTGTTGTTCTTGCCGGATCGGAGGCGTTCATGAAGGACCTCAAGTTCGAGCAGAAGCGTTCGCTGTCACGCCTGGAGGCGGCCGACCAGCTCACGGCGCTCGCGGCTGCGCTGAGGGAGGGCGGGGATGTGGAACTGGAGTTCGGTCCCGGAACGCTGAGCCTGCGGATCCCCGACGAGCTGCGCACCGAGATCGAGGTCGAGGTCGGCGGCGGGGAGATCGAGCTGGAGTTCGAGTTCAAGTGGCCGACCGCGCCGACCCGGGCGGCGCCGGCACAGGAGGTCGCGAGCACCGAACGACCCGTGAGCCGGAAGAAGGCGCCCGCCGGGCCTGGTCGGAGCGGTGCGGGCGCCGGTAGGAGCAGAAGCGCGAAACCGTCCGGGACGAAGACGTCCTGAGCTGTGCCGCGGGCTCCGGGGGCCGGTACGGCGTGTGCGGTGCGTCGAGTGCGCCGAGGCTAGTGCGTCGAGCGCGGTGAGTGGAGTCGAGTCCGGGGCGAGCGGGCGGGCGGATGGGCAGTCACCGCGATTCGTGCGGGCGGGCGGGCAGGTGGGCGGTCACCGCGATTCGTGGTGGTCGACGCGGCACCGGCGGCCGAGCTCCGCCTGGCTCGCGGGCCCGAACTCGTGCAGTGCCGCCAGGATGCGGTAGTGGTATCCGCGTGCCCCGGAGGCGGTGAAACCGCCGAACACCAGCCGGCGGGCGTGCACGGCCAGCTGGGCGCCGCGACGGCCGCTCGTCGCCGTGCCGGCACTACCGGGCGAGCAGCCAGGACCGGCTGGTGGCGATGGTCCTGAGTTCCTGGGCCGTGATCAAGGGGGCGGCGCCGCTCTTCCTGGACGTCGGACTCGGAGCGTTGTAGGCGCAGACGGACATCCACCGCCCGTTCACCCGGAGTGCGTCGACCCGGAGCTGGACGACTCCCGGCTGCTGGCCGGGCAGTTGCCGGGTGCCCACCTTGGTGCCGTCGGGCAGGGTCTCGTTCCACGCCTCCTTGTCGCCGGCGGTCCGGGTGGCTTCGATGTAGGTCCGCCGGCCACTCTTGGAGTCGACGACCACGACATGGCAGCGGGTGCGTACGGCCGCGGAGCTCACGTTCATCGCGTCGGCGGTGTCCTCCACACTGCGGTCCTCCCAGTACCGCAGCACCACCACCGCCCGGTCCTTGGGCGGCAGTTCCCGCAGGGCCTGGAGCAGTGCGAGCCGCAGGGCCGGGTCGTCCGTGCTCCGGGCCGCCGGGGCGTCCGGCAGCTCCGCCAGCGGGCGCTCGGCCGCGGAGTACCTCCGACGGTGTGTCAGGAAGATGCGGACGAGAACGGTCTGGGCGTACGCCGCAGGGTTGTCGATCCGGGACACCCGGCCCCACAGGGTGTACATCCGGCTGAGCGTCTCCTGCACCAGATCCTCGGCGAGGTGTGTGTCTCCGCTGGTGAGCAGGCATGCGGAGCGGAGCAGGTGCCCGGCGCGTCCGGTGGCGAACTCCATGAACTCATCTGTCCGGGACGATGTCCGGGACCTTCGCATTCCCACCACCCCTCGGCGCCTTTCCGTTGGCCTACACCTCACAGACGCGGTGGACCGGGGCAAATGTTTCAGACGAGTTCGGCGAGCGTCCGGCGAGGTGAGCGCGGGGAGGGGCGAGTGGGTTTCGAGCGGGGTGGTGGAGGGTCGGTGGACAGGAGGAGCGCCGAAGGCCGTGGGGAGGTGGGGGCTTGGGGAGCGAGGTCGCTCGGGATGCGGTGGTGGTGGCGTCTGTGCCTGCCGACCGGCGTGCCGATGTACAGGAGGGGCAGGGCAGGTCTGCCGGAACGGCGGGGCCTGAGCGGGAGCTCCGGCTACCGCCCGCCGCGCAGCCCTCCGGTGGAGGTCGTCAGCGTGTCCGGCGGATCCTGATCGGACCACGGGCCGTCGTCGGGTCGACGGGCTCTCCGCCCTGGGTGATCTCCACCCGACCCGCCCGGGACAGCCGTCGGGCCGCGGCACGCGTGGGCTCCATCAGCCGTCGCCATCCGTCGCCCGAACCGTGGTGGACCGACCGGGCGACCTCGGACGGGCAGAGCGACGCGTCCGGCCGCCGCCGTGCCAGGAGGTCCAGGATGGCGTGTTCGAGCCGCTCGCCCTCGTCGGATGTCATGGGTTGGCTTCCCTCTCGGTGACCGGACCGCTCATCCCGGGCCGGTCGCTCCGGGCGCGGCGGCCGGGGGTGCTTGAAAGCAGGCGGTGATGCTCTTGCCGCGAGGGCAGGGATAGGCCTCCCATTTGTCGGCGAGGGCGTCTACCAGCAGCAGACCGCGCCCGCCGGGGGCGCTTGTGCCCGGATCACGCGGCTCGGGCAGCCGAGGCGAGTCGTCATGCACGGTGACGTGCAGGCACTCCTCGTCCCAGGTGAGGATCAGCTGCGCCGCGCTACGGGCATGCACGTGGGCGTTGGTGACCAGCTCGGACACCGCCAGCAGGATCGAATCCACCAGATCCGGTGCCGTCCGCGTCCAGCCGAGCGTGGCCACATGCGCACGCGTCCACTCCCTGGCGACCTTCACCCCGCTGCTCACCGGGAGCGAGCGCGCCCATCCGACAGCCTTCAACGGTGAGTCCTTCGTCATGCTCTCTCCTTGGGCCGACCAGCCGGGTCCGTGTCCCGGGTGCCCGGAAACCCCAGGTCCACGCTGGGCACAAGGGGAGGGCACGGGCGGGGACGCGCGCGATGCCGGGGCGTCGAGCCCCGACACCCCGGCGGATCCGTTCAGCGCTGTGTCCGGACCCCGTCGGCGGCGGATGGCGATGGCCTCACGCCCCGGCGGCGGATGGCGATGGCCTCACGCCCCGGCTGTGTAGCGCAGGCCGTGGCCGAAGGGGTAGAGCGGGTCGGTGCTCTCCTGGGGCACGTCGGGGTGTCCTGCCTCGACCTCGGCCATGGAGCGGGGGAGTTGGAAGGGCAGCGAGCCCTCCGGCACGGCCCGGCCGAACAGGAGGTCGAGCAGGGCGCGGTCGCCGGTGCCGTACACGGCGAGGAGCGCCGCCGAGCGGTCGGCGATCTCGGGGATGACGGCCGGGCGTTCCAGGTGGATCGCCACGACGGTGGGTACCGCGTCGAGCAGGCGGAGGATCTCCTTGAGGCGCTCCTCGGGGAAGTCGAGACGGCCGGCGTGGAAGAAGGACTCGAACAGTCCGGGCCGGGGTTCGTACGGCGTGGTCAGGCGCAGCACCGCGAGGTCGGCGTCGGCGGGGTCGGCGACGAGGTCGGCGTACTCGGCGGCCGCCGTCGGATCGACGCCCTCGACGTAGAGACGGGGCCTGCCGGACAGGGGCAGCGGCCCGCTCTTGAGCAGGGTGGCCGAGCGGCGCTGGGCGACCTCGCCGGCGGCGTGGAAGTCTGCGTGGCCGACGATCTCCTCGGCGGCGTCGGGATCGACGTAGCGCCGGTCGTCGAACAGGCCCAGGCGGAACTTCTCGCCGAGCAGCCGGACCACGGAGGCGTCGAGCCGCGACTCCTCGAGCCGGCCCGTGCGCACCAGGTCCACGATCAGTTCGGGGCAGGACTCGCCGCCGACCTGGTCGGCGCCCGCGTGCAGGATCTTCAGCAGTCGCTCGGCGGGGGAGAGGTCCTCCACGCCCCAGGCCCGCGCCAGGTGCGGCTCGCCCATGACCAACTGGTCGGTGACCAGGCCCCAGTCGGTGCAGACGATGCCGTCGAAGCCCAGCTTCTCGCGCAGCAGTCCGGTGATGATGCCGCGGTTGAAGCCGAAGCCGACCTCCTCGTGCTCGGTGCCGACGGGCATGCCGTAGTACGGCATGACCTGGGTGGCGCCCGCGGCGATGGCGGCCTTGAAGGGCAAGAGGTGGTAGTCGAAGAAGCCGCCGGGGTAGATCTGCTCCTTGCCGTAGGGGAAGTGGGGGTCCTCGCCGTCCTTCTGGGGTCCGCCTCCGGGGAAGTGCTTGACCATCGCGGCGACGCTGTCGGCGCCGAGGCCGTCGCCCGGCCCGCTCAGTCCCTCGATGTAGGCGGCGACGAGTCGTGACGTCAGGTCGGCGTCCTCGCCGAACGTGCCCGAGCCGCGCGCCCAGCGGGGCTCGGTCGCCAGGTCGATCTGCGGGTGCAGGGCGACCCGCAGACCGACGGCCAGGTACTCGCGGCGCACGGTGTCCGCGTACCGCCGTACGAGGTCGGCGTCGCCGACGGCGGCGAGGCCCAGCGACTCCGGCCACTGGGAGAACGGGCCGGCCAGCATCGCGGTGCCCGGGTTGTCGGTGAAGGCGTGGCGGGGGTCGGTGGAGAGGGTCACCGGGATGCCGAGGCGGGTGTCGGCCGCCAGTTGCTGGACATGGTTGTGCAGGTCGGCCATCTGGCGAGGACTGCCGGCTCCGAGCAGGTTGAAGTGGGACATCAGGCTCTCGGACATCATCTCCTCGGCGGTGCGCCCGGCGGGTGCGGGCCGGTCGCCGATGCCGATGACGTGGTGGAAGAGCAGTCCGGCCTTCTCCTCGACGGTCATGCGCGCCAGCAGGTCGGCCACGCGCTCGGTGACGCTGTGCCGGGGGTCCTGGTACGGGTGGTTCACTGCGTGCTCCATGGGTGGGGGTTCGCGGGTGGGGGAGTACGGGGCGGCGCGGGGCCTAGGCCGAGGCCGGAGAGTGGCGGTGGCGAGACGCCGTGCGAGGGCGGCCGCGCGTACGGCGGTCTCCGTGCCCCTGCGGCCGTGGGTCATTTCTGTGGCGGTAGCCGGGGCTGTCGCTGCGGAAGCGGGGTGTGGAAGGAGTGCCGTCCGGGTCCCGCGGTCACGGGTTCGGCGCCCGGCAGGTCGACGAGGGCGGAGGTTTCCGGCGGAACGAGGAGGTCCAGCAGGAGCAGGCCGCCCTCGACGCGCCAGGCGGTCTCGGCCCGGCCGTACGGGGTCTCGTGCGCGGCGCGGGCCCAGGTGAGGCCGCCGCCCGGGCGGGGACGGACCAGGAGCCGGCGGTAGCCGGGTTCGGCGGGGGCCAGACCGGCGACGGTGCGGTGCATCCAGTCGGCGACCGCTCCGAGGGCGTAGTGGTTGAAGGAGGTCATCTCGCCGGGATTGACGCTGCCGTCGGGAAGCATGCTGTCCCAGCGCTCCCAGACCGTGGTGGCGCCCATGTCCACCTGGTACAGCCAGGACGGGCCGGAGCGCTGCGTCAGCAGCCCGAAGGCGGTGTCCACGTGTCCGGTGTCGGTCAGCGCGTCGCACACCAGCGGGGTACCGAGGAACCCGGTGCCGATGCGGTGCTCTCCCGACGCCACGAGGTCCGCGAGCCGGCGTCCGGCCTCGGCGCGTTCGGCGTCGTCCTCCAGCAGTCGGAAGCACAGGGCGAGGGCGTAGGCGGTCTGGGTCTCCTCCACCAGCCGCCCGCCCCCGGCATGGAAACGGTGCCGGAAGGCCTCGCGGACCGAGTCGGCCAGGGCGCCGTAGTGCTCGGCGTCGTCCTTCTCCGCCAGCACGTGGGCGGTACGGGCCAGCAGCCGGGCCGAGTGCGCGAAGTACGCGGTGGCGACCAGGCTGGAGGAGGTCGTCGACCGCCCGGGGTCGTCGGCGGGTGCGGCCGGGTCCAGCCAGTCGCCGAACTGGAAGCCCTCACCCCAGATCCGGCCGTCCCCGGCGAGGCGGTCGACCGCGTCGACCCAGCCGCGCATGGAGGCGTACTGGGCGCGCAGCACCTCGGTGTCGCCGTAGCGCTCGTACAGCACCCAGGGGACGATCACGGCCGCGTCGCACCATCCGGCCATCGGCGGATTGCCCGGCGGGATCTCGACGGGGGTGATCACCGGGATGTCGGGGCTGAACACCGGCGGGACGCCCCGCTCGTCCTCGCCCTGGTCGGCGGCCAGATCGCACAGCCAGGAGCGCAGGAACGCGCGGACGTCGTAGAGGAAGGCGGCGGTGGGGGCGAAGACCTGCACGTCACCGGTCCAGCCAAGCCGCTCGTCGCGCTGCGGGCAGTCGGTGGGGACGTCGAGGAAGTTGCCGCGCATCCCCCACACCACGTTCTCGTGCAGCCGGTTCAGCGAGGCGTCGGAGCAGGAGAACCAGCCGGTGGGGCGCAGGTCGCTGTGCAGGACGACGGCCTTCACGTCGGCCGGGGCCGGCTCCCCGGGCCAGCCGTCGATCTCGGCGTAGCGGAAGCCGTGGAAGGTGAAGCGGGGTTCCCACACCTCGCCGTCCGCGTCGCCGCGCAGGGTGTAACGGTCGGTGGCGGTGGCGTGCCGCAGCGGACGGGTGCACAGCTCGCCGTCCTCCAGGACCTCCGCGTGCCGCAGGGTGACGGTTCGGCCCGCTTCGCCCCGGACGCGGATGCGCAGCCGTCCGACCAGGTTCTGGCCGAAGTCGACGAGGGTGCGGCCGGTGGGGGAGGTGGTGACGGCGACCGGGGTGACGGACTCGATTCGGCGCACCGGCGGGCTGTCGGCCTCGAAGAGCACGGAGGCGTCGAACGGCAGGAGCCGCACCGGCGGCCAGGCCGAGTCGTCGAAGCCGGGCTCGCTCCACCCGGCCTGCTCGCGGCGCGCGTCGTACTCCTCGCCCTCGTACAGACCCGCCGCGGTCACGGGCCCGGCGCTCCAGCGCCAGTCCCCGCCCGTGGTGACGGTGTGGGCGCTGCCGTCGGCGTACTCGATCCGCAGCTCGGCGAGCAGGCCGGTGTCCTCGCCGTAGATGTTCCGGGTGCCGCCGTTGAAGCCGAGCAGCCCCCGGTACCAGCCGTCCGCCAGATGCGCTCCCCAGGCGTTGGCCCCCTCGCGCAGCAGGTCCGCCACGTCGAAGACCTGGTAGCGGTGGCGGTGGCGGTAGCTCGTCCAGCCGGGGGCGAGGACGTGGTCGCCCACCACGGCGCCGTTGAGTTCCAGCTCGTACACGCCGAGCGCGGTGACGGAGAGCCGGGCCGCTCTGACCGCTGCCCGCACGGTGAACTCGCCGCGCAGCAGAGCGGCCGGCCGGGCCGCGGTGGCGGACGGCCGTGCCGGTCGGGAGGGGGAGATGACGCGGGCGGTCCAGGGGTGGGGCATGTCGAGTCCTCGGCGCCGTGGGCGTGGGCGTGGGTGTCGGGTGCGTGGGTCCCGTGGGACGGAGATGAGCAGGCTCGATCATGCGCGCCAATACCTAGTGGGCGCTAGGTGTTGGCCTGTGTGACGTGAGTCATACGGCGTGATTGGGTAGGGATGTGCATGTCGTGTACATGACATCTCGGTGCGGTCGGGGGGCGACGGTGGGTCCTTGCTGTGCCCGAGGGTGCCGTGTGTCGGGTCGCTGCCTGTCGGGGCGCTGTGCGTGAGGGCTCGCCCCGGGCTGTCCTGCCCGAGCTGCCCTACAGCCCCTGGCCGTCGGCGGAGATGGAGCGCATCAGCCGGTCCAGGTGGGCGTGCATCACCGGGACGAGATCGAAGGAGCGGCCGGAGGCGAGCCACTGCTGCCGCAGTCCGGCGTCGACGGCGGCGCATTCGCGCGCGATGCCGTCGTGGTCCAGGCCGGGCAGGAGTTCGCCGTTGTGGCTTCCGGCGCGCAGTCGCTCCGCGAGCTCCCTCACGCCCTTCTCCTGCCAGTGGGCGAAGAACTCGTGGGCCGGATGGTCCGGCGCGGTCGCCTCGGCGGAGACCACGACGGCGAGTTCCACCATGCCCGGCATGGTGAGCGTCTCCGCGGTGTCCTCCACGTGGCAGCGGAACGCGTCCCGCACCGACTCCGACACCCGCTGCCACTGGGTGTCCATGCGGTCGTGCCAGTGCTCGACCACGGCCAGCAGGAGCTGCTGCTTGTCGCGGAAGTGGTGCAGCAGCCCGGCGTCGGTGATCTCGGCGTCCCGGGCGATACGGGCGAGGGAGGTCTTGCGGTAGCCGTCCTGCCCGAAGCGCAGCAGGGCCGCCTCGAGAATCTGGGTGCGCCGTGCCCGGCCTGCCGTGTAGCCGCCGCGCGGTCCCCTGGGTGTCGCCATGGAAGAACGGTACCGGGGTGCCGTGCGGCGTCCATGACGGGTCGTGAGCGCCCGGTGTGCGTGTGACATGGGTCACTCTACGAACACCTAGTAAGCACTAGGTGTTCGGGTCATCATCGACGTCACGCGACGACGGATTGCCGCGCTGTCACCTCCCGGTGAGCGACGTGTCACGGCGGGTTCGATCCTCCGCGCACCCCCACATCTGCTCTGACTCCCTTCGGCACCTCCGTGAAAGGAGGGCTGGCATGACACCGACGTCGCCAAGCCCCTCGCTCGACATCGCGCCGTCCGCCAAGACCGGCGGAGGCTGGAACCTCCGCCTGGTCGCGGTGCTGATCGCGCTCGCCTGGCCCACCCAGCTGCTGGCCGCCGGCGGCATCCTCGGCGCCAACGCCACCGCGAGCGTCGCGCAGAGCTTCCACACCACTCAGGTGGCGTGGTTCGGCCTCACGCTCACCCTGGTGACCATCCTGCTGACGCCGTTCGCCATCAAGTTGGGCGACCTGTACGGCAGGAAGCGCGTCATGCTCGCCATGATGGCGCTGGGGGCCGGCGGCGAGGCGCTGGCCGCTCTGGCCGGAGACTTCTGGCTGGTGCTGGTCGGCCGGGCTATCGCCGGGTTCTACGGCCCGTTCGGCGCGCTCTCCTTCGCCGCGGTGCGCGACATCTTCCCGCGTCGGCTGGTCAAGTCGGCCAGCGGCATGATCGGCAGCGGCGTCGGACTCGTTGCCCTCGGCACCCCCTTCCTCGCGGGATGGCTCGTCGACCACTGGGGCTACCGCGGCGCCCTGTGGTTCCTCGCCGCCGCCACCGCCGTCGCGTTCCTGCTGGTCGCCCTGGTCGTGCCGGAGACACCGCGGCACGCCTTCGACCCGGGCTTCGACTGGACGGGCGGACTGGTCCTCGGCGGCGGTCTCACCGCCGTGATCTACGCCGTCGGCCAGGGCCAGAGCTGGGGCTGGACCGACGTCCGCACGCTCGGCTGGCTCGGTGCCGCCGCCGCCGCCCTGATCGCGTTCCTGTTCGTCGAGCGGGCCAGCGCCCACCCCATCCTCGACCTGACCGTTCTGCGCCGGCGCCCCGTGGCCCTGGCGCTCACGGCCGGCGGCCTCGCGCAGACCGTCGCGTTCACGATGCCGGGACTGGCCATTCTGCTCGCCCTCTTCCCGCACATCCCCGGCGTCTCGGCCGGACTGGGATGGACGGCGCAGCACAACGCCGTGGTCAGCGTGAGCTGGAACCTGGTGATGTTCGGGACCGGCATCCTCGTCAGCCGCTTCCTGCGCAGCCTGGACCCGCGCAAGGTGTGGATCGCCGGCCTGACGGTGATGGCCGCCGGCTACGCGCTCGTCGGCTTCTTCCACGGCAACGAGCTGGAACTCTCCCTGACCTCCTGCGTCGCCAACATCGGCGCCGGTGTCGTGGTGGCGGGAGCGCCGGTGCTCGTGGTCGGCGTCGTCTCCCGTGACGAACAGGGACTGGGCAGCGGCATGCTGAACATGCTGATCAGCCTCTTCGGCGCCATCGTCACCGCCGGCGCGTACGCCCTCCTCAGCGCCCACAGCACCGTGGTCGACGGCACCGCCTTCTACCAGGACGCCGGTTACGCCTGGGTCTTCTGGCTCGGCGCCCTCGTCACGCTCCTGGCCCTGGCGCTCTCCCTGTTCATCCCGCCGCTGCGTGATCCCGAGACCGAGGACGCGGTGGAGGCGGTGGACGAGGCCGCAGTCTGAGCGGGCCGTACGCCCACCTCCGCCCC
The DNA here is from genome assembly GCF_032248645.1 of Streptomyces zaehneri. Taxonomy (NCBI): domain Bacteria; kingdom Bacillati; phylum Actinomycetota; class Actinomycetes; order Kitasatosporales; family Streptomycetaceae; genus Streptomyces; species Streptomyces zaehneri. The sequence goes on from NZ_JASTTJ010000005.1 coordinate 325,256, forward strand.
GCACCTCACCCCGCCCGCTTCCGACCACCGGAAAGTCACGCCGTGCAGCTGCCCGTCCGCCCGGTCCTCCCCGGATTCCATCCCGACCCCAGCGTCTGCCGGGTGGGAGACGTGTACTACCTCGCCAACTCCAGCTTCGAATACGCGCCGGGTGTGCCGATCCACCGGTCGACCGACCTGCGCACCTGGGAACATCTCGGCCACGCGCTCGACCGGCCGTCGCAGTTGCCGCTGGCGGGGGTGTCGGCCTCCGGAGGCATCCTGGCGCCGACCCTTCGCCATCACGACGGCCGCTTCTGGATGATCAGCACCCTGCTGGTGGGCGAGCCGAGGATGTTCCTGGTCACCGCCGAAGACGCGGCCGGCCCCTGGTCGGACCCGGTGTGGATCCCCGACGCGCTGGGCATCGACCCCGACCTCGCCTGGGACGACGACGGCGCCTGCCTGCTGACCTGGACCCGCTTCGGCGAGGGGATCGTGCAGGCCGTGCTGGATCCGCGGACCGGCGCCCTGCTCACCGAGCGACGGCGGCTGTGGCAGGGGACGGGCGGCAAGTTCCCCGAGGGCCCGCACCTGTATCGCGTCGGCGCGCTCTGGTACCTGCTCATCGCCGAGGGCGGCACCGAACGCGGTCACGCCGTCACCATCGCCCGGGGGCCATCGCCGTCCGGCCCCTTCGAGGCGTGCCCCGGCAATCCGATCCTCACCGCGCGCGGCAGCGACGCCCCCGTCCAGAGCACCGGTCACGCGGACCTCGTGCGGCGTCCCGACGGCACGTGGGCCATGGTCTACCTGGGCGTGCGGCCGCGCGGCAGCAGCCCCGAGTGGCACGTACTCGGCCGGGAGACCTTCGCCTGCGAGGTGCGCTGGAGCGAGGGCTGGCCCGGCACGGCCGCACCGATCCAGCCGGACGCCGCACCGGCTTTCACCGAGCACCTGACGGAAGCGGGGGAGCCCCTGCCGCCGTCCTGGGTGGCGCCCGGCGCGTTCCCCGCCGACGTGCTGAAGGCGACGGACCAGGGCCTGCGACTGACCGCGACCGCCGGCCCGGCCTTCGTGGGCCGCCGTCAGGAACACCTCCACCTGCGGGCGCGGGCAACGGTGGTCACCGACGGGAGGGCCGGGGGACCCGGCGGAGCCGGAGGACTGGAGCTGCGGATCGACGCCCGCCACGCGGTACGCGTCGAAGTGGCGGACGGCCGTGTCCGTGCCGTCGCCCGGATCGGCGCGGCGCACGCGGTCCTGGGCGAAGCCGCCGCCACAGGGGCCGCCACCGGCGGGACGACCCTCGAACTGCGCGTCGTACCGCACAGCGCCGCCACGCCCTTCGGGACCGACTTGGGGCCCGACGAAGTCGTGGCCGGCCTGCACGGCGCGGACGGATTCCGGGAACTCGGCCGCATCGACGGCCGGTACCTCTCGACCGAGGTCGCCGCGGGCATGACGGGCCGGACGGTCGGACTCACCTGCTCCGAGGGCGAGGTGCTGTTCCGCTCGTTCACCTACGGCGGGGCCGACGATCCGGAGGCTCTGGACGGACGGTGAGAGCGGTCCCCGTTCGGGGAACGCGGAGGAAGAACGGAGCGTTCCAGATTCGAGGTTCGAGGGAGGAAACGGACATGACCAGGCTCAGCACCGCCGACTCCGTACGCACCACCCCCGAAGGTCTGCGCTGGGAGCCCAGCCCGCGCTGGGTCCGGGGCCGCAAGGGCGGGTTCACCGTCGTCGACAGCCGGCATCCCGTCCTCGTGTGGGAGCCCGGCGTGCCGGTGCCCCTGTACGCCTTCCCGCGCGAGGAGGTCCGTGCGGACCTGCTGCGGCCGGCGAAGAACCCGCCGGTCGGCACGCACACGGGCTCGCGAACCTTCTACGACCTCGACGTGCCCGGTGAGTTGCTGGAGAGCGCGGCCTGGACCTTCCCCGCGGAGGACCTGGCCGGTCACGTCGCCTTCGAGTGGTTCCGGCGCACGGGCAGGGGACTCGACCACTGGTACGAGGAAGAGGAGGAGATCTTCATCCACCCCCGCGACCCGCACAAACGTGTCGACGCCCTGCCCAGCAGCCGGCATGTCCGGATCGAGATCGACGGCACGGCCGTCGCGGACACCCGCCGCCCGGTCCTCCTCTTCGAGACCGGCCTGCCCACCCGCTACTACATCCCACGTGAGGACGTCCGCCTCGACCTGCTCACCCCCACCGGCCACCGCACGGGCTGCCCCTACAAGGGCACCGCCACGTACTGGTCCTGGACCGGCGAGGCGGACGTCCCGCCCGACATCGTGTGGAGCTACCCCACACCGCTGCCCGCCGTGGCCGCCATCGGCGAGCTGCTCGCCTTCTACAACGAGGCGGTCGACATCACCGTGGACGGCGAGCGCCTCGAACGCCCCGTCACCCCCTTCACGCATACGCTGTTGCCCGGTCCGACGCCCTGACGGCGTCGTCCCACGGCAGAGGAGATGGTGGAGATATCGACGAAGGCGGTCGTCGCCGCGCAGTCCCGCCCGCCGCTGAGCAGGGGACGGGTGCTGAGTGCCGCCGTCGCGCTGGCCGACGAAGGCGGAGTCGACGCGCTCAGCATGCGCAACATCGCCCAGGCGCTCGGCGTCGTGCCGATGGCGCTCTACAAGCACGTGGCCAACAAGAACGAGTTGCTGGACGGCATGATCGACGTCCTCATGGACGAGATCGACCCACCGGCCGGCGACACCGACTGGAAGACGGCCGTGCGCCGGCGGGTGCTGTCGGCCCGCCGCATGCTGCTGCGCCACCCGTGGGCGCCCGCGGTCATCGAGTCACGGACGAAGGCGCGGGCCACTCCGACCCCCGCGGTGATGGCGTACCTGGACTCGATGATCGGGATCTTCCGGGCCGGGGGTTTCTCGATCCGCCTGGTCCATCACGCGATGCACGTGATGGGCAGCCGTCTGCTGGGCTTTTCCCAGGAGCTGTTCGAGGACGGCGCCGACGGTGGTGAGCCGGACCCGGACGCGATGCCGCCCGAGGAGATGGCCGCGCGCTACCCGCACATCACCGAACTGGCCAGGGCGGTCGCCCATGACCCGGAGTCCGTCGTCGGCGCGGGCTGCGACGACCAGTTCGAGTTCGAGTTCGCGCTGGATCTGACACTGGACGGCCTCGAACGGCTCCTGGGCACGACCTGACCGTCCTTTCCTCCTGCTGCCGTTCCCTGCCGCCTTTCGCTCCTGCGCACTCCTTGACGGGTGTACGCCGTACACCTACCGTGCCCGAGAGAGGTGTACGGCGTACACCCGCCGGGTCGGAGGCGTCTGTCGACGGCTCCTGGCGACATCGATGCCGCAAACGAGGGGGAGACTCGATGAAGGCGATCACGCAGGAGAGGTTCGGCCCGCCGGACATCCTGGAGCTGATGGACACCGACCGGCCCGAGATCTCGGCCGGCCAGGTGTCGGTACGGGTGCGCGCGGCCGCGCTGAACCCCTACGACTGGCACATGCTGCGCGGCGACCCTTACGTGGCGCGGCTGATGGGAGGCGTGGGGCTGACGAGGCCGAAGTGGCGGGTGGCCGGCATCGACGTCGCCGGACAGGTCGAGTCGGTCGGCGCCGACGTACGAGGGCTCCGGCCGGGCGACGAGGTGCCGGGTTTCTGCCACGGCTCCTTCGCCGAGTACGCGCGCACCACCGCGGATCTCCTGGTCCCCAAGCCCGCGTGTCTGACCTTCGAGCAGGCCGCGGCGGTGCCGATGGCGGCGGTGACCGCACTGCGTGGCATCCGGACCGTGGGCCGGGTGCGGGCCGGGCATCGGGTGCTGGTCAACGGAGCCGCCGGTGGCGTCGGGACGTTCGCCGTGCAGATCGCGGTGGCCCTGGGTGCGGAGGTCACCGGGGTGTGCGGCACCGCCAACGTCGATCTGGTGCGCTCGCTCGGCGCCGCGCACATCGTCGACCACACTCGGGAGGACTTCACGCAAGCACGCGAGCGCTACGACGTGATCCTGGACAACGTCGGCAACCACCCGCTGAGCCGGCTGCGTGAGGTCCTCGCCCCGACGGGCACACTCGTGGCCAACGGCGGCGGCTCGCCCGGCCGGGTGTTCGGGGCGGTGGGTTCCATGCTCCGGGTGATCGCGGTCGACGGGTTCGTCCGGCAGCGGCTCCGCACGATCCTCCCGTCGGCCCCGGCCGGACCGACCCGGGAGGACCTGCTCGCCGTCACCGCCCTCATCGAGGAGGGCGGACTCACCCCGGTGATCGGCCGGACCCACACCCTGGCCGACGCGGCCGAGGGCGTGCGGCATCTGGAACGGGGGCATGCGCGCGGCAAGGCCGTGATCACGGTGCCGTGAGCGGGAGTCAGGACGGGCGCGGTGCGGCCGCCTCCGCGCAGCCCACCGTGCCGAGGCAGAGAAGGACGTGCCGCTCGGCGATCTCCGCCGCGCCGAGAGGGCCGTCGGCCCGGTACCAGTTGGCCACCCCCTGACACATGATCAGAACGGCCCGGACCGCGTCGGCCGGGATGGGCGTGGTGAACACCCCCTGGGCGATGCCCGCCCGCACGGTGTCCAGCAGCATGTGCTCGAGGTAGTCCCGCAGGGCCACGTAGCGAGCGCGGTTCGCCGGTTCGAGACTGCGTATCTCGGTGTCCAGGAAGGCCAGTCCCTTGCGGTTGGCCATGTAGAGCACGATGGACTCGACCATGGCGCGGAAGCGGGGGAGCGGCTCGTCGCCGGCCTCCGCGGCGGCGGCCCGGCAGCGGTCGAGCACGTCCTTGATGGACGTCTCCAGCAGGGTGGCCAGCAGCGCCTGCTTGTTCGCGTAGTGGTAGTAGAGCGCCGGAACGGTGACTCCGACCCGGCCGGCGATGTCGCGTACCGAAGTGCCGTGGTAGCCGTGCTCGTTGAAGGCTTCCATGGCGTGCAGCAGGATCGGGTGGAGGTCCAGCGGCGCGTAGGTGCGCCAGTGGGGCGCCGCGGCGGTCTCCTGGCGGGGCTGCGTGCTCAAGGATGCTCCTCCGGTGCGGTGCCGACGAGCGACATGGTACGTCCCCGGGCACCTGAAAGTGCCCCTCGCGCCGCTTAACGTACGCTCATCAACTCTGAGTTCCTGGGCACGCTTCGTCGGCGAGTTCCTCTGTTGCGTGTGGTCCTTCTGGCTGAACGACGGGAATTCAGAGGCTCGACTTCCCTCGGAACGGCTGGTGTTACCACCATTGACCGGCTGCCCGCTCCTCTCTACCTTCTTAGCGAGCGCTAAGTGGACCGGGGTTCGGAGGGCTGATGAGCGCGATGAGGGACACCGCGACGCACCGGGACGCGAGGACCGTGCGGCAGGCGGCGCCGGTGAGCCGCCGGGCCGGGCCGCTGGCCGGTGTACGGGTGGTGGAGCTGGCGGGGATCGGGCCCGCGCCGTTCGCCGCGATGCTGCTCGGCGATCCGGACGGACGCTGATGGAACTCTCCACCCCCCTGCAGTACGCCGGTGACCCCCGCGCCGCCGCCGACGAGGCGGCCGCACTGGAGGCGGCCGGACTCGACGCGATCTGGGTCGCCGAGGCCTACGGCTTCGACTCCCCGACGGTCATGGGATATCTGGCCGCCCGCACCGATCGTCTGCGCATCGGCTCCGCCGTGCTCAACGTGTACTCCCGCACGCCCGCGCTGATCGCGCAGACCGCGGCCGGACTCGACGCCCTGACCGGTGGCCGCGCCCTGCTGGGCATCGGCGCCTCCGGCCCCCAGGTGGTGGAGGGATGGCACGGCCGCCGCTACGACCGTCCGCTCGGCCGCACCCGCGAGACGATCGGGCTCGCCCGCCGCATCTGGCGGCGCGAGGTCATCGAGCACCACGGCATCACCGACCTGCCCCTGCCGCCCGAGAAGGGCGGCACGCTCGGCAAACCGCTGAAGCTGCTGACCCGCCCGGTGCGCGACACCATCCCGGTGTACGTGGCCGCGCTCGGCCCCGCGAACGTCCGGATGACCGCCGAACTCGCCGACGGATGGCTGCCGTTCCTCTATGTGCCCGAACACGCGCCGAAGGTCTGGGGCGGGCCGCTCGCCGAGGGCGCGGCGCTGCGCGCCCCGGAACTCGGCCCGTTGTCCGTCGTCGCCGGCGGGCTGCTGGCGGTCGGGGACGACGCCGAGGGGGTCCGCGACCTGATGCGGCCCGTCATCGCCCTGTACGTCGGAGGCATGGGCGCTCCGGGCCGCAACTTCTACTACGACCTGGTCTGTTCCTACGGCTACGAGGCCGAGGCCGCCGCCGTCCAGGAGCACTTCCTCGCGGGCCGCAGGCGCGAGGCGGAGGCAGCGGTCCCCGCCGAACTGTGCGAACTGGTCTGTCTGGCGGGCCCCGAGGGCTATGTGCGCGAACGGGTCGAGGCGTTCCGGGAGGCGGGCGTCACGATGCTCAACGTCACCCCCGTCGGACGCGACCCCGCCCGCCTCGTCGAGCTCGTCAGGAACTGGCTCTGAACGACGATTCCCCGACCCGGAGGCGACCATGGAACGAGACCTGTACACGACGGAGCACGAGGCGTTCCGCGAGACCGTCCGCACCTTCCTCGCCAAGGAGGTGCTGCCCCACCACGACCGCTGGGAGCGCGACGGAGTCGTCAGCCGTGACGTCTGGCGCGCGGCGGGCCGCCAGGGCCTGCTGGGCCTCGCGGTACCGCAGGAGTACGGAGGCGGAGGGACCGACGACTTCCGCTACAGCGCCGTCCTGATCGAGGAGTTCGCGCGGGCGGGAGCGTCCGGCGTGGCGCTCAGCCTGCACAACGACATCGTCGGCCCCTATCTGACCCGGCTCGCCACCGACGAGCAGAAGCGGCGCTGGCTGCCCGGATTCATCTCCGGCGAGACCGTCACCGCCATTGCCATGACCGAACCCGGAGCGGGCTCCGACCTCCAGAGCATCCGCACCACCGCAACCGACCAGGGTGACCACTACCTTCTCAACGGCGCCAAGACGTTCATCTCCAACGGCATCCTCGCCGACCTGGTCGTCGTGGTGGCCCGCACCACTCCCGAGGGCGGCAGTTCCGGGCAGAGCCTGCTCGTCGTCGAACGCGGCATGAAGGGCTTCGAGCGGGGCCGCAACCTCGACAAGATCGGCCAGAAGGCCCAGGACACCGCCGAGTTGTTCTTCGACGACGTGCGGGTGCCCAAGGAGAACCTGCTGGGCGGGGAGAACCAGGCCTTCGCCGCCCTGATGGCCAACCTCGCCCAGGAACGGCTCGCCATCGCCGTGGGCGCGGCGGCCGCGGCCGAACAGGTCCTGGAACTCACCCGCGCGTACGTGAAGCAGCGCGAGGCGTTCGGCCGCCCCCTGGCCCGGCTCCAGCACATCCGCTTCGAGATCGCCGAGATGGCCACCGAGTGCGCCGTCACCCGGACCTTCGTCGACCGCTGCGTCACCGAGCACGGCGCGGGCCGGCTCGACGCGGTACACGCCTCGATGGCCAAGTGGTGGGCGACCGAACTCCAGAAGCGGGTCGTCGACCGATGCCTCCAACTGCACGGCGGGTACGGCTATATGACGGAGTATCAGGTCGCCAGGGCGTTCCTCGACAGCAGGGTCCAGACGATCTACGGCGGGACCACCGAGATCATGAAGGAGATCATCGGCCGCGCCCTGCTGGCCTGACCGGCCCCGCCTTCTCCTTCGCACCCGGCGCTCCCGCGTCCCCGTCGACTCCTCTCCGCCCGACCGGAAGGTTCCCCGCGACGACATCGGCATCGGCGTCCCGGCGTGGACGGGCAGCGTGCTCCAGTGCGTCAACGGCCACTTTGGTGGTCCGCCCGGCTTCGTGACCCGCGCACGCGAACGCGCCGAGCTGCACGGAGGCCGCCTCGCCCCGCCCGAACTGCCGCTCCGCAAGGCCGAGCGCGGTGAGACCTTCACCGACCGCTGCCCCCCATCCCACCCTGACTTGACCTCGATCCGATCCAATCCCGATCCGATCCAACCCACCCCACCCTGACTTGACCTCGATCCGATCCAATCCCGATCCGATCCAACCCTCAATCCGATCCGACCCGATCCCGATTCGCCTCGATCCGATCCGATCCGTCCAGCACGTCAGGAGGCCGTCATGACATCTGCCCCGCGCACCGACGGGGACCCACAAGGAGAACCGGCGGCGCCGTCCACGCTGCCTCTGCTCCTGGAACGCAACGCCCGCCTTCACCCGGACCTGCCCGCCCTGTCGTGGCGGACCTCGGACGGCGGCGCGTGGTCCACGCTCACCTGGGCGGAGGTCCGGGACCGCACCACCGAACTGGCCGCCGGCCTCGCCGCGCTCGGTGTGGGCCGCGGCGACCACGTCCTGCTGATGATGGCCAACCGTCCGGAGCACTGGCTGTCCGACCTCGCGCTGGTGCGCCTCGGCGCCGTGCCGGTCAGTGTCTACGGCACCGCCGCACCCGAACAGATCACCCACATCGCGCGCAACTGCGGGGCCGCGCTGGCCGTGGTGGAAGGCGCCGTCCAAGCCGCGGTGTGGGCCCCGCTGCTCGACGACGACGCCACGCCGCTCGGACGGCTCGTGGTGGTGGAGGACGCAGAGGAGGGCCACCACCTGCCCTACGCGGCGCTGACCCACGAGCCGGTCCCGGAGGGCTTCGGCAAGGCGCTGGACACGGCCCGGCCAGGGGACGCGCTGACCGTCGTCTACACCTCCGGGACGACCGGTGAGCCCAAGGGCGTGGTCCTCACCCATCAGCAGGTGCTCGCCAACGCCGTCGCGCTCGACGAGGTGGTGGACCTGCCGCCGCACGTCGAGCACGTCTGCTACCTGCCGTTCGCCCATATCGCGGAGCGGATGCTCGGCATCTACCTGCCCTGTCACCGTGCCTCGCACGTCCATCTCTGCGCCGATCCGGCCACCGTGGCCGAAGCGGTGCGCGAGCTGCGGCCCCGGCAGTTCTTCGGTGTGCCGAGGGTCTGGGAGAAGCTCGCTGCCGCGGTCCGCGCCGGCCTGACCCTGCTGCCCGAGGAGCGGCGCAAGGCCGTCGAGGAAGCCGCGGAGGTGGCCCGCGAGCATGTCGGCTTCCAGGAGCGCGGCGAGGAGCCGCCCGCCGGCCTCGCGGCGGCGTACGCGCGGTGTCGCGAGACGGTGCTGCTGCCCCTGCTGGCCGCGGGCGGCCTCGACCGGGTCGCCTGGGCCGCCAGCGCGTCCGCGCCGATGCCGCTGGACGTGGTGCGGTTCTGGGCCGGCTTCGGCATCGTCATCATGGACGCGTGGGGCCTGACCGAGACGGCGGGCGTCACGACGGCCAACAGTCCCCGCACCGGATTCCGGCTGGGCTCGGTGGGCCGCCCGGTGTCGAGCGTGCGGGTGCGCACCGCCGCGGACGGCGAACTCCAGGTGCGCGGTTCCTCCGTCTTCGCCGGCTATCTGCGGCCGGACGGCACGGTCGGCCCCGCGCTCGACGAGGAGGGGTGGCTGAACACGGGCGACATCGGCCGGGTCGACGAGGACGGCTTCGTCTGGGTCACCGACCGGAAGAAGGAGATGATCATCACCTCGACGGGCAAGAACGTCTCCCCGGCCCTCGTGGAGAACGCCCTGAAAGAACACCCGTTGATCGGCCAGGCGATGGTGCACGGCGACCACCACTCCTACCTCGTCGCGCTGCTGGTGCTCGACCCGGAGGCGGCACCCGCCTGGGCCGCCTCGCACGGCCTGGAGCACGGCGCGGACCTCACGGCGCTGGCCGCGCATCCCGCCGTCATCGAGGAGGTCGACCGGGCCGTGGCCGCCGCCAACAGCCGCCTCAACCGCACGGAACAGGTCAAGCGGTATCGGCTGTTGGCTCAGGAGTGGGGACCGGCGACCGGTGAACTGACCCCCTCGCTGAAACTGCGCCGCCGGGTCGTCCGGGACAAGTACGCCACCGAACTGACCGGCCTCTACAGCGACTGACCGCCAGGGCGACCGACATCGAGGCTGACGGCCTGGACCGCGAAGCCGCCGGTGATCACCACAGGGCGCGCCGGTGCCCTCTTGCTCCCACGTGACCTCCCTCCTCTGCTGGGTGCTGAACGTGTGGAAGCTGCTGGTGCAGCGGGGAGCCGCGATGCCGCCGGTCGGGATGCTGATGTCGTGCTGCTTCGGGCCGTCACGCGATGGCCTCGAGCGTGCGGCGGTGGTCGGCCCACCGCCGTCCGCGGACCGGATCGGCCGGCATCAGCGGCTCGATCCGATCCCACATCGCATCAGTGATCACTAATCGGACAGACACGTCCGATCAACTGATGAGCTCACCAAATAGACACGCTCTAGCTCAGAGAGGCGGCGGAGGGAAGGACCAGGACCTTGCCGGAGATTGCGCCTTCCGCGGCCTCCGCGTGCAGCGCCGGCAGCTCGGCCAGCGGCACCCGTCGAGCGATGTCGACGTGCAGCGCTCCGGAGTCGACCAGCGTCACCAGCCTCGCCAGCTGCGCGGCGTCGCTGTTGACGAAGAGGTTGACGCCGCGCACGCCGCGTTCCTCGTCGGAAGGCGCGGGCATCCACACCGTCGTGTTCACCACGATGCCGCCGTCGCGGACCACGGAGGTCAGCGCGGCCAATTGCATCGGATCGACCGGCGCGAGGTTGAGCACGACGTCGACCAGCGCGGCCAGCTCGGGGACCCCGTGGCCGAACACCTCATCGGCACCCGCCGTCCTGACGCGTTCGCTGCTGCGCGGCCCGGCCGTGGCGATCACGTGTGCGCCGGCGTGCTTGGCCAGCTGGACGGCGTAGCCGCCGACCGCACCGCCCGCACCGTTGATCAGCACCCGCTGGCCGGCAGTGAGCTTGGCGTGGTCGAAGAGGGCCTGCCAGGCGGTGAGCCCGACCAGCGGCAGCCCGCCCGCATCGGCCAGCGGGATGCGCGCAGGCGCCGCCGTCAGCAGGGCGGCCGGTGCGAGTACGTACTCCGCCGCCGCGCCGGCGCCGGTCATCGGCAGGAAGCCGACAACCTGGTCACCCGCCCGGACTGTGTCCGCGCCCTCGCCCAGCGCGTCGACCGTGCCCGCGACGTCGATGCCGGGGGTGTGCGGCAGGGTCACCGGGATGGGGCCCTGCATGAAGCCCGCGCGGATGTTGCCGTCGACCGGGTTGAAGGACGTCGCGGCCACCCGGAGCCGGACCTCCCCGGCCGCGGGGACCGGCTGTTCCACGTCCTCGTAACGCAAGACGTCCGGAGTGCCGTACTCGTGGAAACGTACTGCTTTCATGACAAATGCCACCTTTCATGACAGAAGAGATGCTTCGAATCTGAAGCATTGCGGGATCGGGGCACGCCTCGGCTTCGAGACAGTGCCTTCAGGTGTGTGGGGGAGTACAGCCGCTAGAGGGCGGTCAGGAGCTGAAGCTTGGCGTGGCTCGGGGAACCGGGCACGGCGGTGAACACCAGCAGTGTCTGGTACTGCTCCGGATCCAGCAGCATCTCGGCGTACAACTCCAGCTCCCCCAACTCGGAGTGCAGGTAGCGCTTGAGGTCGTGATGATGGGTCACGCCCACCTCGTGCAACCGCCAGATGTTCGCGAACTCGGAACTGACCTGCAGCAGCGCGGCGACGATCTCGCCGGCCCTCCCTGTGGGATCCGCCGTGTACGCGTCCCGGATCTCCGCGGCGAAGACCCTGCCTCGTATCGGATGGTCCTCGACGGGGTACAGGCCACGGACCCGCGGATCACCGGTGAACCAGCGGTAGACCAGGTAACGGGACATGCCCGAGTACCGGGTGTAGTCGCCGAGCAGTGCGACCGCCGGGGGCGTCTGCAGCAACGCCTCGCCGAGCCGTGACAGCACGATGGCCGGCACGTCCGAGAGGCCGGCGACGATCCGCATCATCGTGGGACCGACGTAATCGTCCCGCAGGATGCGCCGCGGCGCCGGGGTCCCGCCCAGGACGAAGAGGTGGTCACGTTCGCTCTGGTTGAGACGCAGTGCCCGGGCGAGCGCGACGAGCATCCGCTCCGACGGCGCCGGACCTCGCTGCTGCTCGATCCGGCTGTAGTAGTCGGCCGACATCCCGGCCAGCGCCGCCACCTCCTCGCGCCGCAACCCGCCGGTGCGGCGCCGCTGCCCGCGGGGAAGCCCGACATCCTCCGGCTGCAACGCGTCACGACGCGCTCGGAGAAAATCCGCCAGCAACGCCCGGTCCATCGTCCGACCTCCTCTGTTCGACAGGACAATCTTGACGCGAACCGGGAACCGGATGAAGGGCAGTTCTAACCGCGGACAAGTTGTCCCTGGCTAACGAGCTCGTGCACGGTATGCGGTGAGACGGCGAGGGTTTCGGCGGGGCTTGGTTTCACGTCTGACGTGCCGGGTTCAGGTCCGCGGCCTGCCGATGTCGGCACCCCGTCGCCCACACCTTCTTGAGCGTCCCGCATCCGACAGCCGGGGAGCGGTCGAAGTATTGACAGCGGCAGCGGCAGCAGTGAGCGAAAGTCGGCGAAGGAGGAGACTTCATGGTCGGGTGGACCCCGCGTCCCGATGGTGGCCGGCCTGAGGGGCGCCGATGCGCACACATCGAGACAACTGAACCGGAGCACGCACCGCAGAGCGACACATGCCGGCAGTGCGCGGCTCTCGGCCACGACTGGGTCGCCCTGCGGGTGTGCCTCGCCTGCGGCCACGTGGGCTGTTGCGACAGCTCGCGCCACGGCCACGCCACTGCTCACTTCGAGTCCAGCGGACACCCTCTGATGCGCTCCACCGAGGACGGCGACGAGTGGGCCTGGTGTTTTGTCGACGAGGTGTACCTCCAGCCGCGTGACGACGGCTGAGCATCCATTTCCCGGGTTGCCGCGCCCGTCGACCGGGGGCGTTCGTGTGCGGCCCGCGCCCACCGGCTCCGAGGGTCACCCGTAGCGGCGAGCGGCGAGCGGCGCACGGGGCGCGACGGCGTCGAACCGCCACTGCCGTGCGAGACCCACCGGGTGCCCGCCCCTCCCCGGTGGGGCCGGGGCCGCGGAGCCACGCTCACTTGCCGGCGTCGATGCCGAGGCGGTTCGCCACCCCGGCGATCTGCAGGCCGCAGGCGCAACCGCCGGACGACCGCCGCCCGGGGATCACGGCTGGGCTTTCCGGGCCAGTCCGGCGGCGATGAGGTGTTCCCAGACCGTGAGCTCTCGTCGTTCGCCGCTGTTCCACGGGTTGGCGGTCTCGTCGGGACGCCACAGGGACGCCGGGACGATCCCGGGGTCGAGGATCTCCAGACCGTCCAGCAGGGAGGCGATTTCCACGTCGGTGCGCCACCGGCCGCGGCCGAACGTCCGCTGGAGAACCTTCTCGGCCTGCGCGGTCTCCGGGTTGTTGCCGGAGCGGAAGTGGCTGATGAAGAAATAGCTTCCGCAGGGGACGTGGTCGCGCCAGTAGCGGACGATCCCGGCCGGATCCTCGTCGTCGTTGACGTGATGGAGGACGGCGCTGAGGATGACGGCGACGGGACGAGTGAAGTCGATGACTTCGAGGGTGTCGGGGTGAGTGCGGATGCCTTCGGGATCGCGCACATCGACCGCGACGACGCGGGTCCGGTCGTTGTTCTCCAGCAGTGCGCGGCCGTGGGCCAACACTTGGAGGTCGATGTCCACGTAGACGACCCGCGACTCGGGAGCGTGCCGCTGCGCGACCTGGTGGACGTTGTCCGCGGTCGGCAGGCCACTGCCCAGGTCGATGAACTGCCGGATGCCGGTGGTCGTCGCGATCTCCCTGACCGCCCGGGTCAGGGCCGCGCGATTGGCGAAGGCGATGGCCACCGAACCGGGCAGGTCGCGCTTGAACACGTCGCCTATCTCACGGTCCACGGCGTAGTTGTCCTTGCCGCCGAGCAGATAGTCGTAGACGCGGGCGATGCTGGGCTTGGCCGGATCGATGGAGGAGCCTTCGTACGTCATGGCGGCCATTCTTCCCCGCAACGCCGCCTGCGCACCCTTGTTTTGGAGCCCTCAGGCAGGTCGGGGCCGTGTGTGGATCGGCGCCGCGAGCCCGATGGGCCGTCAGCTGCCTCGTCGCCGACATGGTCGGTGAGGACGGCGATACGGCCGGACCGTGCCTGTCCCCGCGGACTCCGGCTCCCGCACGATGGAGGCACTGTTCGGTTCGAGACGACCGACTCCCCTGGAGGGGCCGTGAGACGTCCGCACACCCGCCTGAAGATGTTCACCACGGTCGTGACAGCGGTGGTCGCCCTGCTGTTCGGCACCGGTACGGGGGCCACAGCCGTCCAGGCGCCCACGATCCGCGGGGGCACCCTGCTGTACGCGGCCACCGGCGCCCAGTGTGTCGTCGGCTTCAACGCGGTGAGCGGGATCAACCGCTACGCCGTGATGGTCGGCCACTGTTCCGGCACCTACACCACCACCTGGTACGCGGACGCGGCCCGCACCCTGCCGGTCGGCGTCACCGCGGGCGCCTCCTACCCGATCGACGACTACGGCGTGGTCCGCTACACCACGAGCGCGCTGGTCCTGCCCGGTGACATCGCGCTGGGCGGCGTCTACCAGGACGTGACAGGGGCCGCGAACCCGGCCGTCGGGCAGTCCGTCTGCCACGTCGGACGGACCAGCGGCGTCCACTGCGGGACGGTGACCGCGGTCAACGCCACGGTCAACCACGCCGACGGCACGGTCCACGGTCTGTTCCGCTCCACCGCGTGCTCGGAACCGGGCGACGCCGGGGCACCTGCCTACTCCGGGTCGATCGCCCTCGGTTTCGCGGTGGGCTCGTCGGGCAACTGCGCGTCCGGTGGCGTCACCTACTACCAGCCCGTCGCGGAGGTGCTCTCGGTCTTCGGCCTGTCTCTGTACTGACCATCCCCCGCCCGCCCACCGACGGCTCAGGGGCAACGAGCGGTCACGCCCGTTCGGCGATATCGAAGCTCTAGCATTTCCCTGCCTCGGGTGAGGCGATTTCAGCGAAACGCCGTGACCGTGTGGCGCACCTTTCTCGTATCGGCACTCGTCGGCCTGCGGGACCGTGAGAATCTCCTGGGTGATGCGTCTTCCGCACCACGCGCTGCGACAGCGCGTGGGCAAAATGCTGCTCGTTCTGCTTGGTCTCATGTCCCTGGCGGTGTTCGCCTGGATAGGTGTTTCCAGTAGTGATATCGCAGGTCAGATAACAGGTGTGGCCGGATTGGCCGTCTCCGTTGCGGGGCTGGCGCTCGCGCTGGTCCCCTTCGTGCAGGCGCCGCCTCCGGCGAGTGAGGGAGAGCTGGCCGACATCCTTGCCGAGACGCTCCGGGGCCAATGGGACGACGAGGTGGGGGCGCGCAGACTGCGTGACCCGTCGGTGATCCCCCTTGCGTGGTCCGCGACCGAGCGGTCGGTTGCGGATACCCCGGACGCCATCGCGGGCTCCAGCGGCACCAGGATCCGAGGCCAGGCCCTCGCAGGCCGTCTCCACGGCGGATTCGACGAGGCGATCCGTCGGCTGGGCGACGGGTACCGGCAGATCCCCAGCGGACGTCTCGTGGTACTCGGCGAGCCCGGAGCGGGCAAGACCGTGCTGGCCGTCATGCTCGTACTCGGCCTTCTGGAAAGCCGTGAGAGCGGCGCCACGGTGCCCGTTCTGTTGTCCGTCTCGAGCTGGGATCCAGTGAGCGAGTCGCTGGACGACTGGATTGTGCAGTCGCTCGCCACGGCCTACTACAACGGCCGTCCCGAGATCCCGCGCCGTCTGCTCGACCACCGCCTGTTGCTGCCGGTGCTGGACGGCCTGGACGAGATGCCCGAATCTGCGCGCCGCAGCGCAGTCCGCGGCATCAATCTCGCTTGTGGCGACGGGCGGGGGGTCGTCGTGACCTGCCGATCGGCAGAGTACGAGGACGTGATCGCGGGGGGCGCGCCGGTCCTGCGCCGGGCTCCGGTGGTCGAAGTCCGGCCGGTTCCCGCGCCGGACGCCCGTGCCTACCTGAACGCCGTCGAATGGCCGGAGGCAACCGACTGGAGCGAGGTCTACGAGCGCCTGGAGACGGAACCCGACAGCGCTGTGTCCATGGCGCTGTCCACCCCGCTGATGCTGTCCCTGGCCCGCACCGTCTACCAG
Organism: Streptomyces zaehneri; assembly: GCF_032248645.1. NCBI lineage: Bacteria > Bacillati > Actinomycetota > Actinomycetes > Kitasatosporales > Streptomycetaceae > Streptomyces > Streptomyces zaehneri. The sequence continues at coordinate 341,285 of NZ_JASTTJ010000005.1, forward strand.
CACTGTCCCGAGGACCCGGGCGGTCTCTTGGGCCACAACAGCCGACACGAGGTGGAGGACCACCTCGTCGACCGGGTTGTCCTCGCGGCCTACGCGCCCCGACAGGTGCCGGGCGATGTGGCCCCCGCCGATCCGCACTGGCGGGTGCAGGCCGACCAGGCCGAGCGCTGGCTCACGTACCTGGCGAGATATCTGCACCAGCACCGCGAACGCGACCTCACCTGGTGGCTGATGAGCGGCCGCCTGTTGTCCCGCTGGGTCGGACCCGCCATCGGGATCGGCCTCGGGATGCTCGTCATGCTCGTGGTCTGCGCCCTCGCCACCCTTGTGCCCGGCACCATGACCGATGACGTCCTCGCCTTCGGCGCCAGTACGGGAGGCGGGTTCGCCGTCCTGGCGATGTTCATCTGGTTCGCAGCCCCACAACGACCTCCGGGACGGCGGTCATTCGCCGTTCGCGGATCCCTGGCCCGACTACGCCGCGGCTATGCCACGGGACTCGGGCTGACCGCGATCCCTGCCCTGCCCCTGATGGCCGCGGCCGCCGTCGCCGTCTCGATCGAGTCCGGGTGGTCCGCTCTCGCGGTGCGGAACTACCTCGGCGGGCTCACGTTCCTGCTGGCTCTCGCCTCGTCGATCGGTCTGGCGCTGGCCGTGCACGATTGGCTCGACGCGCCCCCCGAGCGATCGGTCCGGGCCGACCCGCTGGACTTCCTCGTCCAGGACCGCAAGTCGTCCCTGACCGCGGCACTGTGTGCCGGAGCGGTCCTTTCCCTCTCGGCGATCCCACTGCTGGCGATCGTGTTGTTGGCGGACTTCGTGATCGTAGCGTTGGCCACCGGCTGGTCCAACGAGCCGCTCATCGCCGAGACCGTCGCGGGCCTGACACCCGATGATCTGGGTGGCGGCCTGATCGTCATGGTCTTCGTATGCGGAGCCGGAGTTGTCCTCGCCCTGCTCATCCTGCTGACCAGGGCCTGGCCGCGGTTCCTGCTGACGCGCCTGGTTCTCGGCGCGCAGCGCCGGCTTCCCTGGCAGCTGATGCGATTCCTTGCCGACGCGAGGCAACGGCAGCTGCTGCGCCAGTCCGGTGGCACCTATCAGTTCAGGCATGTCCGTCTGCAGGAACGGCTCGCGAGCCGTTCACTCGCCGAGGACCGGGAGCCGGTCGATCCGAGCGTCGTGGGCCGGCAGCGGCGCCGTCTGGCCGGGACGGTCGCCGGGACCATCGCGGCACTGTGCCTGATGCTGAGCACGGCACTGCCCAGCGACACCTCGCAGGCAACTTCGATCACCGGTGTCGTCGAAGGCATGGCGTTGAGCCCCGACGGCGCGACCTTGGTCACCGTGGCGAGAGGGAAAATGGCCCGATGGAACACCGAGACGGGGACTCGGGCCGGATTGCGGAGCGACAACCCGCAGGTGCGACTGACAGTGAGGCCCTGGGCCCTTACGGAGACGGCCGCCGGCCGAATCATGGTCGTCTCTTCAGGCGAGGGCGCCGTAGAGGTGTGGGACGCCGGCACCGGCGATCGATTCGGAAGTTCGAGAACTCTTCACGTGCGCGACTACTGCCGTCGAAGTCGCTGCTGTGCGTACGACCTGGGCCAGTCCTTCGCTCTCAGCGGTGACGGCACGCGCTTGGCTCTCGGGAACAGATTCTGCGTACTGGTCTGGGACGTGGCCAACGATGCTCCCGTGGCCATGACGCCGCTGGACGAATTCACCACACGCATCAGACTGAACGAGGACGGAACACGGATGACCGCGTTGGGCGCAGACGATTCGGAGGCCCGCGCTGTCGTCGTCAGGTGGTGGGACCTCGGGAGTGTGGTTGACGCGGATGACGTCCCCACCATCGTCGAGTCGGGCCGGTCCCGCGTCTATCTGAAGGGCTATCACTCGCTGATCACGTTGAGCGGCGACGGTACTCGCTTGGCGGCCGGCCGAGGCAACGAAATAGGTGTGTGGGATACCGGCATCGTCCCGAGCGCCGACCGAGGGACGAAGATCGCGGACCTCACCGGCCACGTCTCGGACATCCAGGGCCTGGCACTCAGCGAGGACGGGAGCACACTCGCCGCGACGGCCGAGGGCACCGCACGTTTCTGGACTGTCAGACCCTAGAAGGATCTGCACGTGCCTCCGTTCGCCGCTCTGGCCTCTGGCCCAGAGGCCGGGCGTGGCTGATGAGCCGGTCAGCCGCTCCCAGGTGTGGGCAAGCGCGGTGACACGGCCCGACGCGTCGAAGAAGTCATGATCCCCCGGCTCGTGGACTGCGCCGAGCGGATGTGTCGGCCCGTCGAGTGCTATGGCGAGGTGGGCGGGTGCGGGGAGCGGAGCACGAGCAGGGTGATCTCGCTGGGGGCGAAGACGCGGAAGGGCGGGCCCCAGAAGCCGGTGCCGCGGCTGGTGTAGAGGAGGGTGCGGGTGCCGTGCCGGCTGAGGCCGGCGACGGCGGGCTGGTCGATGCGGACCAGGTGGTGGAAGGGCCAGATCTGGCCGCCGTGGGTGTGGCCGGAGAGCTGGAGGTCGATGCCGGCGGCTGCCGCCCGGTCGATGAACTTGGGCTGGTGTGCCAGGAGCAGGACGGGTAGGTCCGGGTCGGCGCCGTTCAAGGCTCCGGCGAGGTGGGCGCGGTGGCCTGCCAGGCCGGAGGACTCGGCGGTGACGTCGTCCACGCCGGCGACCACCAGGGTGTCGCCTCCGCGTTCGAGCAGCAGATGGCGGTTGCGCAGCGGCTTCCAGCCCAGTTCGTCCATCAGGTCGACCCAGCCCTGGGCCTCGCTGTAGTACTCGTGGTTGCCGGTGACGTATACCCGGGCCAGCGCGGCCCGCACGGTTGCGAGTGGGGCGGCCTGGGCGCGACGGCGTTCGGCCGTGCCGTCCGCGATGTCGCCGGTGTGGCAGACCAGGTCGGCTTCCAGGGTGTTCACCGTCTCGCACACCCGGGCTGACCAGCGGGTGCGATCGAGTGGGCCGTAGTGGGTGTCGGTGATGAGGACGACGCGCATGCCGTCCAGCCCGGCACCCAGCCGCGGGAGTTGCACGTCGAGCCGGCGCACGCGTGGCACGCGGCGGGCCTCGGCGTACCCCCAGGCGAGCAGCACGGCTGCCGTGCCGAGGACGGCCCAGGTGACGATGCGGGCCCGGTCCTGACTCTCGCCGACGCCGGCCACGGTCAGGGCGAGCCGCAAGAGGACGCCGAGCAGAACGGACCAGGTGAACAGAACCCAGCTGGTGCCGAGCAAGGTGTCACCGACGATCGCCGCCCGGTCCTGCTGACGCCTGCCGTGGCCGCGCACCATCGCGAGCGGCATCCCGACGAGGCCGAGGGCGAAGAGGGCGGTGGCGGCCGGCGTGACGGGCAGCGGCCAGTGCTGGCCGGTGTACAGGAGCACCCAGCAGGGCACGGCCCACAGAAGCACGGGAGCGATCAGGGGGATGTGGCGCATGAGGCGGTGCAGTCGGCTCGGCCGGGGAGCTTGCGCCGCGCTGTCGGCGGTTCGGGTGTCGCTGGTGTCGGTCACGCTTCCCCTCCCTGACCATGCTGCCGTCTCGCGCACTGTATCCGGTCGCTCTCGGGCCTACCGGACCGGCGTTCATGGACGCGGCCCCTTGGCGCGAAGGGTTCTCTGCGGGACGGCAAGACTCCGCCGCACTCACTCCCTTGGCGCGAGCCGCGATCAGGGCGTTGCCGCTCTGGCAGCGCTTTCGCGGAGGCCCGACACCCGGGGATGTTCCGGTGTGCGGCGGGAACAGCTTGTCCTGCCGGCACTGTTGTAGCGGCTACCGCCCGACCGGCGCGGCGCGGGCCTGAACACACAGACCCGCAGGCTGTCCGCACGGGGCATGGGCCCCGGTTCCGCGGTATGCCCCGACATCCGACATCCGACATCCGACATCCGACATCCGACATCCGACATCCGACATTCGACTTCCGACGGTGAAGGGCGATCGCCCGTACGTCCGCCCAGGACTCAGGCCGACGACCTTTTCGCACAGAAGGACTTTTTCATGAATGACTTGCCCCTGACGCTCATGGCGGTACACGCCCACCCCGACGATGAGGCCACCGGGACAGGAGGTGTCCTCGCCCGGTACGCGGCGGAGGGGATTCGCACAGTCCTCGTGACGTGTACCGACGGCGGTTGCGGTGACGGCCCGGGGGGCGTCAAGCCGGGCGATCCCGGGCATGATCCGGTGTCCGTCGCCTTGACCCGTCGTGAAGAACTCGAGGCGAGCTGCGAGGTCCTGAAGATCAGTCACCTGGAGACGCTGGACTATGCCGACTCCGGGATGATGGGCTGGCCGACCAATGATGCCCCCGGCTCCTTCTGGCAGACACCCGTGGAGGAGGGCGCTGCCCGACTCGCGGAACTCATGCGGCGCTACCAGCCTGATGTGGTGGTCACCTATGACGAGAACGGCTTCTACGGCCACCCTGACCACATCCAGGCCAACCGCATCACGATGGCGGCACTGGGGATGACCTCGCTGACACCGAAGGTGTACTGGACGACGGCGCCCCGCTCGATGATGCGGCGGTTCGGGGAGGTCATGCGCGAGTTGGGTGCGGACGGGCAGGAGCCGGATCCCGCCGAGGCTGCCGCGCTGGCCGAGATCGGCCTTCCCGACGAGGAGATCACCACCTGGGTGGACACCGCCGTGTTCGGCGGGCAGAAGTTCGATGCGCTGGCCGCACACGCCAGCCAGGGTGAGAACATCTTCTTCCTCAGGATGGGCCAGGAGAGGTTCACGGAGTTGATGGGCCTCGAGACCTTCGTACGTGTCCAGGACACCACCGGCGTGGCCGTACCCGAGAACGACCTCTTCGCCGGCCTGCGCTGACCCGCCCTTCCCGGCGCGCGGGACACTCCGGCACGGCCCCGTCCGGGCACGGCCCCGTCCCGGCACGGGCCCGGGGCCGCGGCCGGCCCGGTGGTCGATCGCAGGACGGGAACACACGGTTGCGAGGGCCGCGTGTTCCCGTCGCCGGACCCGCCGGACCCGCCGGACCCGCCGGACCCGCCGGACCCGCCGGGGCGTCCGCGACCGGCAGCCACCTGCCGGCCCCCGCGCCCCAGCCCGGCGGCGAACTGGTGGCGCCCGTCCAGGCCGCCGTTTCGTACTCCTTCGCTGATGCCCACTATGTGATCTTTTGAAAGTTACCTCAGGGTATGGCGTGACTTCTCACGTGGGTGTCACTAGAACCCGTCTCACTCTATGGAGAGTGAGGAGCCGCGCATGAACGACGATTACCCACGTCGGAGGCGCCTGAGAGGCGTATCCCGTCGAAGATTCATCACTGGAACCGGTTCTCTTCTTGGGTCCGCCGCGCTCGCCGGGCAGGTAGTACCGGCCCACGCCGCCACCACAGCCGCAACCGCGGTGATCGAACCGGGCGCGCACGTCCCCGCCCTCGTGATCGGCACCGGATACGGCGGCTCCGTGGCCGCTCTGCGCCTGGCCCAGGCCGGTGTCGACGTCCACATGATCGAGATGGGCATGGCCTGGGACACTCCCGGGTCGGACGGCAAGATCTTCGCCAACACGACGAGTCCCGACTACCGGTCCTTCTGGCTGCGCACCAGGACGAAACAGCCGCTCAGCAACTTCCTCGGCTTCCCCATCGACAAGGACGTCCCGCGCTACACCGGAGTCCTGGACGCCGAGGAGATGGGCGGCATCATCGTCTACCAGGGCCGGGGCGTCGGCGGCGGGTCACTGGTCAACGGAGGCATGGCGGTCACTCCCAAGCGGGAGAACTTCGGTGCCGTCCTGCCGTCGGTCGACGCCGACGAGATGTACTCCGTCCACTACCCGCGCGCCAACGCGGGTCTGGGCGTCGCCACGGTCGACCCGACGTGGTTCGAGACCGCCGACTGCTACCAGTACGCGCGGGTCGGCCGTAAGCACGCCCAGCGTTCGGGCTTCCCGTTCGTCTTCGTGCCCGACGTGTACGACTGGGACTACATGGAGCAGGAGGCCGCCGGGACCGTACCCAAGTCCGCGCTCGCGGGCGAGATCCTCTATGGCAACAACTATGGCAAGAAGTCCCTGCAGAAGACCTACCTCGCCCAGGCGAAGGCGACCGGAAGGGTCTCCATCTCCCCCCTGCACAAGGTCACTTCGGTCGCCCCGGCAACAGGAGGGGGCTACACGGTCGTCATCGACCGACTCGACACCAGCGGCAACACCACCGCGACCAAGACCGTCACCGCGGACCGGGTGTTCTTCGCGGCCGGCAGCGTCGGCACCAGCAAGCTCCTGGTCAAGCTCAGGGCGACCGGCGCGCTGCCGGGCCTCAACAGCGAGGTGGGCAGGGGCTGGGGTGACAACGGCAATGTGATGTGCGGCCGCGCCAACCACCTGTGGGATCCGACCGGCGCCCTGCAGTCGTCCATCCCGTGCTCCGGCATCGACAACTGGGTCGCGGGCGGCGCATTCGCCGAGGTGGCCCCATTGCCCACCGGCATCGAGACCTATGCCTCGTTCTACTTGTCGATCACCAAGAACTCCAACCGTGCCCAGTTCTCGTGGAACGCGGCGACGGGAACGGTGGACCTCGACTGGCAGACCGCATGGAAGCAGCAGTCCATCGACATGGCAAAGACGATCTTCGACAAGATCAACGCCAAGGAGGGGACGATCTACCGCACCGACCTCTTCGGCGCCAACAAGATCTGGGGCGACCACCTCACGTACCACCCCCTGGGTGGCGCCGTGCTCAACAAGGCAACAGACAACTACGGCCGCCTGCACGGACATCCGGGCCTGTACGTCATCGACGGCGCGCTCGTCCCGGGCAACACCAGCGTCAATCCGTTCGTCACCATCACGGCACTCGCCGAACGGAACATAGAAGCGATCATCGCCGCGGACCTGTAGCGGTGACCGAGCGCGTGTTGTCCGGAACTGACCGGATCCCCGTCCCGGAAGAGGGAGGAGAGCGGAACGAGCGAGGAACGACAGGGGACTGAGCAAGGAACCAACCCAGGGCCGCCCGGACTCGCCGGACGGCCCCGGACCGGCTCAGTGCCCCGGCAGCACACACATGGCGTCGAGCCCCAGGACACGGTTGAGCCGCCCGAACGCCAGCCACGAGCCGAGGCTCATGGTCAGCTCCACGATCTCGGTCTGGCTGTAGTGCGCGGTCATCCGGTCCCAGAACTCGTCGTCGAGTCCGTGGTGATCCAGCGCGTACCTCTCCGCGTACTCGGCGGCCAGGCGGGTGCGCTCGTCGAAGGCGTCGGTCGTGCGCCACTCGGCCACCGCGTCGGCGAACTCCTCCTCGACCTTCTGCCCGTCCCGCTCGGTCCGCCAGTCGAGGCAGAAGAGGCAGCCGTTGATCTGCGCGATCCGGAGCCGCGCCGCCTCGAACTCGCGCAGTCCCAGGGTCGTATGGGCGTAGACGGACAGCGAGAAGTTCGCGGCGGCGAGCCCGATGCCGGGGACCATGTCGCCCCACACGTACTCGATCGGGTTCTTGCCTTCGGGGATGTCGACGTTCATCCGGGGCTCCTTCGTGTTCGCCCCTGGGGCCCTGGCCGGCGACAGGAGGCGCGTCCTCGTGGTGTCGGAGGGATACGGAAGGGGGCGTCGGCGTCACCTTCCGCCGAGCCTTCCCACCGCCGGCCGCAGTGGGACGTCGAGCGCGTCGTACAGTCCGGGCTCCGCGTCCACGAGCCAGTCGATCGCGCCGACCAGCCGGCCGACCGCGGTGGCGTTCCCGCCCGCGGACCGGTTCTCGCCCTCGTCGGTCGCCTCGACGGTGACCTCGATGCGAGGACGGCCCTCGATGATCACTCGGTGCGCACCGTCGCCGTTGGGCGGCGACGGCCACTCCGGGGCGCATGAAGGGTGGATCCGGGTGATGTGCTCGATGACGAGGCGGGGTTCCCCCTTCACGAAGCCCCGCACCTCGAACCGCACGGCGCCCTGGGTGCCCGCGGCGAACTCGCCCATGGTCCGGGTGCTCACCGTCGCGTCGAGCGCGCGGCGCTGCAAGGTCTCGCGGATCTCGTCGAGTTCGACACCGAGGGCCCTGGCCATCAGCCGGATCTGCCCGCCCCACACCATGGTCGGGATCGACGGGGCGAGCATCAGCGGCTCGTAGTCCATCGGCTGGCCCATCCCGACCAGATACCTCACCGACTCCTCCTGCTCGTACGTGGAGTAGTCGAAGATCTCCTGGCAGCGGACGGCGTCGACGACCGTGCCCAGGCCGCTCATCAGCAGGGGCAGTACGTCATTGCCCCAGCCCGGGTCGACGCCGGACACGAACAGCGACCCTCCGCCGTCGGCTATCGCGGCGAGCACCGGATCACGGAACTCGGGCGGGGCGTTGCGCTGGTCGTAGAGCGGGTACAGCGCCGGAGTGACGACCACGGCACCCGCCCGGATCGCGGCGCCGATGTCGGCCAGCGCCTCGTCGGGCCGGATGTCGCCCGACGCCGCGTACACCACCGCCCTGGGGCCCTCGTTCAGCACGGCGTCGATGTCGTCGGTCGCCGGGATGCCCAGACCTCGACCGAGACCGCCGAGTTCGCCCGCGTCGCGCCCGACCTTCTCGGGGTTGTGGACGAGCACGCCCGCGAGACCGAGCGCCGGATGCGCCTCGACCGCACGGATCGCCGCACGGCCGACGTTGCCGGTACCCCAGACCACCGTGGGAATCATACGCAGGAGCGTAATCTGACGAGTCGTCAGTTTCCATAGTCTTGCATCGCTCTCCACGGCGTGCTTCGTGACCATGGACGAAAGCCGTTCGCCGCACCCGCCCGACGCCGGCTTCCCCGTACGGCACCTTGACACAGGAGGCCCGTCGTTCATCGCCGCGGCCGCACAGCGGCACAGCCGGTGCCCGGCTGGCCGTATGCGGTCGTGGCCGCACTGGAGAGCGGCCGTACCTCTTGGACGGCGCTGCTGGACGCGGTTCGTATCGTCGGCCCACCCTGGCGCCAGCTCCTGGGTGCGGCGGACGGCGGATCCGCGGAACGTGCCATCCTTCCTTCGACGTCTTGATGAGGACATGATGGGTGGAGGGGGGCGGAATGATCGAGACCGTGTTGCGCAGTGAGGACTTACCGGTCGCCGATCGGTTCGAGTGGTGGCGGGAGCTGACGTCACACACGCTCATGCCCACGGAGATCACCAGCGACCATGCCGATGACTTCCGGGCCTGCATTCGGCAGCTGGATCTCGGGGCCGTTCAGGTGTCGGTGCTGTCCTACCCGTCATTGCGCTCGCGTCGCACGCCGGCGTTGGTGCGTCGGTCCGACCCCGAGCTGTACCACCTGGCCCTGACGCTGAGCGGTCGGCAGAGCATCTCCCACGGCAGGCGGGACGCGTTGGTGGGGGTCGGAGACCTGTTGTTGTACGACACGTCGCATCCGTGTGACGCCTCGGCCTTCCCGGATGCAGGCGGCGCGGTCGAGGGGATCGTCGTGAACGTGCCCCGTGCGGCGATTCCCTTCTCCGCGGCGAAGGTGGACAGCCTCTTCGGACTGCCACTGCCGGGCAGTACCGGTATGGGGGCCCTCCTGTCACAGTTCTTGACCCGCCTGGAACCCGAGTCCGACTCCTGCCGGGCGCAGGACGCCATGCGTCTGGGCAGCGTCACGGCGGACCTGATCACCGCGTTCCTCGCGCACCACGCGGACACCGAGGACGGCGTTCCCCCCGAGAGCCGCCAGCAGGCGCTGACGGCCGGCATTCACTCCTTCATCGAACGCAACCTGGGCGACCCCGAGTTGTCGCCCGCCGCAGTCGCCGCCTGTCACCACATCTCCGTGCGGTATCTGCACCGGCTGTTCCAGCCACAGGGTGTCACCGTAAGCGAGTGGATCCGGCAGCGGCGCCTGGAGCGCTGCCGCCGGGACCTCGCCGATCTCCGACTGTCCGACAAGTCGATCGGCTCCATCGCCGCACGCTGGGGCCTGCCGGAACCGACATCCTTCAGCCGCGCCTTCAAGACGCTGTACGGCGTCACACCGCGTGACCACCGGCAGCAGAGCCGGCACCGCGGAATGCCGACAGTGCGCTGAGTGCCAACAGCCGGTCACGGAACGCCAACAACCCTATGAGCATGTCAAGCAGCATGGGCATTCACCGCTCCCCGTTCACTCACGGGGAGACAGTCACGGATCTCAGGGGATGACCATGACACGACGCTTTTCGTTCAGCGGGGCCCGTAGGAAGCTGGCCGTCGCGGCCGCCGCCGCCGGTATGGTGGTGGCCTTCTCCGGCCAGGCGCAGGCGGCCACTTACTACCAGCAGACGTCCGACGGCTGTGCGTCCGTGTACGGCGACTACAACTGGTGGCAGGTCGGAACGGCCGGCGGTTACGAGGTCTTCGACACGAGCTGGGACTTCACGATCTGGGACAACTGCTCCGACGGCAAGGGCGCGGGGCTCTACACCACGTACTACAAGTGGGAGAACGGATCCTGGAACTGGCACGGCTACACCAAGCTCGGTTCGGACAGCAACGGTGCCAACGACACTCCCGGCTATGCCAATTCGCAGGGGTACAGCGTCCGCGACGTGCGGCTGTGGGTCTGCTTCGTCGGTGACGCGTCGTCGTGTGTGATGGTTTGACAGGTCAGGGGAGCGGCTACGGTCAGGGCGTGTTCGCGCAGCGGGACGTCCTGCCGTTCCCGCGTGGCGGCGACGTGGTCGAGGAGACCGGGCGATGGCGCGTTGGGCTCTCACCCGAAGGGTTCCGGGTGTAGTGCTGTACACGGCCACCTGACCGCCGACGGCGCCTTCCTCACAGAACCGGCGTCGGCCCCAACTCTGTCCCGCAGTAACCGACCCCGAGGCAGGGCATGAAAACGACCACCGGTCCCCGGCACCCGGCACTTCCGCTCTCCTCGCGCCAGGAATTGTGCTGGGAGTGGGAGCGCTGCCACGAGAAGCCCTATCCTGCGGTGGTCTCGATCGACTGCTCGACCGCCCTGCGGCTCCTGGGGCCGCTGGACGCCGGCGCGCTGCGGGAGGCCTTCGCCGAGGTCACCCTCCACCACGACGCCCTGCGCCTGCGGCTGGACGGGCCGCAGGACCGGGCCGCCGACGTCGTCCGGCCCCACCAGACGCTTCGCCCGACGCCTCTGCCGCTGGAGGAGGCCGTGCTGCCCGCGCGGCCGGACGCGCTCCTGGTGGACCTCAGCACCCGCCCCTTCGACGTCACCGAAGCCCTGGGACGCGCCCACCTGCTGCGCGCGGCCCCCGACCACCACGTCCTGCTCACCAGCTTCCACCACCTGGTGTTCGACGCGGCCAGCCACCGCCTCTTCCTCGGCGACCTGGCCCACGCGTACAACCGGAGGGTGGCCGGCGGACCACCGCTGCGGCCCGCCTTCTCCTACCTCGACCTCATCCGCGCCGAGTCCACCCGCCCGGCCCTGGACGACCGCGCCGCCCGCCTGGCCGCCCGGGCCGCGCTGTTACGGGCGTACGGCGCCGGGGACCTGCTGCCCGGCCGTACCGCCGGGCCCCCGGCGCTGCGCCACCGCTACGACGAGGAACCCCTCGACTTCTCCACCGGGCAGACCCGGCAACTTCTGCACGCCGCCCGGGCCGCCCGGGTCTCCCTGTACTCCCTGCTGGCCGCGGCGTTCGCCAGTGCCCTCGGCACTCACTTCGGCAGGGAAAGGGTGCTCCTCTCCACACCGTTCCACGGCCGACTGCGGCCCGAACACCGCACCGCTGTAGGGGACTTCGCCAACATGGTGCAGATCCCGGTGGACGTGTCGCAGGGCGGCGGGCACCGGCTGCCGCGGCAGGCGCACGAGGCCCTGCGCGAGGCCTCGGCCACCGTCGACCTGCCGTTCGGGCTGCTCGCCGAGACCGTGCTGGGCCGCATCGGCGGCGGCGGCTTCTTTCGGTACGCCCTCGGGCACGCCGCGCTGCGCCTGCACGGGGTGACCGGCTGGGCCTTGGACCAGCAGCGCGACGACGCCATTCCGATGCACGGGATGCGCACCGACATCGTGCCCATAAGCCAGGACTCTTCCCGTTTGACCTACGCCACCCGCCAGGCGTCCCACACCGCTGCGGCCACGCTCTCGCTCAGTCTCACCATGACGCAGGACGCCCGCCTGTCGGGGGCACTGCGCCACGAGAGGGCCTATCACGGCCCGGACACCGCACGCTCGGTCCTGCACCACCTCCGTGAACGCCTGGGCGCGCTGGGCTGAGGAGGTGCCTCTCCGGAATATGCGGCCCGACGCCCCTACGTAGCGTGGCAGCATGCGGCAATGGTCTTTCGACACCCCGACGGCGACTACGCGATCACCGTGATGTACTCCGTGCCCGATGACGCCTGGTATCTGGAACTGGATCTCGTGGCCGGGCAACGGACTCTCGTGACCGCAATCGTCCCCGACGAGGATCCGGCACGGGAACCGACGGTGTGCTTCAACCCGCACGCAGGGCACGCTGACGTCCCGTACGAGGTCATGCGCTGGTTCATGCACCAGGTCGATGAAGAGATCCGTACCTCCCGTGCCTGGATGCGGCTCAGACCGGAACTCGTCGAGATCATCCACCAACTCCGTCTGGATCACATGGGCGTCATCGACGATGACGGCTTTTCACAGGTTCTGGCGGAGGTGCGTACCACGGTCCTCGAGGAAGATCTCCCCGCTGTTCTAGAGGCCGCCTTCGGGCGAAATCCTGACGGCACCACCAAGGAGACGGGGCCTTGGACCTGAGCCGTCCGAGGGGCGGCAGGTGGGGCAGCGCCGTCGGTCCGCCGGGCCGTACCCGGCGGTGTCGTGCAGCGGGTGGAACAGGGCAATGAGGCCCGCGGTGTCGGCCAGGCAGACGTCGAAGCCCGGGTACATGATGCCGAGGTACGGCCCGGGACGCATCGCTGGGGGCGCGCCCCGGCTCGCGAAGGACAGGGGCGGCCGTCGGCCTCGAGGCGTCCGGGGCCCGGCGGAGTCAGAGGCCGTAGCTCTTGCCGATGATGTCGCGCTGGATCTCGCTGGTGCCTCCGTAGACGGTGGAGACGACGGCGGCGCGCAGATGGCGCTCCATGCCGTACTCGGTGGCGTAGCCGTAACCGCCCATCATCTGCATGCACTCCAGCGCGACGCGCTTGGCCGTCTCGGTGGCCTTGAGCTTGGCCATCGACGCCTCGCGCGGGAAGAGCCGGTCCGGCCGGGCGTCGCAGTCCGACGCCACCTCACGCACCAGCAGCCGCGCACACTCGATCTCCGTGGCGAGATCCGCCACGCGGTGCCGCAGTGCCTGGAAGGAGCCGACGGGCCGGCCGAACTGCTCGCGCCCGCGCACGTAGGCGACCGCGTCGTCGAAGGCGCGGCGGGCCAGGCCCAGCATGTTGGCCGCCAGGAAGAGCCGCTCGTGGTTGAGCCCCGCCATCAACTGGCGCCAGCCGGAGCCGACTTCACCGACGACCGCGTTCGCGGGCAGCCGTACGCCGGTGAGGAACACGTCGTTGACCTCGCGGCCGCCCATCGTCTCGATGCCCCGGACCTCCACTCCCGGCGTGTTCATGGGGACGTGGAACATCGTGAGGCCCTCGTGCCGGTCCCCACCCGTCCGTGCCACCAGCAACATGCTCTCGGCGACATGGGCGTTCGAGATCCAGGTCTTCTGGCCCTCGATGAGCCAACTCCCGTCAGGCTGTTGTTCGGCGCGGCACCGCAGGGCGGCCACGTCGGAACCGGCGCCGGGCTCCGACATCGCGACGGCCAGCACACGGCCCCGCGCGGCGCCGAGGAGCACCGCACGGCGTTGCTCCTCGGTGCCGAAACGCTCGTAGACCTTGGCGGTGATCACGGTGGTGACGAAGCCGCCGGCGGGCACCAGCCCGTAGGAAATCTCCTCCAGGAAGACACAGGCGTCGGCGAGGCCTCCGCCCTCGCCGCCGTACTCCTCGGGCAGGCATACGCCGAGCCAGCCGAGGTCGGCGAGCATGGCGTAGATCTTGGGGTTGTGGGGTTCCCGGCCGCCCTGGGTGAGCGCGTCGCGCTGCACGGGACTTCCGCACTCGCGCTGGGCGAATTCACGTACGGCGGAGGCGAAATCGGACTGCTGTGGGGTGAGACGACTGCCCATGGGTCCTCCGAACACAAGGGAATGGCGAGGTGGGACACACGATGAGATACAAATGGATGGTCGATGTTTCACTGTCTCTGTCACGAGGTGTGCGGGTACCGTGAAAGGCACCATGAAGACATCTGCGAACGACTCCCTGCTGGCCCGGGCCATCGCCCGGCCGGAGACAGAGGAAAAGCTGGCGCGGCAGATCCTCGACGCCGCCCTGGAGCAGTTCACGACCTTCGGCCTGCGCCGCTCCTCGGTCGAGGACGTCGCCAAACGGGCGGGCGTCTCGCGCGTCACGGTGTACCGCCGTTTCCAGAGCAAGGACGGACTGGTCGAGGCGTGCCTGCTGCGCGAGGGCAGCCGCTTCTTCCAGAGGCTGGACTCCGCCGTCGCCTCGCTGCCGAAGATGGAGGACCGGGTGGTGGAGGGCTTCGTGGTCGCCCTGCGGTACACCAGGGCCCATCCGCTCTTCGGCGGGCTGCTGCGGCTCGAACCCGAAGTGGTTCTGCCCTACTTCACCGTCCAGGGCGGCGCCTCCCTCGCCGCCACCACCGACTACCTGACCGCCCATCTGCGGCGCGCCCAGCACACCGAGGGCCGCCCGGAGACCGACCCCCGGCCGGTGGCGGAGCTGATGGTGCGCGTCGCGGTCTCCTTCCTTCTCAACCCGGCCGGCTGTATCGAACTGGACGACGAGGAACAGGCCCGCGCCTTCGCCCGCAGATACCTCGCGCCCCTGCTCGACGCCTGACCGGGCACGCGTGGTCAACGCCGGGAGTGCAGCCACCGCATGAGCGCGACGGCCCTGGCCTTCGTCGCCGCCGGGGTCGCGAACGACGTCAGATCGACCGGCGGAGCGAAGCGCCGGACGGTCACCGACTGCGGGGCGGTGAAGGCCCGCAGTCCGTCCGCGCCGTGTATCCGGCCGAAGCCGGAGTCGCCGGACCCGCCGAACGGCAGGGCCGGGACGGCGGCGAAGCCCAGCACCGAGTCGACCGAGACCGCGCCCGCCCGCAGCCGGGAGGCCAGCGCTGCACCGGCGCGACCGCTGCCGCCGAACACCGCCGCGCCCAGCGCGTAGCGCGACGCGTTCACGCGCCGAACCGCCTCCTCCTCGTCCGCCACGGCGTTCACCGCGACGGTAGGGCCGAAGGTCTCCTCGGTCATGGCAGGCGAGTCCTCGGGTACGTCGACCAGGACCACCGGCTCCACGAAGACCCCGGCCGCCGGCGCCGAATCCGTGCCGCCGAGCGCCGCGCCCGCCCCCGCCGCCAGCGCATCGTGGACATGCCGCCGCACCACCGCCGCCTGGTCCGGCATCGTCATCGGACCGTAGGCCGCGTCCGGACCGGCGCCCGGCCGCAGGACCCGGGCCCGCTCCACCACCTTCTCGCACAGCGCCGCGTGCACCTGCCGTACGGCGTAGACGCGTTCGACGCCCGCGCAGGTCTGCCCGGCGTTGCCCATCGCACCCCACACGATCGCGTCGGCCGCGGCGTCCAGATCCGCGTCCGCCGTCACGATGACCGCGTCCTTGCCGCCGCACTCCGCCAGGAACGGCGTGAGCGACTCGGCGCACACCGCCATCACCTTGCGCGCGGTCCCGGGGGAGCCGGTGAAGGCGACCTTGTCGACTCCGGAGCGGGCCAGCGCCTCGCCGGTCGCCGCGGCCCCGGTGACGACGCCGAACAGCCCGGCATACTCGGGTACGGCCACGTCGAACAGCTCGGCGAGCAGCACTCCCGTACCGGGGGTGTACTCGGAGGGCTTGAATACCACGGCGTTGCCGGCCGCCAGGGCGTAGCCGATGGACCCCATCGGCGTGTACACGGGGTAGTTCCAGGGCCCGATCACCCCGACGACGCCGAGCGGACGGCGGACCACCGTCGCCGCCTGGTGTATCGCCACCGCCCCGGAGCGGACCCGGCGCCGGCGCAGCACGCGCCCGGCGTTGCGGGCCGCCCAGGACAGGTGCTCAAGGGTGAGCAGCAGTTCCAGTTCGGCATCCTGCCGGGGCTTGCCCGTCTCCGCCGCTACGGTCCCCGCCACGCTGTCCAGGCCCGAGGCCAACTCCCGCTTCCAGCGCAGCAGATGTCCGCGCCGCTCGGTGGCGGAAAGGGCCGCCCAACGGGCCCCGGCCGCCCGCGCCCGCCGCACGGCACGGTCGACGTCGAGCGGTCCGTGGACCGGGTAGGCGGCGAGGGTCTCGCCGGTGACGGGGGAGCGGGAGGAGAAGCTGTCCGGCGGGGGAGTGCGCCGCTCGACGGAACCTGTCTGCGTGCCGTCCGCGGTGGAACCGGGTTGTGCGGGTCCGGAGGAATCGGTGGTGGCGGGACCCGGCTGTCCGGTGGCGGCGGTGGTGGCGGGACCCGGCTGTCCGGTGGCGGCGGTGGCGGCGGGATCCGTGTGCCCGGCGGGACCGGTGGGGGCGGGATCCGTGTGCCCGGCGGGATCGGTGGTGGCGGGACCCGGCTGTCCGGCGGTGTCGGTGGAGCGCGGTTCCGTGGGTCCGGTGGGCCGGTCGGCGTTCTCTGTGGTGTGTGTCAACGGTGCTCCATGGGTGGGTTCTCGTCGGCGAGCGGGGTCGGCGGCCTGTGGTGGGCCCAGTGCGGGCCGAGGTCGTCGAGCGTCCAGCCGAAGGGGTAGCTGCGGGGTTTCGGCCGGCTGGGCCACCAGCCGGGCCGCGCGGGCAGGCAGCGAGTCAGCAGGGCGCGGGCCCGCAGGAGGAGGTGGGCCGCCGTGCGCACCGGGCGCGGCTGCGGGCGGAAGCCGAGCGCGGTCAGCAGCGGTTCGTCGAGGACGGCCAGGGCGAGGCGGGCCACGAGCGGTCGCAGCGGCCGCGGGTACCAGTCGGTGATGATCCGCAGGGTGGCCGCGGCGACGCGCCGGTTGGCGGGGTCGTAGGCGAACATCTGCTTCTCGTAGGCGTCGTGGAGCTGTTCGAAGCCGGCGTAGTCGGCGGGGAGCGCGGTGATCCCCATCATCTCGCCCATGCGCCGGCCCACCAGGGCCAGACTCTCGGTCTCCTGCGGGCACAGCGGCCGCCAGCCGTACCGGTCGATCCACCGCTTCGGACCGACCACGGTGGTCGCCAGGACGTACAGGTAGTCCTCGTTCGCTATCCGGTAGCGGCCGTGGATGCGGTTGAGGTGCCGGGCGGTGGCCCGTCCGTGCGGGGAGTCCATCCCGTGGCGGACGATCTCGTACGCGACCAGTACCGTGTCGTCGTACCTTTTCTGCCCTGCGCGCTCGAATTCCTGTGTGCGGTCCAGGAGTTGGGAGATGCGGGGTACGCCGTAGTCGCGCAGGAAGGCGACGGACACCCCCTGCATGTAGTCCCAGGGGAACTCGTACCGGGTGATCCACCGGAAGATCTCCTCGTGGTCGTCTCGGGGATCCATCCGGCGGATCCGGTCGAGCCGGCTGTAGCGGCCCATGGGTGGTGCCCCCTATCGGTCGTGGCTGTGCGCGCTCAGGCCGCAGAAGTTGACCTCTCGGCGTCGACCAGCACCTGGCCGGCGCCGGCCGGCCTGCAGATCGCCGTGCGGTTGCCCGAGCTGTCGGTCACCGCCGTGGAGAGCGGGCCGGTGCCGCCCGCCGCTGCGCCGCCAGTGCGTCCGGCCCTCGTCCGCGTGTCCGGTATATGCACATGCGTCCCTCATGGCGGTTTCCTTACCCTTGGGGGTGTATGCCGGTATCTCGCGTCGGGGTGCCGTCGAGAGAGCCGAAGATACAAAAACTATTGACTTGTTTCACTGGGCACGTCAATACTCCGGACGCGACGGAGGGACGGAGGCGTCATGGCCGGTGTACCGCACACATCGGATCCATCAACTCAGGCGCATGTAAAGGGAGTTGAGGTATCCGCGCGGATCGGGGCGCCGCGCAGGGGAGGGGTCGTCCGGCGCTGCTTCGGTGACGCCCGCGCCACCCGGCGGCCCCTGGGGGCGTGCTGACGTGAACGCCGGCCCCGAACATCCCACGACCGCCCGACTCGGACGAGGCGACCCCGGCGCTCCTCCCGGACCGGAACCGTTCGGCCCGGGAACGATCCTCTGGGACATCGCCGGTGACGTACGTCTGCTGCTCTCCCTGCCGGCCGCCGCCGTGCTCCAGGTCGCCCACCCGGCGGTCGGAGCCGGCGTCGACGAGCACTCCGTGTTCCGCACCGACCCCTGGGGCCGGGCGCGCCGCTCCCTGGAATCCCTCCAGCTGTGGATCTACGGGGGTGAGCGGGCGATCGAGGAGGGCCGCAGGCTGCGCACGGTACACAAGGGCATCAGCGGCACCGACACCCGTGGCCGCCCGTACCACGCGCTCACCCCCGCCCACTACGCCTGGGTGCACGCCACCGCCTACCCGGCCTTCCTGTCGTCCGCCCGGTACCTGTCCCGTCCGCTCGACGCGGGCGAGGAACGACGGCTGTACGACGAGCTGCTCCGGCTCGGCGACATCCTCGGCGTCGGACGCCGGGACATGCCGGCCACGCCCGAGGAGTACTGGCCGTACTTCGAGCGGATGGTCCGGGACGAGCTGGAGAACACGGTGGTCGTACGCGAACTGCTCGACCCGCGACGGCCGGTTCCGCCGCCCGACGGCTCGGGTGCCCTCGTGCGCGGGCTCTGGCCCGTGATCCACCCGCCTCTGGCCCGGCTCCACGTATTCGTCACGACCGGCCTGCTGCCGCCGGTCGTCCGTGACCGGCTGGGGGTGACGTGGACGGCACGGGACGAGCGCAGGATGCGCGGTCTGGGCTTCGTCGTCCGCACGGTCGTCCCGCTGCTGCCGGAACGCCTGCGCTACCTGCCTGTGGCCCGCGCCGCCCGGCGCGCCGCCCGCGTCTGAGCCCGGCCCCGCCTTCGCGCCGTCCAGGGACGGCATGGGTGGCCAGGCCGGCGGAATCAGGAACCGGACTCCGCTTCGAGCTCCCGCTTCAGGTTGCGCAGTGTCCTGGCGATGTTGTCCGTCTGGAAGTCGGCGAACGTCCGGCCGCCGGTGGCGACCCGGTCGAAGGCATGCGCGACGGCGGACGGCCAGGCCCGCCGGTCGTCCGTCCAGGTCTCCGTGACGCGGGTGGCCGTGCCTTCGGGCTCGAAGCGGTACTCCCAGGTGGCGATCGGACCTCGCAGCCGCGGCCGGTTCAGCCCGATCGCGTGCACCCGGAAGGCGAAGCGGCGTCCGGAGTCCGCCGCCGTCACCGTGCACCGCGTGACCCAGCGGAACGCCCCCCGCTTGTTCCGGCCCTCGAACGTGGTCCCCAGCGGGGCCGACGTGTCCGGCGCCGGCACGGTGGCTCCCACGTTCTCCGGACTCCACCGGCCCATCTGCGCGGGCCGGCTGACCGCCTCGTAGGCCGCCTCCGGCGGGACCTCTATCACGATGCTGTCGGACACGGTGAACCTGCGGGCCACGACGACTCCAATCTCCGGGAAGGCGCAGCTTACTCGCCAGTAGCAAGTGGTCACCGGCAGGATGCCGACGGCCACCTTGCCGGCCAGGCTCTCCAGCCCCTTGGAAGGGCCGATCTTGGTGTCGGCATGGACGATGTGTGTGGCGAGGGACTGATGGCGGCTTTCCGACGGGGGCAGGGTGTCCGGCACCAGAAACACTACGGACGAGTTCCACGGGGCACACCGAGCGTCGTGGACTCGGACTTTAAGGGGGGCAGTGACGCGAAGTAGGGGGTATCTGCGCTGGCGAGGCCGGGGTGTTGCGCCGTCCAATGGGTGGGTACGGCCCGCGCCCTCTCCCGAAACTGCTCCGGGGCAGGGTGTGTGAGAGGCGGCAGGGCTCGCGGGGTCTGCGGCCTCGTGGGCAGGTTCCGCCGCGTCCGGCGTGGGCGTCCTGGGAGCCGGTGGGTGTCGACGCCCCGCGGGGGCGGAGTTCAGCCCCGCCGCTTGCCCGGTCGGCGCAAGGGCCTCCGCGACCACCCGTGAACCGAAACCGAAGGGACGCACCCGAGCATGGCGACGAACTCCGACAAGTGGATCAGGCGTTACCACCCCGCCCCGGAGGCGCCGACGCGCCTGGTCTGCTTTCCGCACGCCGGTGGCTCCGCGACGTTCTACCACCCCGTCTCACGTGCGCTGTCGCCCGAGATCGACGTGGTGGCGGTGCAGTATCCGGGACGCCAGGATCGTCGTACGGAAACCCTCGTGAGCAGCATCGAGGAACTGGCGGACCTGATCGTCGTGGAGCTCGAGCCCTGGGCCGACCGACCGCTGACGTTCTTCGGGCACAGCATGGGCGCGTCGTTGGCCTATGAGGTGGCGCTGCGGCTGGAAGCCAGGGGGACGACCTTGCTCGGTCTCTTCGCTTCCGGACGCCGGGCCCCCTCCCGGTGGCGGGACGAGCGTGTGCACCAGGCAGGCGAGGAAGAGCTCCTCGCGGAACTGCGCGACCTCAGTGGCACGGATCCCGCCGTCCTGGGGGACGCGGAGATCCTGCGGATGATTCTCCCCGCGGTGCGCAGCGACTACCGCGCCGCGGAGACCTACCGTCCGGAGCCGGGGCGAGTGGGCTGCCCCGTGGTGGTCATGTTCGGGAACGACGACCCGAAGGTGACTGAGGAGGAGGCCCGTGCCTGGGCCGAGCACACGACGCAGGAAGCAACGTTTCGCCTTTACGACGGCGGGCACTTCTACCTCAATTCCCACGCGCAGCAGGTTATTCAGGAGATCCGGCAGTTCGTCGCGGAATGCGGACCCGTGGCAGCGAAGTGAAGTCCGGCAACTCGTCGGCCCTGCCGGTGACCTGTCTGTTGAAGATCCCGAGAACGGGAGGGGAGACGACGGCCTGCGTTCGCGTTATGGCGAGGACTTACGGCCTCCGAGTTCAGGATCGGCACTTCACCGTGAGTCCGCATCGGCTGGGCGCAAACGGAAGCGCCGAGGGGGGAACCGGTTCCGCGTTCATTCGAGGCTTTCCGTGGTGGTGTGGTCACCACTGGTGATCCGCAACGTGCACGTGCCACCCGTGCGCCGGTCGCGGCGCGCTTCCTCGGCCGCCCGCGGTGAGCGTCCGCAGAGCTGAGGGCCGGACCGGTGGCTGGTCGTCCGTTCCGGTGCTGCGAGAGGTGGCCCGCCGTACAGATGCCTTCGGCGGGCCGGAACGGTAGGAAGCCGGCAGGCTCCGCGTGCGTCCAGTGCCGAACGGCCCGCCCCCGCCATGGCAGGTTCCTGCACCTCAACGAGCCATCGCCCGCGTGTCGAGCCTGCGGCGCCCGCGGCGCGGCAGCCCTGACAGTCGGCGCCCTGGGCGGCCTCACTGTCGGCGCCGTCCCCGTGGGTCCCATCCGATGCGAACGGTCGCAAGCCGTGCCTTCACCCGGTCCGCCGCCCCGGCTCCCAGCCGCACCAGCGCCGCAATCCACCGGGTATGTGCACGGCTATATCCAGCAGAGTGCCCGGGGCCGACGGAAAGCAGAATTCTGCTCCGAATGTCCGGATAGCGCGATCTGGGCCCTCGATTTTGGTGCAGAGCGGCCGTCGAAAGTGAACTCGGGCGACATTGAAACTTATTTGTTTCTTATCTCGGTTGTGAGTCGGCGAGGTTGTGCACAAGGGTCCGTGACGGAGGTCCTCGGTGCCATCTGCAGTGGCGGTGGGGGCATGTGTCCTGCCCTCAAGTTTTACCCACGGTTCCCTTCGGAGCGGTGCCGCTGCCCGAAAAGACTCCTGTCTGAAATGCGACACCGCGGAAAGGATTGTTGACCGGGTTAGCGTGGCATCTGGAACTGTGTGAACGGCTTTCAGGGAAGGTGCATGAGCTCCTTATGTGATGTCCGCTCAGGCGGGGCGGAATGGCGGCAGTCCACATGCGACGCAGGGGGAGGCATGACTTGCGAGCTGCCGCCGGACGGCTCTTCGGTTCCGGTCCGTACGTGGCATCGGGAACCGTGCTGATGGAACGTGAGGAGCAGCTCGCGTGCGTGCGAGCCTGGTTGGCCTTCCCGCAGCCGGCGGTGGGAGAGGTGATTCTGCTGGAGGGGACCGTCGGAGCGGGCAAGACGGAGTTCCTGCGGGAGGTGGCGCAGTGCGCCCAGGCCGCCGAGGCCATCCTCCTGAATGCCGTCTGCTCCTCCGAGGAGCGGGATCTGCCGTTCGGGGCGCTCAGCCAGCTGTTCGACAGCCCGGCGCTTCCGGTGGAACTGCGCAGACGCATCTCCCCGGTACTGCGCGGGCTCATGGGGTCGACCCGGGCCGACAGCATGCACAAGGCCGTGGAGCGCAACAGGGCCGAGATCCTGTACGACCTCTTCCTGCCCGTCACGGAACTGGCTGCCACGACACCGGTCGTGGTGTGCGTGGATGACATCGACCACATGGACGTGGCGTCACAGCAGTCCCTGCTGTATCTGGTCCGCCGACTGAGCTCGGCACCGCTCCTGATGGTGCTCACCGAACTGGCCGAGTCGAGCGGGACCCACTCCCCGTTCCATGCCGAACTGCTGCGCCATGCCTCCGTCGTGTCCGTCCGGCTCGCACCACTCTCCCCACAGGCCGTGCGCACCCTGATCGATCGGCGTCTCGGAGCGGGAGCGGCCCGGGAGCTGAGTGACGCCTTCATCGCCTACAGCGGTGGCAACCCGCGGCTGCTCGGCGCCCTGATCCACGACGAGCGGCTCGGCGGAGAGGTCCGGCAACAGGGTTACGGACGCGCGCTGTTGAACTGCCTGCACCGCAGCCAACCGGACACACTGCGGGTGGCTCGCGCCATGGCGGTCTACGGCGACGAGGCCTCGTCGGAGGAACTCGGAGCACTGGTCGACGCGGACACGGGCACCGTCGAGCGGGCGCTGCGCACCATGACCGAGGCCGGGCTGCTGCGGGACGGCCGGTTCCGGCACGAGCTGGCCGCGCGCACCGTGCTGGACGACCTGCCCGCCGCGGACCGCGTGCAACTGCATCACCGAGCCGCACGACTGCTCTACAACCAGGGTGCCGCGGTGGCCGACACCGCCCATCACCTGGCCGAGGCCGGCCAGGTCCCGGAACCCTGGGCGCTGCGCGTGCTGCTGGAGGCGTCTTCGGAGGCGCTGCTGCACGGTGCGGTGCAACGTGCTCTGCGGTACCTGAACTCCGCCCAGGGGGCATGCACGAACGAGCGGGACCGGTGGGCGATCCGGGCCAGGCTCGCTCAGGCCGAATGGCAGCTCAACCCTTCGGCATCGCTGCGGCACCTGATCGCGCTCACCGAGGCGGTCCGCAGCGACCAGTTGGATCCCCACGAGACGATGCTGCTCGTGCGACAACTGCTGTGGCTGCACCGTACACAGGAGGCCGCCGACATCCTTTCGCTGCTCCGCAAGCGGGCGGCGCGTCTGCCGTCCGCGGGAATCACGCCCCCGCCCGACACGGCGATGCAGCCGGCCGAGCTCCACGACCTGGAGGTGTGGCTGGCCTGTACGTATCCGCCGCTCGCGGGACGGGTGCAGAGCGGGCCCGTGAACACCGGCCCCGAGGGCGCGCCCGCAACCCGGGGCCGGGCCTTCTGGCTGCAGTCGATCGGCGCGCTCTCCGGCGGCCTCGTCCGCAGGCGCAGCGCAGAGATGCAGGAGTGGGCCTCGCACGTCCTCGGTCAGCTCGACCTCAACCACACCGCCCCCTGGGCCGAGGAGGCGACCCTCCTCGCGTTGCTGTCGCTGGTCTACAGCGGCCGGCTGAGCGATGCGGCCAATCGTTGCCGGAGCCTGGACGAGCGCCGAAACGGGCGCCCCTCCCCGATGTGGCAGGGCATCCTGGACGCCGTCGACGCGGAGATCCGGCTGCGAAGGGGCGATCTCAGGGGAGCGGTGAAACGCGGCGTGTCGGCCCTGGAGCATGTCTCCGTCCAGGGCTGGGGCACCGCCGCCGGCCTGCCGCTGGGCACCCTGATCCTGGCCCACACCCGCATGGGGGAGTTCGACGAGGCCACGGCGCTCGTCTCTCGGGGCGTCCCCGACGAGATGTTCCAGAGCCGGTACGGACTGCACTACCTGTACGCACGTGGGCACTACTACCTGGCCATGAACCGGACGCGCGCGGCGCTCGGGGACTTCCTCTCCTGCGGTGAGCTCATGGGCAAGTGGGGCATGGACCTGCCCGGCATCGTGCCCTGGCGGACCAGCGCGGCCGAGGCATGGCTGCTGCAGGGCAACCGCGACCAGGCCAAGCGCCTGGTGAAGGACCAGTTGGCCCTCCCCGGTCCGGACGACACCGTGAGCCGGGCGCTCGCCCTGCGGCTGATGGCCGTGTTCAGTTCGGCGGGTCAGCGCCCGCGTCTGCTGATCGAGGCCGCCGACACCCTTGAGGCGGACGGCCGTGCCTACGAACTGGCCAGGACGCTGTCCGACCTGGGCCGGGCCTACCACGCGCTGGGCAAGCACCGCCAGGCGCGGGTGATCATCCGCCGGGCCTGGAGTGTGGCGCATCTCTGTCATGCGGAACCCCTGTGCAAGGAGCTGCTGCCGGACACGAGCGGTGAGGCGGGCCCGGCGCAGGACAAGGAGAAAACGACGGCCGTCGCCTCGCTGACCAACTCCGAGCGCAGGATCGCCTCAATGGCGGTCATGGGGTACACCAACCGGGAGATCGCGGAGAAGCTGTTCGTCACGCCCAGTACGGTCGAGCAGCACCTGACCAGGGTCTACCGCAAACTGGCCGTCAAGAACCGCCAGAGTCTGCCGGGTTATCTGCGCAGCGAACCCGGCTGACCCGCCCGGCCCCACGGCGCCGCGCCCCGCATCGGCCGAGGACTGCGGATCCCGCACTACCCGGTCCGTCCCGGCCTCCTCGACTCGGCCCGTTCAACGATGCGGTGCGCGGCGCGCAGTCCTTGCGCGGTGGCCCGGACAGCGTTGAGCGACCGGGCGTCGGCGGCGCCACCGGCGGTCTCGAAGGGGACCCGGGCCCTGCGGAGCACGGCGGCCACCTCCCGTCGGCTTTCCTGGCCGGTGGCGAGGACGACATGGTCGGCGGCGACCAACCGCCTTTCCCCTCCGCTCTCGACGACGACCACACCGTCCCGGGTGATCTCCTCGTACCGGACGTCGGTGAGCAGGCGTACTCCGCGAGCGCGCAGTTCCTCCATGACCACCCACCGGGTGGAGGGGCCGATTCCGGTGCCGATCCTGCCGCTGCGCCGCATCACGGTGAGCTGACGGGAACCACCGGCCGGGGCGGCCGTGGTCCGTGACACCGGGACGGCTTCCGGCGGTGCGGTCATGGCGCGGGAGGCCAGGAACTCCTCCGGGGTCAGGGCGGGGGAGGAGCCACTGGTGAGGAGGTGCGCCAGGTCGACCGCGATTCCGCCGCCGCCGATGACGGCGACACACGGACCGAGGGCGCCGGGGTCGGCGAACGCCCGCGCGTAGTCGAGGACATGCGGCAGGTCGATGCCGGGAAGGTCCGGCCGGTGAGGGCGGACCCCGGTGGCGAGGACCACTCCGTCCATGGTGCGCAGGACGGGAACGTCCCGCGTACCGATGCGGTGCCCCAGGTGCACGGGCACGTTCAGGTGGTCGAGTTCCTGCTCCCGCTGTCGTACGGTCGCGGCGAAGTCCGCCTTGCCCGGCACCCGGGCGGCCAGCCGGAACTGGCCGCCGGGCTCGTCGGCCGCCTCGTAGACCTCGACCTTGTGCCCGAGTCTCGCCAGGGTGCGGGCCGCCTCCAGTCCCGCGAGCCCCGCGCCGATCACGGCGTACCTGCCCCGGCGCGCGGGAGAGGACCGGGCCGGGAACTCGCGCTCGTGGCCGGCCCGCGGATTGACCAGGCAGGACACCCGCTCGGTGCCGAAGGACCGGTCGATGCACGCCTCGTTGCAGGCGATGCACAGGTCCACCGATGTGCTCGGCCCGGTACGGGACTTGTCGACGATGGCCGGGTCCGCGAGGAACGGGCGGGCCATGGCCACCAGATCGACGTCGCCCCCGGCCAGCACCTGCTCGGCCTGCGCGAGCCGGTTGAAGCGGTTGGAGGCGATGACGGGCACCGTGCCGTGACCCGCTGCCCTCAGGGCCCGCTTGACCCGCTGGGCGTACACGGCCCAGGTGCCCGCCGGTACCTGGGCCTGCACGGTCGGCACCGGGGACTCGTGCCAGCCGACGCCCACCGCGAGCGCGTCGGCGCCGGCTCCGGCGAGCTCCACGGCGAGCGCGGCCGTCTCCTCCCACGAGGTGCCCTCGTCCACGAGGTCGGCGCCCGACATCCGGAAGAGCACCGGGAAGGCCGGTCCCACCGCGGCCCGTACGGCCCGCAGCACCTCGACGGGGAAGCGCCGGCGCCGCCCGGCGTCGCCGCCCCAGGCGTCGTCGCGCCGATTGGTGAGGGGCGCGGTGAACTGATTGATCAGATAGCCCTCGGAACCCATCACCTCGACGGCGTCGAAGCCCAGCTCGTACGCCCCTTCCGCCCCCCGGGCGAAGGCGGCGACGGTCTCGGTGATCTGTTCCTGCGTCATCGTCCCCGGAACGGTGCGGGAGAACCGGCTGTACACGGCGGACGGCGCGAGGGGCGCGGCGCCGTCCGCCCCGGGGGCGCCGGGCAGCGCGTATCTCCCGGCATGGAAGAGCTGGAGGGCGATGAGACCCCCGGCGTCGTGCACCGCGCGGGCGGCCAGGCGCAGCGCCGACCGGTGCTTCTCGTCGTCGAGCACGCCGTAACCGGGACCGCCGGAACCCGCCGGGTTCACCGCGGAGCCGCCTGTGACGATCAGGCCGGCGCCGCCCCGCACACGTTCCGTGTAGAACGCCGCCAGGGCCGCGCCGCCGTCGTCCAGGGTCTCCAGGTTCAGGTGCATGGCACCCATGACGATGCGGTGCGGCACTGTCAGGCCACCGATCACGCAGGGCCTGAAGACGTGGTCCAACACCTGCCATCCCTCTTCTCGGTCGTTGCGTTCAGGCGTCGCGGGTCGGCCGGGGCGGCAGCGCCAGCCCCTCACCCGCGTCCGCGAAGAACGGCGGCGCGACGACGCTGAGCCCGCCGTCGACCACGAGGGTCTGCCCGGTGATGTAGCCCGCCCCCTCGCCGAGCAGGAAGGCGATGGTGTCGGCCATCTCCCGCACGGTGCCGGGACGGCGCGCGGGGATACGGTCGAGGACGCCCTGCATGGGCGGCATGCCCTCCACGTTGTAGAAGAACTCCAGCGAATCGGAGTCGATCAGGCCGCCGTTGACCCCGTTGACGTTGATGCCGTAGGGCGCGAACTCCACCGCCATGTACCGCACCCACGACTCCATGGCGGCCTTCATGCCGCCCAGCATCGCGTAGGTGGGGTAGGCGCGGATGGAACCGTAGGAGGACAGCGCGACGATCCGCCCGCCGTTGTCCATCAGCTTCACGGCCTGTTGCGCCCCCAGGACGAACGGCCGCAGGTTCATCGCGTACGAGCGGTCCAGGTGGTGCGGGCCGAGATCGACGATGTTCTTGAACGCGCTCGCCGCAGCGTTGGAGACGAAGTGGTCGAGCCGCCCGCAGCGCTGCGCCACCTCGTCGAACAGCGTCGTGACGCCCTCGGTGGTCTCGACGTCCGCCTGGACCGCGAAGCCCTGACCCCCTGCCTCCTCGACCTCGGCGACGGTCTTCTGAGCCAGGTCGGCGTTCTTCTTGTAGTTGACGACCACGGTGCCACCGCGTTCGGCGAGGGTGAGGGCCAGAGCGCGGCCGATGCCGCGTGAGGCCCCCGTGATCAGCGAGACCTGCTCGCGGTCGGGCGTCTGCCGGGTGTCCGGGCTGTTCATCGGATCGTTCCCTCTCCGTCCCGGGACGTCGTGCGCTGGAGCAACTCGCGGAACACGACGGCCTTCTGCACCTCGTTGGTGCCTTCCTCGAAGCGCTGGGCACGCGCGTCGCGGTACACGCGCTCGATCTTCTGCGACTTCCAGTAGCCGAGCCCGCCGTGCACCTGGAGCGCCTTGTCGGTGACGTTCGTCAGCATCGTCACCGCGTGCATCTTCGACATCGACGACTGCATGGACGCGTCGTCCGCTCCCTCCTCGAAGCGGCGCGCCGCGTGCAGGACCAGCTGCCGTGCCGCCTCGATGTCCGCCGCGTTCTCGGCGAGCATGAACTGGATGGCCTGGCGCTGGGTCAGCGTCTTGCCGAAGGTCACACGGTTGCGGGCGTATTCGACGGCCAGCTGCTGGGCGCGTTGCGCGAGCCCCACGCAGCTCATCGCCACGGAGATCCGGGACGGGGTGAGGAAGCCGCCGAGGAACACCTCCAGGCCCTGGCCCTCCGCACCGAGACGGTGGTCGACCGGCACCGGGGTGCGGTCGAAGACCAGCGACGCATGGTCGGTACCCGTGACGCCCATGGTGTTCGAGGTGTCCTCGACCGTGACGCCCGGGGCGTCACGCGGCACCAGCAGGGCCATCGTGCCCTCGTGCCCGGTGCTGCCCTCCACCCGCGCGGCCAGCAGGTAGTAGTCGCAGCGCACCCCGAAGGTGATCAGGTGCTTGCGTCCTGAGAGGTAGTACGTGTCGCCCTCGCGCACCACCGACGTGGTGATGTCCGCGCCGGTGCCGTTGCCCGGCTCGGTGAGGGTGAAGGCGATCTTGATCTCACCGGTGACGGAGGGGACGACGAAGCGCTTGCGCTGCTCGTCGTCGGCGTGGCCGTCCATCGATCGCCAGATGCCGTTGACCACGTGCACGATCATGCGTACGGATCCGTGCGAGCGGGAGAAGACCTCCATCAGCTCCATCCAGCGTACGAAGCCGAGGCCCTGGCCGCCGTACTCCTCGGGAGCGGCTATCCGCAGGAACCCCAGGCCGTTCAGCTCGGCCCACAACTCCTCGGGCACCTGCCCGCTCTCCTCGATGCGTTCGGCCCAGCGCTCGCCGGGCCCCTCCACCCACTGTTCGACCTGGGTACGCAGCTCGTGGAACTGCTGCTCGTCCGTCATGTGCCACCTCTGTCCTTGTTCCGTCGTTCCGGTCCGCTGTCCGTCGCGCGTCAGCCGGCGTCCTCGTCGTGGGGCCGCAAACCACGGGCCAGCGCCCGCAGTTCCCACTTCTTCACCTTGCCGATGGGGTTGCGCGGCAGGGCGTCGATCCGCTCCAGACGCTCCGGCCAGTACTGTTTGGCCACCTCGTGTTCATCGAGGTGACGCCGCATCTCCTCGAAGGTCAGCTCCGTACCGCCCGCAGGGACCACGAAGGCGCAGGCGCGCTCGCCGAGGCGCTCGTCCGGCATGGCCACCACCGCGACGTCTTCCACCGCGGGGTGTCCGAAGAGCAGTTGCTCGATCTCCGCGACGGGTATCTTCTCGCCGCCGCGGTTGATCACATCCTTGACCCGTCCGGTGATCCGCAGGAAGCCCTCGGTGTCGATCGTCGCCAGATCGCCCGTGCGGTACCAGCCGTCCTCGGTGAACGCCTGGGAGGTCAGGTCGGGACGTTCGAGGTAACCGTCGAAGACCGTGGGGGAACGCAGCTCGAAGTTGCCCTCCTTGCCCGCGGGCAGCACCAGCCCTTCGTCGTCGGTGATCCGCAGCTCGATGCCGTCCAGCGCGCGGCCGTCGGAACCCCAGCGCTGCCGGGGCTCGTCGCCGGGTGACGACAACGCGCCGAGGCAGGTCTCCGTGGTGCCGAAGGCCCCGCACACGTCGGTGCGCAGCACCCGCCCGGCCCGCTCCGCCAGACCCCGCGGCACCATGGCTCCCGTCGCCACGAAGATCCGCAGGTGTTGCGGCGTTTCGCCGCTCTCCTCCACGGCTTTCACCAGGTCGGACAGGAACGGCGTCGCGGCCTGCACGAACGTCGCCCGGTGGTCGTTGAGCGACTGCAGTGCTCGCTTGGCGTCCCACTCGGGCTGCAGGATCTGCGGCACGCCCAGTACCAGGGCGAGCACCATGCCGTAGAGGAAACCCGTCTGGTGCGCGAGCGGCGACGGCACCCAGATCGCGTCCTGCCTGCCGAGCCCGAGGTGTCCGATCTCCATCGCGGCGGCCCTGACCAGGTTGCGCGTGGGCTGGGTGACCCCCTTCGGTTCGCTGGTGGTGCCCGAGGTGAAGAGCAGCTGCGCCGTCATCTCCGGTGTCGGTGCGAGGGCGTCGAGCATCACGCGGTCGACCGCCGCCGCCGACAGCGCCTGCCCCCAGTCCCGCACGGTGGTCCCGCCCGTGGGGGACTCGGGCAGCTGAGCGGAGCCGCCCGCGGTGGCCAGCACCACCACGTGCTCCAGGCCCAGGTCCGAGCCGTCCTCAGCGACCAGGTCCAGCGCCTCCTCGGCGGGCAGGCGCGAGCGGTGCCGGTCCACCACGAACAGCACCCGTGCCTTGGAGCGCCGCAGGACGAAACCGAGCTCGCGCTTGCGGAAGAACGGGATGACCGGGCAGCACACGGCCCCGATGCGCAGGGCGGCCAGCGAGAGCACCACGAACTCGATACGGTTCGGCAGCTGGTACGCCACGTTCTCGCCCGGCCGTACCCCGAGCCGCAGCAGCAGGGCCGCCGCACGGTCCACCTGTTCGGACAGCTCGCTCCAGGTGATCATCTCGTCGCGGTCGGAGCGCACGTCCACGACGGCTGTGTCCTGTGGCCGGGACTCGGCCCTTCGGCGCAGCCACTGCGGCAGCGTGACCCGCGAGGCGGTCTCGGGGTCGACGGCCTCCGGCGTCGTCACGGGGGCACCGGGGCCCGCGCCGTCACCGGCGGGGCCCGCCGAGCCGTCCTGCACCGACATGGGCACGGTGAGCGTGTTCATCGCGTCGAGGAACGTCGGGTACGAGATGCGGTACGCGTTCGGATAGGTCAGCGTCGAATGCCCCCGTGCCCGTGACGACGCCACCGCGAGCGACATCAGGATGCGGTGGTCGTTGAACGAGGACAGCCTGGCCCCGGTCAGGCCGTCCACGCCTCGGACCCGCAGCGTGTCGTCCGACAGTGCCAGGCGGCCGCCCATGGAGTTGAGCTGGAGCATGGCGGCGGCCCGGTCGGACTCCTTGAGCCGGGTGTGCGCGATGTTGCGGAACACCGACTCGCCGCGCGCGAACGTGGCGAGAGTCGACAGGATCGGCAGCATGTCAGGGATGTCGCGGCAGTCGACGTCGACCGCGGTGAGCCGCGGCGTGTCCTGCCGGATGCGCAGACCGCCGGCCGCCTCGTCGGTCTCCATGGGTACGCCCATGGAGCGTGCGACGTCGAGGAAGTGGAACTCGGGGTGATCGGCCGGGCCACCCTCCAGCGTGGTGATCCCGCGCAGCAGCACATCACTGGGGTGCAGTGCTGCGGCCGCGATGCCGAACGCGGCCGAGCCGATGTCCGGCGGCAGCGTCAGTTCGACGCCGCGCGCCTGCTGGCCGGGCTCGATGTCGAAGCGCCGCCAGTCCTCGGAGACGGTCACCTCGAGGCCGAACTGCCGCATCATCGCCACAGTCAGTTCGAGGTAGGGGCGTTCGTTGAGTTCGCCCTCCACCTCGATGGTGGTGTGCCGCGTCGCGAACGGGGCCAGCAGGATCAGGCCCGAGACCCACTGGGACAGGGTTCCCGCGATGGTGACGTGGCCGCCCGTCGGTCTGCGGCCCTGTACATGGATGGGCGGGCAGTCGTCGGCCGACTCCAGCCGGACCCCCATCTGTTCGAGGGCGCGCAGCAGGGGGCCGACCGGGCGTCGTCTGAAGTACTTCTGCCCGGTCACCGACACGGCGCGGTCCGACAGTGAGGCCAGACCGATCATGAAGTACAGCGTCGTGCCGGAGCTGCCGGCGGAGATCGCCTCCCGGCGGGGCCTGTACAGCCCGCCGAGTCCATGCACCACGAAGGTGTCACCGTCCCTGGCGATCTGCACGCCGAGGTCGCGCAGCAGCCGCACGGTGTACCCGACGTGCCGTGCGTCGGACAGTCCGTGGACGCGGCTGACGCCGTCGGCGAGCGAGGCGAGGATCAGCGCACGGTGCGCGTGGTATTTCGAGTGGGGGACAGGAATCTCACCGGTGACACAGTGCTGAATTCCGTTGACGAGAAGGTGCATGGGTCCTACTACTCCCTGACTTTGGTATGGCAGCCGAGACAGGAAAAGAAAACGGTCCGAATCCTCACGGCACACCGAAGCCGAAGCGTCGAGTAACACGCACACAGAAAAATCGGACGCCGACCTCGCAGGGTCAGAAGTTCGAACTGGAGAACATGTTCCGGCCCGTTCCGCGGGACGTTCCGGGAGTTCGCCCTACGTCTGGTTGAGCCGCAACGCGGAGTGGTTCCGGGTCTCGAACTCCTGGTAATCCGGAGCGGAAGGCAGAGGCCGGCTGCCCGGCATCGCTCGCGCCTCCTCGGCCACGCGTGACCCGTCTGCGGGCACGGCGGGCCGGACGTCAGCGTCGGACCAGGCGGAGACCAGCGAAACGGCCTGTTCGGGATTGAGCCGCGGGTCGCACAGGCTGGTCCGCCGGACGGCCTTCCCCTCGTACACGGAGACGTCCGCGGCACATTCGAGGACGTCGTCGGGGGTGGTCTCCAGGTGCAGTCCGCCCGGCGTGCCGCCGACGTCGGTCACGGCCCCGAGGAATCCCCGGACCTCCCGTGCCATGGTCTCCAGCAGGCGGGTCTTGTGCCCGTCCGGGCCGACGACGGTGTTCCCGTGCATGGGGTCGCTGAGCCAGATCACCGGATGGCCGGCCACCCGGACCGCCTCCACGAGCGCGGGCAGTCGGTCGGTGACCTTCTCGGCGCCCATGCGTGCGATGAGGGTGAGCCGGCCCGGTTCCCGCAGTGGGTCGAGCCGTTCGCACAGGACGGTGATCTCCTCCACGGTGGTGGTCGGACCGACCTTCACGGCGACCGGGTTGACGATGCCGGCGACGAGGTCCAGGTGAGCGCCGTCCAGCTGACGGGTGCGCTCACCGATCCACGGCCAGTGGGTTGAGCCGAGCCAGCGGCGCCCGTCACCCAGCTCACGGATCAGGGGCACTTCGTAGTCGAGGACGAGCGCCTCGTGGCTCGTCCAGACCCGGGGTTCCATCAGGGGCTGGTGACCCAGGACCGCGCGGCCGCGCCAGCCCAGGTGCTCCATGACATCGCCGGCCGTCATGTACGAGGTCAGCAGGCGCAGCGGATCGTGCCGCCGGCTTTCCGGGTCGCACTCGGGGCCGTTGACCATGTGGCCCCGGTAGACCGGCAGTTCCAGGTCCCCGATCCGCTCGAGCTGCCTGGATCGCGGCTTGGCGAACTGGCCCGCGATACGCCCGACCCGCACGACCGGCTTGTGGGTGGTCATCTTCAGTGTCGCGGCGAGCAGGTCGAGCACCGCGGATTTGCGCGAGACGTACTCGGCGTCGCACTCACCCGGGTTCTCGGCGCAGTCCCCGGCCTGCACCACCAGGGCTTCGCCCCGGGCCACCTGGGCCAGCAGCGTCCGCAGCACCCGCACGTCCTCCGCCGCGACCAGCGGCCGACGTGCGGCCAGTACCTTCCGGATGCGCCGGACCTGTGACGGGTCGTCCCACTCGGGCTGTTGCAGGGCCGGCTTACGCATGTCGGTCACGGCTTTTCCCACGTCGGGTCTCCGGTGAAATATCGGTCGAGATATGACTGCGATCATTGGAGGATGATTCTCGAAGACCCTTCGACAGCCTCCGGTGGGAACCGTAGAAGGTCGGGAACGGGCTGTGGATCCCCTAGCCCGGTGAATGCCACTGGATTTTCCTCCATCGGATTCTCGGAATGATGACCATCGGCGTCTTGAACCACCGCGTCAGGACATTCCGATCGGGATGTCGGCCCCGTGAACGCTCCTGTCCGAGCTTTCCATCGCTCGGCCCCTGCCCCAATCCCCTGGGGATCCCCTACTCCCCCCTAAATGACGGCTCTGAGCCGGACGGCCCCCGATGACGCGGAGCATGTCCCCCAGGATCAGGGCGTGCGGGCTTCGCCGAGGCACACCCCGAGCAGTTCCGAGGGGGAGCGCAGCACGACATCGGGGCTTTCCGCGAGGAGGGTCTCCTCGTCGGTCTCGCCCCACAGAGCGGCTACGGCGGCGACGCCGGCGCTCCGCGCGCTGGTGAGGTCGGTGACCGCGTCGCCGACCATGACCGTCCGCGAGGGGTCGCAGCCGAGCACGCCCAGTGCCTTGAGCACGATGTCGGGGGCCGGCTTGGGGCGTTCCACCTCGTCGGAGCCGATCACGACGGTGAACAGGTCCAGTAACCCGAGCTGTTCGAGGAGCGCACGGGCCCGCGGTCCGCTCTTGCCGGTGGCGACGGCGAGTCCGATACCGCGGGCCCGCATTTCCCTGAGCATCTCCGGTACGCCGTCGAAGACCGGGACGAGGTGGGCGAGCCGGTAGCTCTCACGGACGAACGGGGCCTCCATCTCCAGCGGCAGCCCCATGATCCGCATGATGTCGGGGAAGTAGCGGCCCAGATGGCGCTCGTACTCCTCGAACGGGGGCTCGCCGTCCCCCACCACCTCGGCGTAGGCGGTGGTGAAGGCCTGGCGCATCACGGCGAAGCTGTTGACGAGCACCCCGTCGAGATCGAAGACGACCGCGTCGATCGGCTGTACCCCGTTGTCGCGGGTGCCGACGGTGGCGGGGCCTTGGCTGGTTCCAGGACTGTCCATGGCGCTGTGGTGCTCTCCTTCGTGGGGCGGCGGCTTCGGCTGGGGGACCGCTGCCGCCGCGGTACGGGTCCCGGCCGAATCGGTGGTCGTGCCGGTCACGCCCGGTGCGACCGGGATTTCTCCTGCGCGGCGCGGGCCGAGGAGTAGATCCGCTCGATGGCGCCGATGGTGCGGCGCGCCTCCTCGATGGCCCGGCGTGGACCGGCCGGGTCCCGCAGCTGGGCGAGCAGATCGTCGAGCTGCCGGTCGTACTCCGTGCCGATGGGCTCTTCGGGCACCGGGACCCCGCGGGTGCGGCCGTCGGCGGTGCGGGTCAGTTCCGGGTGCTCCAGGCGGTTGGGGCTGAAGCCGAACGTGCACCGCAGGGTCGCAACCCCCGCGCTGCCGTCGATCCGGACGCGGGTGATGTCGCGCTCCTCGTGCGAGGCCCAACTGGCGTGCAGCGACAGTGAGACACCGTCGTCGGTGACGAGGAACGCGCGGGCGGTGTCCTCGACGTCGATGACGCAGGCGTCGGCCCGCTCGCTCTCCTGGCCGTCCTCGGCCGTCCCGGCGCGCCAGGAGACCCGTGCGGAGTCCCGCGCGATGAAGTCACCCGAGACCGCGCCGGTGACCTGCGTGAAGTTCGCGGAGCCCAGCAGCGGAGTGGCGATGTCGAAGAGATGCCAGCCGAGGTCCACCAGCGCCCCGCCGCCCGACAGCCGGCGCCGGGTGAACCAGCCGCCCGCGTCCGGCACGCCCCGGGCACGCACCCAGGACAGCTCGATGTGGCGGATCGTGCCCAGGTCGCCGGCGCTCGCGAGCAGGGAGCGGACGTCGGCGCGGTGGCGGGCGGCGCTGCCCGCCAGGAGCCGTGCACCGCCGACGCGTTCGGCTTCGGCCAGTTGCTCCGCCTCCGCTGACGTCAGGCACACCGGCTTCTCGAGGAAGACCGGGATGCCCTTGTGGAGCAGGCCGCCGGCGATCTCGCAATGCAGGTGGTTGGGCACGGCCACGATGGCCAGGTCCACCTCCGCGGGGTCCGCGTCGTGCACGGCCGCCAGGACCGGGGTGTCCGGGAACTCCGCAGCGACGGCCGCGCGCGAGGCCGGGTCGGGGTCGACCGCCGCGTTCACGGCGAATCCGGGATGGCGACGCAGCCGCGGCAGCCAGATGGAGCGAGCCGCCCAGCCGAGTCCCACCACAGCGGTGCGGACCGGCCGGCCGTCGTGGTTCGCCGCGGTCATGAGCCGAGGACGTCGGCTATGACGGCGGCGACCTCGTGCATGTGTTCCTCGGTGCCGAGCAGCGTCCGGTGGTGCACCCACAGGCAGTCGGATGTCAGTGCCTCGGAGTTGGGGCAGCGCCGGGCCAGTTCGTCCACCGACAGGTCCGGAGCGCCCACCTCCCAGAAGGCGTCCGTGCGGTAGACCGAGCGGAACGCCACGAACGCGGGGACACCTCGCTCGATGAGCGTGTCGACCACCTGCGCGCGCCGCTCCTCGGTGATGCCGGGGACCCGGAACATGGCCATGTAGTGCGGGTTGCGGTCGGCCCGGGGGTCCAGCCGCTGCGGCAGTACGCCGGGGATCTCGGCGAGCAGCGAGGACAGCAACGGCCATCGTTCCTCACGGGTTTGGATCTGCCCGTCCAGGCGCGCGAGCTGGGCGCGCAGCACGGAGGCGGAGAACTCGTTGAGCCGGAAGTTGGAGCCCGAGGTGCGGTGGAAGTAGCCGCGGTCGCCGCGGGGGCGTCCGCAGCTGTGCCGGACGAAGGCGTGTTCCGCCATCTCGGCGGTCGGGAACAGCACCGCACCGCCCTCGCCCGCCGTCATCAGCTTGCCGTTCTGGAAGGAGAACGCGGCGACCGAGCCCAGCTCACCGACCCGCCGGCCGTTCCAGGTGGCGCCCTGTGCGTGTGCCGCGTCCTGGATCAGCGGCACACCGGATTCGGCGGCGACCTTGTCGAGGGAGTCCATGTCGGCGAACTGGCCGGCCATGTGCACGGGCATGATGGCGCGGGTCTTCGCAGTGATGGCTTTGGCGGCCTCGGCCGGATCGATGCAGTACGTCTCCGGGTCCACGTCCACCGGCACCACGACCGCGCCCAGGCGCTGAGCGGCCTGGGACGAGGAGATGAAGGTGAAGGCCGGCACGATCACCTCGGTGCCGGGGCCGACACCCATGACCTCCAGAGCCAGTTCGAGGGCGTGCGTGCCGTTCGTGACGGCCAGTGCGTGCTCGCTCCCGTGGTACTCGGCGAACTCCCGCTCGAAGGCGTCGACCTCGCCACCGCCCATGCGCCACCACTGACCCTGCTCCAGCGCACGTATGAGGCCGGTCCGCTCCGCGTCGTCGTACTGCGGCCACGCCGGTAGGTCTGAGCCCAGTCGCACACCACTGCTCATGCTGTTCCTTGCTCCTTCGGTCTACGCGCATGCGAATACTGCCGCAGCGAACGCCACGGAGGTCACGACGCGGAACCACCCCGCATGAGGCGGGTGTTCACTCGGACGCCGGCGCCGGAACACGACCTCGGTGCGGTCCGCGCGCCCGGCCGGGCAGGTCGGCAGCAGCCCCCGGCCGGGGTCGGTCGTCGCAATTAGCACGCTAACCCAGTGGTTGGCGAGACGTCATTCCCCTGGGGACCCCCCTATGTTCCCCCTTGTGATTGCGGGCATACCGGGGAGCGGTGTTTGACTGTCAATGGCCGTGCTATAAAAAGCACTTCCCGGTGGTTCCGTACAGACAAAGGGTGTGCATTGAGCAGGCTTCTGTTGGTGAACGGGCCGAATCTCGGCATCCTCGGGAGCCGTCAGCCCGAGATCTACGGAACGGATACGCTCGCCGATATCGAAGGATGGGTCGCCGAAGAAGTGGCGGATCGCGGCTGGAAAGTGGAAGCGTTCCAGCACGACGGTGAGGCGGAGATGATCCGCACCATCCAGGGCAATTACGACTCCGTCGGTGCGATCGTCAATCCCGCCGCCCTGATGATGGCCGGCTGGGGACTGAGGGACGCGCTGGCCGACTATCCGCGCCCGTGGTTCGAGGTCCACCTCTCCAATGTCTGGGCCCGCGAGCAGTTCCGGCACGAGTCGGTGACCGGACCGCTCGCCAGCGGAGTGATCTTCGGGCTGGGTGCCACGGGCTATCGGCTCGCCGCTCGCGCGTTGCTGGAGAAGGTCACCGACCGCTGACGCGGTGCCACCGGCCGTGAGAGACCCCTGGTTCCCGTGTGAGCCGCGCCCGCGCGTCATCGCCACGGACACGACTGAAAGCCGAGGACACGACACCATGCCCCAGGTACAGACGGCGGAATCAGTGCTGGCCGCCCACCGCGACCGGCTGCGCCCCGTCGACCGGATGATTCCGCAGGCCGCTGCGCTGCCGGAGCCCGGCGAAGGCGAAGAGCTGCTGGAGGTCGACGGGGCGCAGGGCCTGCTGACACACACCCGTGTCGACGCGGACGCGCTGGAGGCGGTGCTCGGCCCGCTCGACCGCTGGGAGCTGACCCCCAGGGTCTCCGGGCCCGACGAGATGGCCGCTCTGCTCACGCACTGGCAGCAGTACATGCGCAGCCACCCGGAACGCCCCGGTGCGGACTCCATGGCCGCCGTCGAGTGGCCCAGCCGCGACGTGGGCATGACCCGGGTCCTGCGTGCCTTCGGATTCGTCCCCGAGTTCGTGATGATCGGCCGGGTCAAGGGCACCGACCTGGTGCCCGAGTCGGGGCGGGTCCACGTGCGGCGGGCCACCCCCGAGGACAGTGAGGCGGTGTTCGAACTGCAGATGGTGGAGACCCGGTTCGACGCCGCCGTCAGCGGCGCCGTCGAGCGCGCCAATACCGAGGCGCTGCTGCGCGAGGAGATCACCGCGTCGTTCAAGCGCGACGAACCGCTGATCTGGGTCGCCGAGTACGAGGGCGCGATCGTGGGCATGCACCGGGGCGAGGATCCCTCCGAGCCGCAGCAGGCATGGCTCGCGACGAAGATCGCCGCCACCCCCGTCGCGCATCTGGTCTGCCAGGCCGTCAAGGAGGGCTACCGGGGCCTGGGCATCGGCACCTCCCTCGCCAACCACGTCCACGCCGATCTGGACGCCATGGGCATCGGCGCGTCGGTCGGCTACCACGCGATGTTCAACCCGATCTCCACGCCGTTCTGGCACCGCCACGGCTGGCGGCCGTACTGGAACCGCTGGATGCGCACCCCGGCCGTCTGAGCGGCACCGTGCCGAGAATCCGTACGAGCCCTGTGGAGGGGAACATGCTGGTGAAGGCGCTGGAGGAGCGGGCCGACTCCGTTGCGGACCTCACGGCCCTCGAATGCGAGGGTGTGGAGCTCACCTACCGGGAGGCGCACGAGCAGGCCAACCGGCTCGCCCGCCACCTGGTCGCCCAGGGTGTGGGGCCCGACCGCGTCGTCGCGGTGATGCTGCCCCGCTCCACGGACCTGCTGGTGGCGCTGCTGGCGGTGCTGAAGGCGGGCGGGGCCTACCTGGCGCTCGACCCGGAACACCCCGCCGAGCGCGTGGCCTTCCAGGTCCGCGACGCCGCTCCGGTCGCCCTGCTGACGTCGACCCGCATCCACGCCGACCGCACCGACCTTGGTGTTCCCCGCGTCGTGCTGGACGAACCCGCGACGGCCGCGACGCTCGCCGGACTGCCCGCCGGGCATCTGACGGACGCCGAGCGGGCTGCCCCGCCGCGGCCCGAGGACCTCGCGTACGTCATCTACACCTCGGGTTCCACCGGCACCCCCAAGGGCGTCGAGATCCCCGTGCGCGCCTTGCACAACCTGCTGGAGGCGATGCGGGAGCGGCTGTCCATGGAGCCGGGTGACCGCATGCTGTCGGTCACCACCGCCACCTTCGACATGTCGGTGCCCGAGCTGTTCCTGCCGTACTACACCGGTGCCCGCGCGGTCATCGCCCCCCGCGCCACCGGGCAGGACCCGCAGGCGCTGGGCGACCTGATCGTCCGCGGGAAGATCGGCACCGCACAGGCCACCCCCACTCACTGGCACATGCTGGCCACCGTCAGTCCCGAGGCGCTGCGCGGCCTGCGCATCCTCATCGGTGGCGAGGCGCTGTCGGAGAAGCTGGCGGCGGCGCTGCTCGACCTCGGTGCCGAGGTCGTCCAGTGGTACGGGCCCACGGAGACCACCGTGTGGTCCACGGTCCACCCGGTCACCGGGCCCGAGGACGCCGCCGTCATCGGCAAGCCCCTGCGCAACACCCGGCTGTACGTCCTCGACGAGGACCTGGTGCCCGTCGAGGCCGGCACCGAGGGTGAGCTGTTCATCGCCGGCGCGGGAGTCGCCCGCGGCTACCTCAACCGGCCGGAGCTGACCGCCGAGCGTTTCCTGCCCGACCCTTTCGGTGACGGCAGCGCCCTGATGTACCGCACGGGCGATGTGGTGCGGCTGCGCCCGGACAGCGACCTGGAGTACGTCGGCCGTGCCGACCACCAGGTCAAGCTGCACGGCTTCCGGATGGAACTCGGCGAGATCGAGGCCGTCCTGGAGCGCTCCGAGGACATCGACCAGGCGGCCGCGACGGTCCGCGAGGACCGGCCCGGCGACCGGCGCCTCGTGGCCTACGTGACGGCCGCCCCCGGCCGCGTGCCGGACGTCAAGGAACTGCGGAACTTCGTGGCGGACACACTGCCTCCGTACATGGTGCCGTCCGCCGTGGTGGCCCTGGAGGAGTTCCCTCTCACCCCCAACGGCAAGCTCGACCGCAAGGCCCTGCCGGCCCCGGTCGTCGCGCGGACGGCGATGGTGGAGACGCACCTCACGCAGTCGGAACTGCTCCTCAGCCGGCTCTTCGCCGAGGTGCTCGGTGTGGAGCAGGTCGGACCACGCGACAGCTTCTTCGACCTCGGCGGCTCCTCGGTGCTCGCGGCACGGCTGCTGGCCCGGGTGCGCTCCGAGATGCAGTTGGAGCTGTCGATCCGGATGCTGGTGGAGTCCCCGACGCCGGCCGAGCTCTCCCGGCGGCTCACGGGTGAGGAGCCGCAGGACTCCTTCGACGTACTGCTGCCGCTGATGACCAGGGGCTCGGCACGGCCGCTGTTCTGCATGCGCCACCTCGGCGGCACCGCCTGGTGCTACGGAGTGCTCGCCCAGCACTTCAGCCTGGAGTACCCCCTCTACGGCCTCCAGTCGCACACCTTCCAGGAGTTCGACACCCCCGTCGACACCATCGCGGCCATGGCGGCGGACTACGCGGAC
This sequence comes from Streptomyces zaehneri, assembly GCF_032248645.1. Taxonomy (NCBI): domain Bacteria; kingdom Bacillati; phylum Actinomycetota; class Actinomycetes; order Kitasatosporales; family Streptomycetaceae; genus Streptomyces; species Streptomyces zaehneri. Next base: position 382,117 of record NZ_JASTTJ010000005.1, read on the forward strand.
CGCATCAGAGGCGTGCAGCCCACGGGCCCTTACCGCATTCTCGGCTGGTCCTTCGGGGGCATCCTCGCCCACGCCGTCGCCGCCGAGTTCCAAAAGCGCGGTGAGGAGATCGAGTTCCTCGGCGTGTTCAACACCAACCCGCACATCACGGAAAAGGAGGACCGTGACGAGCAGGGCCTGATCGAACTGATCCTGCTGATCAACGGCAAGGACCTCGCCGCATACGAGCGCCCGCTCACGTACGAGGACATCGCCGAATTCGCCGACATGGCGACGAACTACGCCTGGCGCGGCAGGAAGAGCGCGGCCGAGACCTTCGTCGAGACCATGCTGACCGACCTCGGCGCCTGGAAGGACCACACGCCCGAGAAGTACAGCGGCGCCATGCACCTGTTCGCGGCCGATCCCAGCCCGGTGGCCGAAGCGGCCTCCAGCGAGGCCTGGGCGCCGTACGTCGCGGGCGAGATCGTGCGACACGAACTGGGCTGCGGCCACGAGGAGATGCTCAGCAGCCCCCGCGTGCTCCGCCAGGTCGCGGAGATCGTCACCGCCCACCTCAGGGACTGACCCGGCCGGGAGGCAGCCATCCCCTACCACCTGGGCATCGACGTGGGCGGCACGAAGGTCGCCCTGCGTGCGGAGCACACGGACGGCACCGTGCGCGAGGCCGGCTTCCGGTGGCCACGGGCCCCCGACGCGCCCGTGCCCGCGGCTGCGGACCTGGACCTGCTCGCCCGGCACATCCGGGAGCTGTGCGCCGTCGCCCCGGACGAGTTGGCGGGCGTCGGCGTGGCGATGCCCGCCACCCTGGACGCGGCGGGCGTCGTCACCGCCTGGCCCAACCGCCCGGGCTGGAGCGGCCTCGACCTCGGCGGCGCGCTGCGCGAGCTCTTCGGCACCGAGGAGGTGGCCTGCGCCGACGACGGCGACCTCGCCGCGCTCGCCGAAGCACATGCGGCGGGCCGTCCCGACCTGCTGTATCTCGGAGTCGGCACCGGAGTCGGCGGCGGGATCGTCCTCGGCGGCAGACTGCTGCCCGGCCCCTCGCGGGGCTCCTGCGAGATCGGCCACCTGATCGTGGACCGGTCCGGGGAACTGTGCGACTGCGGGCGCCGCGGCTGTGTGCAGTCCGTGGCCTCGGGACCCGCCGTACTGCGCCGGGCCGCCCGCGCCCGCGGCACGGAGGTGACCTTCCCCGAGCTGGCGCGGGCTCTCGCCGACGGCACGTCCTGGGCGGCCGACGCCGTACGCGAGGGCTGTGCGGCGCTGGCCGCGGCCGCTGTCGGGGTGGGCGAACTGCTTCGCCCCGCAGCCGTCGTGATCGGTGGCGGATTCGCCGACGCCCTGCCCGGCTTCACCGAAACGGTCGGGGCGGAGACGGCGCGACTGGCCCGCCCCGGTTTCCCGCCGCCGCCCGTGGAGCCCGCCCGCCTCGGTGGACTCTCCTCACTGCACGGGGCGGTCCTGCTGGCCAAGGGCCGCCCACCGGAGAACTGACACCGGGCGGATCACGGGACGGACGGCCGTCATGGCCGGCGGTGGCCCGCCCGCCGCCGGGAACGACGTGGTCCGGGCCGGTCCGGACGAACTCCTCTTCCGGACCGGCGCGAACCGTCCGTCGCACGCGAACCCTTCTCAGGCCGCCGCGCGCGGCATCTCCGCCAGCACCCGCGCGACGACGTCCTCCGGCAGGTCAGGCACCAGCTCGGCGCCGGCCTGGCCGTCCAGCACGAAGGTCAGCCCGGACATCGCCTTCTTGTCCAGCCGTACGAGCTCGATCAGCCGGGCCGGAGCGACATCCGCGGGCAGCTTGTGGGGCAGCCCGTAGTGACGCACCACTTCCAGGTGCTCCGCCGTCCGCTGCTCGTCGATCCGGCCCATGGCCCGGGCGAGCCGCCCCGCGAACACGGTGCCGATCGCCACCGCCTCGCCGTGCCGCAGCCGGAAGTCCGTGGCCAGCTCCAACGCGTGGCCCAGGGTGTGGCCGTAGTTGAGCAGATGGCGCAGGCCGGTGTCGCGCTCATCGGCGGACACGATCTGTGCCTTGCGCGCCACACTCGCCGCGATCTGCTCCGGCAACGGCAGCTCCCGCAGGTCGCCCGCGCCGATGAAGTGGCAGCGGGCGATCTCCCCGTACCCGTTGAGCGTCTCCCGCTCGGGCAGGGTCTCCAGGTAGTCGGTGTCGCACAGCACCGCGCTGGGCTGCCAGTAGGCGCCGATGAGGTTCTTGCCCTCGGGTGTGTTCACCGCGGTCTTGCCGCCCACGCTGGCGTCCACCTGCGCGAGCAGCGTGGTCGGCAGATGCACCACGGGCACCCCGCGGTGGAAGAGGGCGGCGGCGAGGCCCACCACGTCCGTCGTGGTGCCGCCGCCGACGGAGACGACGACGTCGTCACGGGTCAGCCCGAAACGCACGAACTCCCGGCACAGCGATTCGACGGTGCCGAGCGTCTTGTCCCTCTCGCCGTCACGGGCTCGCAGGACCAGCGAGGGCACGCCGGGGTCGGGAATCCAGGCGTCCGGCCGGGCCGAGACCACCGCCGCACGCCGCGCTCCCAGCCCCTCGACGATCCCGGACAGCGAGTGCCGCACCCCGGGTCCGATGTCGACGGGATAGGCACGGTCGCCGAGTTCCACCCGGATACGGGTGTGATGGGATGTCGAATTCTTCATGTCCGTGTGTGTCCCTTTCCCTGCGGTCCCGCCGTCGCGGGAAGCTGCCGGGAAAAGAAATCCCGCTCCCGGAGCACCGGCGGAAATGCGATGGCCGCTCATCACGTCTGCATTCCGGGCCGACAGCCGATAACACGATGACTGTCGGTACGGCGACGGAGCCTAATGCCGCCTGTCCGCCGCTCCAAACCCCTGCTCATTAATTCTGGTCACTCCTCAGGTTAGGGATGCGTAGGGGGGTGATGAGGGGGTGTGGGGGAGCGTCGCATGACAAGAATGTGCCGGGTAGGGCGAACCATCTGCCCTTGCGGACTGCCCGTCTGCTCTCGCCCCGGAGGGATGACGACACATGTTGCGCACCGAGCTGATCCGGCCGCTTCCCGAGCTGCTGGTCCATCAGGCCCGGCATTTCGGTGCCAAGATCGCCTACCGGGACGCCCGACGGAGCGTCAGCTACACCGACCTGGAGTCGCGGACCCGGCGACTGGCCGGCCACCTGGCGGAGTTGCGACTGCAACCGGGCGACCGTGCGGCCATCTGCCTGGGCAACCGCGTCGAGATCGTCGAGAGCTACTACGCCATCACCCGGGCCAGCGCCATCGGCGTCCCCGTCAACCCGCAGAGCAGTGACGCGGAACTCGCGCACGTCCTCGACGACAGCGGTGCCCGGATCGTCATCACCGATCACCCGCATGTGGAACAGCTGCGGCGCCTGCTTCCGGACCGTCCGCACCTGACGGTCGTCCTGGTCGGCGACGGGCCGGTGCCGTCGGGCTTCCTGCCCTACGAATCGTTCGCGACCCGGGAACCCGCCACGCCGGCTCGAGACGACCTCGGTCTCGACGATCTGGCGTGGATGCTCTACACCTCGGGCACCACCGGCAGGCCCAAGGGCGTGCTCTCCACCCAGCGCAACTGCCTGTGGTCGGTGGCCGCCTGCTATGTGCCGGTGCCAGGACTCGGTCCCGAGGACCGCGTCGTCTGGCCGCTGCCCCTCTTCCACAGCCTCTCGCACATCGCCTGTGTGCTCTCCGTGGTGGCCGTGGGCGCCAGCGCCCGCATCGTCGACGCTCTGTCGGCGGAGGACGTGCTCGCCGCACTGGACGAGGAGCGCGCCACCTTCCTGGCCGGCGTGCCCACCCTGCTGCACTATCTGCTCGACGCGGCCCGCGACCGCGGCTTCACCGCTCCACGGCTGCGCGTGGCCCTGGTGGGTGGCGCGGTCACCACGGCATCGCTGCGCCGGTCGTTCGAGCGTGTCTTCGGCGTTCCCCTCATCGACGCCTACGGCTCCACCGAGACCTGCGGCTCCATCACCGTCAACTGGCCCTCGGGTGCCCGCGCCGAGGGCTCCTGCGGCCTGCCGGTGGTGGGTCTGGGAGTACGCCTGGTGGACACGCGGACCGGCGAGGACGTCGCCGACGGCCAGGAGGGCGAGGTGTGGGTGCGCGGGCCGAGTGTCATGGCCGGCTACCACAACCAGCCCGAAGCCACCGCGGCCGCCTTCCACGACGGCTGGTACCGCACCGGCGACCTGGCCCGCCGTGACGAGGCCGGCTACTTCACGATCACCGGCCGCAGGAAGGAACTGATCATCCGCGCCGGGGAGAACATCCACCCGGGAGAGGTGGAGGAGGTCATCCGCACCGTCCCCGGTGTCGCCGACGTCGCGGTGGTCGGCAAGCCGCACGACGTGCTGGGCGAGGTACCGGTCGCGTTCATCGTCCCCGGCTCTCAGGGACCGGACACGGAACGGCTGTTCGCCGAGTGCCGCGAACGCCTCTCCTACTTCAAGGTGCCCGAGGAGCTGTACGAGATCGAGGCGATCCCGCGCACCGCCTCGGGCAAGATCGTGCGGCATCGGCTGCTGGAGACGCCCGCCCGGTTGCGCGCCACCAGCAGCGGCCTGTACGACTCGCTGTTCCGCGTCGACTGGATACCCAGATCCCGGCTTTCCCTGGGCGGAGCCCCGGGCGAGCCGGGCGATTGGGCGCTGGCGGGCTCCGACCCGCTCGGCCTGGCCGAAGCCCTTCAGGACGCCGGCGTACCGTGCGAGGCCCACACCGACCTGGCCGCCGCCCGCACCGCCGCCCGGGGCGGCACCGGCGTCCTCCTCGCGGACCGGACCGCCTACGACGCCGGAGCGGGCATCGAGGAGTTCGTCGCGTCCCTGCAGGACTGGCCGGCCGACGACCGCAACGACAACCTCACGCTCGTGGTCCTCACCCGGCGCGCCGTGGCCGTCGGCGACGGCGAGGACGTACGGGACCCCGCGCACACCCCGCTGTGGGGCCAGGTCCGCGCGCTGCAGACCGAGCACCCGGGCAGGTTCGTGCTCGCCGACCTCGACGGCGACGGGCTCGGCGAGGACGGCGCGCGATCCCTGGTTGCCGCCGTGAACGCGGGTGAACCGCAGTTCGCCATCCGCTCCGGTGTCGCTCTGCTGCCGCGCTTCGCCCGCGTCTCCATGGACCGCGAGGAGCCGCCCCCCGCGCTGCTCGACCCCGATGGGACAGTCCTGGTCACCGGCGCCGCCACCGCCCAGGGAGCCGCGCTCGCCCGCCACCTCGTGACCGCGCACGACGCCCGCCACCTGCTGCTGGCTTTCACCCCCGGACACGGCGACGAGAGCGTACAGACGCTGTGCGCCGAACTCGCCGGAGCCGGCGCCCGCGCCACCGCCGTCGCGTGCGACGCGGGCGACCGCGCCGCGCTCGCCGAGCTGCTCGCGGAGCGTGGCCGGCCGCCGCTGACGGCCGTGGTGCACGCGGAGGAGATCACCGGAACCGGCACCGTGTCCGCCGCGGCGCACGCCCTGCACGACCTGACCGCCGACCGCGACCTGGCCGCCTTCGTCATGTGCTCCTCTCCCCTGGGAGTCCTGGGCGCCCCCGGCGCCGGCGACATCGCGGCCGAGAGCACCGCGCTGGAGGCGCTGGCCCAGCACCGGCGCGCCCACGGCCTGCCCGCGTTGTCCCTGGCCTGGGGACCCTGGAAGGACGGCGCGCTCGAGGGCGCCGTACCCTTCGCGGCGGGCGAACTCACCGAACAGCAGGCCCTGGTGATGTTCGACGCCGCGCACGCCGCCGGCGAGGCCGCGTTCGTCGCGATGCGCCTCGACAACGCCGCCCTGCTCACCGGCCCGGTCCCCGCACCGTTGCGCGGCCTGATCGACACCACGGCTCCGGAGGCGCGCGCCGAGACCTCGCAGCTGCGCGGCCGACTGGAGAGCCTGCCCGCCGAGGAGCAGGAGGAAATCCTGCTGCGGCTGGTGCGCACCGAGGCCGCCGCGGTCCTCGGACGCACCGGCACCGAGGACGTCCCGGCCGACCGGGCCTTCAAGGAGCTGGGCTTCACCTCCGTGATGGTCGTGGCCCTGCGCGACCGGCTCAGCACCGCCACCGGACTGCGCCTCCCCGCCACCAGTGCCTTCGACCACCCCACCCCCGAAGCCCTGGCGCACCGGCTGCTGGACGAGGTCTCCGGCGAGTCCGCCGACGTCCCGGCCCTGCCCGCCCCCGCCGCGGTCTGCGACGAGCCGATCGCCATCGTCTCGATGGGCTGCCGGCTGCCGGGCGGCGTCACGTCGCCCGAGGACCTGTGGCGTCTGGTCGCCGACGGCGCCGACGGCCGCTCCCCGTTCCCGTCCGACCGGGGCTGGAACCTGGAGGAGCTGTACGACCCGGACCCCGACGCCGCCGGAAAGTCGTACGTCACGGAAGGCGGCTTCCTGGACGACGTGGCCGGCTTCGACGCCGAGTTCTTCGGGATCTCCCCGCGCGAGGCGTTGGCGATGGACCCCCAGCAGCGGCTCCTCCTGGAGACCTCCTGGGAGGTCTTCGAACGCGCGGGCCTGGACGTGAGCGCCCTGCGCGGCGCGGACATCGGCGTCTTCGCAGGGGTCATGTACCACGACTACACCACCCGGGCGGTGCGGCCCGCGAGGGAGATCGAGGGCTACCTCGGCGTCGGCGGCGCGGGCAGCGTCGTCTCCGGCCGGGTGTCGTACACCTTCGGCTTCGAAGGGCCCGCCGTGACGGTGGACACGGCGTGCTCGTCCTCGCTGGTGGCCCTGCATCTCGCCGCCCAGGCGCTGCGCGCGGGGGAGTGCTCCCTGGCGCTGGCGGGCGGTGTCGCGGTGATGGCGACCCCGGGCAGCTTCGTCGAGTTCTCGCGGCAGCGCGGACTCGCACCCGACGGACGCTGCAAGGCCTTCGCCGCCGCGGCGGACGGCACCAGCTGGTCCGAGGGTGTGGCTCTGCTGCTGCTGGAGCGGCTCTCGGACGCGCGCCGCAACGGCCACGAGGTCCTCGCCGTCGTCCGCGGCTCCGCCATCAACCAGGACGGCGCCTCCAACGGCCTCACCGCGCCCAACGGCCCCTCCCAGCAGCGCGTCATCCGCCAGGCCCTCGCCAACGCGGACCTCACCCCCGCCGACGTCGACGCCGTCGAGGCGCATGGCACCGGCACCTCCCTCGGCGACCCGATCGAGGCGCAGGCCCTTCTCGCCACCTACGGTCGGGAACGGCCCGGCGACGGCCACCCGCTGTGGCTCGGATCCCTCAAGTCCAACATCGGTCACACACAGGCCGCCGCGGGTGTGGCGGGTGTGATCAAGATGGTGCAGGCGATGCGGCACGGCGTGCTGCCCCGGACGCTCCACGTCGACGCCCCGACGCCCGAAGTGGACTGGACCCGCGGCGCGGTCGAACTGCTCACCGAGCCCAGGCCCTGGCCCGAGACCGGGCGCCCGCGCCGCGCGGGCGTGTCCTCCTTCGGCATCAGCGGCACCAACGCCCACGTCGTCCTCGAACAGCCCACCGAGGACCCCGCCACGACTCCCGCCGACGGACCGGACACAGCCGACACGGCGGAGCGCGCGCTGCCCGACGGGCTCGTCCCGCTCGTCCTCTCCGCCAAGTCCGAACAGGCCCTGTGCGCGCAGGCCGGACGCCTCGCCGCCCTTCTCGACGCGGAGCCTGCGCCCGCCCTCACCGACGTAGCCCTGACACTCAGCGGCCGCTCCGCCTTCGAGCACCGCGCGGTCGTGGTCGCAGGATCCACGCAGGAGGCCCGCGACGCCCTGGCGGCCCTGGCCGCCGGCGACGGCACGACCGGCACCGCCACCGACGGCAAGCTCGCCGTCGTCTTCTCCGGCCAGGGCGCGCAGCGCCCCGGGACGGGCCGCGAACTGTACGCCTCGTTCCCGGTGTACGCCCGCGCCTTCGACGAGGTCTGCACCACCCTGGACCGCTGGCTCGACCGCCCGCTGCGGGACGTCGTCCTCGCCGGACCCGGCACTCCCGACGCGGACCTGCTCGACCGGACCGCCTACACCCAGGCAGCCCTGTTCGCCGTGGGAGTGGCCCTCTACCGGCTGGTCGAGTCCTGGGGCGTGCGCCCCGACCTGGTCGCCGGGCACTCCATCGGTGAACTCGTCGCCGCCCACGTGGCCGGTGTGTGGTCCCTGGAGGACGCCGCGGCCCTGGTCGCCGCGCGCGGCGCGCTGATGCAGCGGCTGCCCGAGGGCGGTGCCATGATCGCCGTGCGGGCCACCGAGGACGAGGCCGTCGCCGAGCTCACCGACGGAGTCGCCGTCGCGGCGCTCAACGGCCCCGAAGCCGTCGTCCTCTCCGGTGACGCGCCCGCCGTCGAAGCCGTGGCCGCCGTGCTCGCCGCCCGCGGCCGCAAGACGAAACGGCTGCGCGTCTCGCACGCCTTCCACTCGCCGCGCATGGAACCGATGCTCGACGCCTTCCACGAGGTCGCCGCCCGACTGAGCTTCCACACCCCCGTCCTGCCCGTCGTCTCCAACCTGACCGGCTCCCTCGCCGACCCCGCACAGCTGTGCGCCCCCGAGTACTGGGTACGCCACGTCCGCGGCACGGTCCGCTTCGCCGACGGCCTGCGCACCCTGCGCGAACAGGGCGTCACCACCGTGCTCGAACTCGGGCCCGGCGGAGTGCTCACCGCCATGGCGCAGGACTGCCTTCCCGACGCCGTCGACTGCGTGGCCGCACTGCGCGACGGACGGCCGGAACCCGCGACGCTGGTCGCGGCCGTCGCCCGGGCACACACCAGGGGCGCCCGCGTCGACTGGCCCTCCCTGTTCGCCGGCAGCGGCGCCCGAGGCACCGTCGTACCGACGTACGCCTTTCAGCACCGGCGCTACTGGCTCGACGCCGCCCCCGGCACCGGTGACCTCGCAGCCGCGGGCGTCACCACGGCCGGCCACCCGCTGCTGACCGCGGCAGTGGAACTACCCGAGGCCGATGCCGTCACCCTCACCGGACGCCTGTCCTCGGCCGACCGGCCCTGGCTCGCCGACCACGCGGTCGACGGCACGGTCCTGCTGGCCGGCACGGCGCTGGTCGAGATGGCCGTCCGGGCCGGCGACGAGGTCGGGCACGGCGCCGTCCGCGAACTCGTCCTGGCCGCGCCCCTGGTGCTGCCCGCCGACGGTGCGGTGCGTATCCGCGTGCACGTCGGCGCGCCCGACGAGACCGGCGACCGACCCGTCGCCGTTCACTCCCGCCCCGACGGCGACGAGGGTGCGTGGACCCGCCACGCGAGCGGCGCCCTGACACGGACGAACCCCGACGACGCTCCGGGCACCGACACCGCCCCGTGGCCTCCGCCGAACGCCACGGCCGTGCCCGTCACGGACTTCTACCGGCAACGCGCCGAGGCCGGCTACGAGTACGGCCCCGCCTTTCGGGGACTGCGCGCGGTGTGGACCGACGGAGAGGAGATCTTCGCCGACATCGCCCTCGACGCCGAACACCACGACGACGCCGACCTGTTCGGCCTGCACCCGGCCCTCTTCGACGCCGCCCTGCACCCCAGCGCCTTCGGCGGCGTCGCCGAGCCCGGCGACGGAAGGCGTCTGCTGCCCTTCGCGTGGAACGGCGTACGACTGCACGCCTCGGGTGCCAAGGCGCTGCGGGTCCGGCTGTCCCCCGCCGGAGAGAGCGGGGTGTCCCTGCGCATCACCGACGCCACCGGAGCCCCGGTCGTCGACGTCGACTCCCTCGTCCTGCGCCCCGTGGCGGCCGAACACCTGCGCCCCGCCACCGAAGCCGGACACGAATCCCTGTTCCGTACGACGTGGACGCCGCTGCCGGTCACGGCGCGCGCGGACGGTCCCCACGGCATCCGCGCCCTCGACGCCACCGGCGACGGCACCTCCGCCGAGGACGTACACGCACTCGCCGACCGCGTGCTGGGAGACCTCCAGGCATTTCTGGCCGCGCCCGGCGACGACACATCACGGCTGCTGGTGGTCACCAGGGGCGCCGTCGCCGTTCATGACGGCGAGAGCGTCACCGACCCGGCGGCAGCCGCGGTCTGGGGCCTCGTGCGCTCCGCCCAGGCCGAGCACCCCGACCGCTTCGTCCTGGCCGACCTCGACGGACACGAGGCATCCCGCGACGCGCTCGCCGGACTCCCGGCGGTGGCCGCGGCCCTGGAGGAGTCGCAGTTCGCGGTACGTGACGGCGAGGTGTCCGTGCCCCGCCTCGTCCGCGCCACCGCGGTCGGCCTGACGGTCCCCGACGGCGCCGGCACCTGGCACCTGGACACCACAGGGCCCGGCACCCTGGAGAACCTGGCCCTCGTGGCGAACACCGAATCCGGCCCGCCGGCCCCCGGCCAGGTCCGTGTGGCCGTCCGCGCCGCGGGCATGAACTTCCGCGACGTCATGATCGCTCTGGACATGTACCCCGGGCGGGCCGCGATCGGCGGCGAGGGCGCGGGCATCGTCCTGGAGACCGGCCCCGGCGTGACCGGCCTGTCGCCCGGTGACCGGGTCATGGGCCTGTTCCCCGGCGGGGCGTTCGGTCCGCAGGCCGTGACCGACCACCGCAGGCTCGTCCGCGTCCCTGCGGGATGGACCTTCGCACAGGCCGCCGCCGCGCCCATCGCGTTCCTCACCGCCCTCTACGGCCTGCGCGACCTGGCCGGCGTCCGGCCCGGTGAGACCGTCCTGGTCCACGCCGCGGCCGGCGGCGTCGGCATGGCCGCCGTCCAGGTCGCCCGTCACCTGGGCGCCGAGGTCTATGGCACCGCCAGCCCCGGCAAGTGGGCCACCCTCCGTGCCCGCGGACTCGACGACGCGCACCTCGCCAACTCCCGCACCACCGATTTCGAGCAGCACTTCCTCGGCGCCACCGACGGCCGCGGCGTCGACGTCGTCCTCGACGCACTGGCCGGCGAGTTCGTCGACGCGTCCCTGCGCCTGCTGCCGCGCGGCGGGCGCTTCCTGGAGATGGGCAAGACCGACATCCGTGACGCCACCGAGGTCGCCGAACGCCACCCCGGGGTCGAGTACCGCGCCTTCGACCTCGCGGAGGCGGACGACGACCGGGTCCGGGAGCTGCTGCACGAACTCGTCGGCCTCTTCGACCGCGGAGCCCTCACCCCGCTGCCGGTGACGGCATGGGACGTACGGCACGCCCCGGACGCCTTCCGGCACCTCAGCCGGGCCCGCCACACCGGCAAGGCCGTCCTGACCCTGCCACGCCGGCCCGACCCCGACGGTACCGTCCTGGTCACCGGCGGCACCGGCTCCCTCGGCGCACTCGTCGCCCGCCACCTCGTCACCGAACACGGCGCCCGCAACCTGCTGCTCACCAGCAGACGCGGCCCCGGCGCGCCCGGCGCGCGGGAACTCACCGCCGAACTCACCGCGCTGGGAGCGACCGTGCGTGTCGAGGCCTGCGACGCCGCCGACCGCGACGCCCTGGCCCTGCTGCTGGACTCCGTCCCGGCGAGCGCGCCCCTGACGGCCGTCGTGCACACCGCGGGCGTCGTCGACGACGGCGTGCTCGCCGCGCTCACCCCGCAGCGCATGGCCACCGTCCTGCGGCCCAAGGCCGACGCCGCCCTCAACCTGCACGAGCTGACCCGGGACCTCGACCTCGCCGCCTTGGTGCTGTTCTCCTCGGCCGCCGGTGTCCTCGGCAACCCCGGGCAGGCCAACTACGCGGCAGCCAACTCCTTCCTCGACGGACTCGCCCGCGTCCGCCGTGCCGAAGGACTGCCCGCGGTGTCGCTCGCCTGGGGCCTGTGGTCGCACGCGAGCGGCATGACCAGCGACCTTGCCGAGGCCGACCTCCGGCGCACCGAACGCGACGGGGTGCTCGGGCTGACGGCCGAGGAGGGCCTGGCCCTCCTCGACGCCGCCCTGACCTTCGGGGAACCGGCCCTCGTGCCGATCCGGCTCGACCCGAGCGTGCTGCGCGACCGGGCCGCTTCCGGCGGGCTTCCCCCGATGCTGCGCGCACTCGTGCGCGCGCCGCGCCGAGCCGCCGCGGCCGGTACGGCCCACGGACGCACTCTGGCCGAACGGCTCGCGGGACTCCCCGCGCAGGAGAAGGCCGCCCTCGTCCTGGACGTGGTCCTCAAGGAAGCCGCGACCGTCCTCGGTCACTCCGACGCCTCACTGGTCGTACCCGACCGCGCCTTCAAGGAGGCCGGGTTCGACTCGCTGACAGCGGTGGAACTGCGCAACCGGCTCGGCAGGGCGGCAGGTACCAGGCTGCCCACGACGGCCGTGTTCGACTACCCGGCGCCCACCGCGCTCGCCGACTACCTGCTCAAGGCCCTCGACCAGGAATCCGATCCGGTCGCGGCCAGACTCGACGCCCTGGAAGCGGCGCTCGACGCCCTGCTGGCGGAGGAGCTGGAGCACTCCGGCATCCAGTCCCGCCTGCGGTTCCTCGGCTCGAGGCTCGAAGAAGCCGCCCTGCGGGGCGGCCCCGACGAGAGAGAGGGCCGGACCCGGCGCCTCGAAGCCGCCACCGCCGACGACGTCTACGCCTTCATCGACAACGAGCTCGGGCTCGGCTGACCCGCCAGGCACGCGGAAGAGGGGATCAGGTTCCATGACCACCGACGAGAAGGCTCTCACCTACCTCAAGCGGGTCTCGGCCGAGCTGCAGCAGACGCGGGAGAAGCTGCGCGAGGAACAGAACCGGCGCACCGAACCCATCGCCATCGTGGCCATGGGCTGCAGGCTGCCGGGAGGAGTGACCTCCCCCGACGGGCTGTGGCGGCTGGTGTCCGAGGGCACCGACGCCGTCGGCGTCTTCCCGGCCGACCGTGGCTGGGACCTCGACACCCTCTACGACCCGGACCCGGACGTGTCCGGCACGTCCTACGTCCGTGAGGGCGGCTTCCTCGACGACGTGGCCGGTTTCGACGCGCCCTTCTTCGGGATCTCCCCGCGCGAGGCGCTGGCGATGGATCCGCAGCAGCGGCTGCTCCTGGAGACCTCCTGGGAGACCCTGGAACGTGCCGGGATCGATCCCTCCACCCTCAAGGGCGAGAGCGTCGGCGTCTTCACCGGCGTCGCCGGACAGGAATACGCCCCCCGCATGGGCACCGGATCCGAGGAGATCGAGGGGTACGTCCTCACCGGCGGCGCGGGCAGCGTCGTTTCCGGACGGGTGGCGTACACCCTCGGCTTCGAGGGCCCCGCGGTGACGGTCGACACCGCCTGCTCGTCGTCCCTGGTGGCGATCCACCTCGCCGCTCAGGCGCTGCGTTCCGGCGAGTGCTCGCTCGCGCTGGCGGGCGGCGTCGCCGTGATGTCGACCCCGGGCGCCTTCGTGGAGTTCTCGCGCCAGCGCGGACTGGCCCCGGACGGCCGCTGCAAGGCGTTCGCCGCCGCGGCGGACGGCACCGCGTGGGCCGAGGGGGTGGGCGTCCTGCTGCTGGAGCGGCTGTCGGACGCCCGCCGCAACGGCCACGCCGTCCTGGCCGTCGTGCGTGGCAGCGCGGTCAACCAGGACGGCGCCTCCAACGGTCTGACCGCGCCCAACGGGCCTTCCCAGCAGCGGGTCATCCGGCAGGCGCTGGACAACGCCAGGCTGTCCGCGGCGGATGTCGACGTGGTGGAGGCGCACGGCACCGGCACGTCCCTCGGTGACCCGATCGAGGCACAGGCCCTTCTCGCCACCTACGGCCGCTCCCGCCCCGAGGACTCGCCCCTGTGGCTGGGCTCGCTGAAGTCCAACATCGGTCACACACAGGCCGCCGCGGGTGTGGCGGGTGTGATCAAGATGGTGCAGGCGATGCGGCACGGTGTGCTGCCGAAGACGTTGCACGTGGACGCTCCGACGCCTGAGGTGGACTGGTCGGCGGGTGCGGTAGAGCTGCTGACGGAGGCGCGGGAGTGGCCCGAGCGGGACGAGCCGCGGCGTGCCGGTGTGTCGTCCTTCGGCATCAGCGGCACCAACGCGCACATCATCCTGGAGCAGGCCAGTCCCGAAGAACCCTCCGCCATCCCCGCTCCGGCAAGGACGCTCCCCGGCGGAGTCGTACCGCTGACCCTGTCGGGCACGACCCCCGAAGCTCTGCGCGCCCAGGCGGCCTCCCTCGCCGACCACCTCCGTGCCCACCCGGGCACCCCTCTGTACGACACGGCCCTGTCGCTCCTGACCACGCGAACTCGGCTTCCGCATCGCGGTGTTGTCGTCGCGTCCACGCGCCAGGAGGCCGTGGAGCGTCTGGCGGCCCTCGCTGTCGCGCCCGACACCGCACCGCCCGTTCATGGTGGTGGGGGTGTGGTGTTCGTGTTTCCGGGTCAGGGGGCGCAGTGGGTGGGGATGGCGTTGGGGTTGTTGTCGGAGTCGGTGGTGTTTGCGGAGTGGATGGGGCGGTGTGGGGA